>NZ_JAGPOX010000200.1 GCF_019038435.1 Nocardia alni
GAGTGCGGGTGTAGGTGTGGGTCCGGTAGGGGCTGGCGGTGTGGTTACGGGTGGTAGGGGATCTGTCGGCCACGATCGGGGCTGTGCTGGGCGATGAGTGCGGGTGTAGGTGTGGGTCGGGAGGGGCTGGCGGTGTGGTTACGGGCGGAGGCAGGGCTGTGGGTCGCTATCGGGTGGGTTGTGGGTGGAGGTGCGGGCCTGGCTGGTGGCTGCTGGGTGCGGTGGCAGACTGTGCGCCATGGGTGTTCGGGCGGAGGGTGTCGATGCGGGTGCGATCGTGCTGTTCGGGGGGCGTAGTGAGATAGGGCTCGAGATCGTGCGGCGGTTGGCTGACGGTCGGGTGGTGGTGTTGGCTGCACGGCGCAGCGGCGATCTGGAGCGCGAGCGCGCAGAGGTCGTGCGGGCCGGTGCGACGGGGGTGCACTGTGTGGAGTTCGACGCCGACGATATGGCTTCTCACGAGTCGATGCTGGAGAAGATCACCGCCGAGCATGGGCGGATCGGCGTTGCGGTGCTGGCGTTCGGGGTGCTCGGTGATCAGGGGCGGGCCGAACGGGAGCCGGAGGCGGCGCTCGCGGTGTTGCGGACCGATTTCCTGGCGCAGGTGTCATTGCTGACCATCTTGGCGAATATGCTGCGCGCCCAGGGGGATGGGCAGTTGGTGGTCTTCGGTTCGGTGGCGGGCTTCCGGGTGCGCCGGGCCAACTATGTCTACGGTTCGGGCAAGGCCGGGCTGGATGGATTCGCCACCGGACTGGCGGATGCGTTGCACGGCACCGGAGTTCATCTCCTGCTGGTGCGTGCGGGCTTCGTGATCGGCCGGATGACCGAGGGAATGGACCCCGCGCCGTTCTCGGTGACCCCCGGCAGGGTCGCCGATACCGTTGTCGCCGCCCTGCGTGCCCGCCGCCCCCTGGCCTGGGCTCCGCCGATGATGCGGCCGATCTACTTCGCCTCCCGCTTCGTCCCGCGCGCGATCTGGCGGAAGCTGCCCCGATGAGCGCAGCATCAACTCCGTCTTTCCCATCTGCCATGTGGGAGGTGGTCGACATCTCGGGTGGTGTTCGGGTGGTGCGGGGAGGTGGGTGTGATGCTGGAGCGGTCCGGTGAGCCGAGTTCGGAGTGGTGCGGTGAGCTGATTGTGGTCGGGCTCGATGGAGGGACGGTCTCGGGGTGGCTGTGTGGGAGGTGGTCGACATCTCAGGTGGTGTTCGGGTTGGTGCGGGGAGGTAGGTGGTGACGTTGGAGTGGACCGGTGAGCCGATTGTCGTGGTCGGGATCGGAGCCGATGGGTGGGCTGGGCTCGGCGAAGCGGCGCGTGAGGTGGTCGGGCAGGCCGAGGTGGTGTTCGGGTCGGCGCGGCAGTTGGCCTTGATACCCGATGATAGGGCCGAGCGGGTTCGGTGGCCGTCGCCGCTGATTCCCGCGCTTGCTGGATTGCTTGCCGCGCATCATGATTCGAAGGTTTGCGTGCTGGCCAGCGGGGATCCGATGTTCTATGGGATCGGCGTTACGCTGGCGAAACTCGTTGGTCCCCGGGCGCTTCGCGTTTTTCCGCAGCCGTCCTCGGCGGCGCTGGCTTGTGCTCGGCTCGGGTGGGGGTTGGCGGAGACTCCGGTGGTCAGCGCCGTGGGACGGCCAGTCGAGACGATTCTGCCGGAGTTGGCCGACCGGCGCCGGATTCTGCTGTTGAGTGCGGATCAGCGCACACCCGGTGAACTTGCCGATCTGTTGTCGCGCAACGGGTTCGGGCGCTCGGTGCTGACGGTAGCGGAGCAGTTGGGCGGTCCGGCCGAGCGAATGGAGTCCGGGACCGCGCATACCTGGACACGGCCGCCGGGCGATCCGCTGAATATCGTCGCCGTGGAGTGCGTGGCCGACCCCGGTGCCACGCGGCTGACCCGGCTGCCCGGACTGCCGGACGGCGTGTACGCCGGCGACGGCCAACTCACCAAGGCCGAGGTGCGCGCGCTATCGATCGCCGCGCTGGCCCCCGCGCCCGGCGAACTGCTGTGGGACGTCGGTGGCGGGTCGGGCACGATCGCCATCGAATGGTGTCGCACCCACCCGGCTTGCCGTGCAATCACTTTCGAGCGATCCGAGCCGAGGCGGCGGCAGATCACCGACAACGCCGCGGCCCTGGGTGTCCCCGGAATCACCGTGCTGGGCGAGGTCCTCACCGAGTTGTCCGGCCGCGAGGTCGACCGGCCGGCCGCGATATTCCTCGGGGGCGGGCTGACCCAGCCGGATCTGTTCGAAAAATGCTGGGCCCGATTGGCATCCGGAGGGCGGTTGGTCGCCAACGCGGTCACCGCGGAGTCGGAGGCGTGCTTGCTCGCGTGGGCGGGTGAATACGGCGGTGCACTGCGCCGGTTCCAGATCTACCGGGCCGAACCGCTCGGTGGATTCACCACGTGGCGCCCGCACCTGCCGGTCACCCAGTGGACGGTGGTCAAGGGCGACCCCGACGATCTCGCGAGGGAAAGGTGACATGCGCTCAACTCGGAGTATGACGGATTCTGCCGCTCCCTTGTGCACTCGCCGGTCGTGAGAGTCCTGATTCTCGGCGGCACCAGGGAGGCTCGGGATCTCGCCGAAAGGGCAACCGCCGAGCATGGATTGGAGATCGTATCCTCGCTCGCCGGGCGCGTCCGCGAGCCGGTCCTGCCCGCCGGTGCGGTGCGGGTGGGAGGCTTCGGTGGGGTCGATGGCTTGCGGGAGTGGTTGGGGGGCAATGATATCGATGCCGTGGTCGATGCGACTCATCCGTTCGCGGGCACCATGTCCGCGCATGCGTCCGCAGCCGCTTCGGTGCTCGGACTACCGATCCTGCACGTACGCCGGCCTGGCTGGCGAGAGGACTCGGACGATCGATGGTTGCGCGTGCCCGATACCGCTGCCGCCGCGGATACTGTTGTAGGACTGGGTAATCGGATATTCTTGACTATCGGCCGCCAAGAGGTCGGTGCGTTCGCGGCCCTGACGACGCAGTGGTTCCTGATCCGCTCGATCGATCCGCCTACCACCGCGCTCCCGCCCGATCACGAATTACTCCTGGCCCGTGGGCCGTTCGCCGTCGATGACGAGGTGCGACTGCTCACCGAGCGGCGCATCGACGCACTGGTCACCAAGGACAGCGGGGGAGAGTTGACGTCGGCGAAACTGGCCGCCGCCCGTGCATGTCGCATCCCGGTGGTGATGATCGACCGCCCGCCCCTACCGGCGGGTGCCATAATCGTGGAGTCCGCGGCGGCAGCGTTGAATTGGTTGCGCGTCTTGGCCGATTCCGCACTCTGACACACGCGTTCCCGTTTGCTTCCTCGGCGAACTCGTGATTGTCGCGGCGTGCGCTGTCCCGCGCCGATATCACGAACCGAGGCGAACAATCGCGGGACGACGCGTCGCCCACGCCACGTGTTCTCGGACGGGATTCGGCGCGCGGAAATACGGGTGGCGTGCGGCTCAGCGCGATTCCGGAGCAAGCAGGCCTGGGAGACGATCGAACCACTCCAGGACGGTGCGCTCATAGGAGATCCCGAAGTCGAGAGTGGCGCGTTCGCAACGGGATTTCGGCTCGTCGACGTCGGTGAGGTAGTGCTCGAGCCGCTGCTCGTGGATCGTGCGGTTGGCCGCGATGATCCGATTCAGGCGTGCCGGTTCGACGAATTCGCCGAACGCCAGGGTCAGCAGCAGCGGAACACGGATGGTCTCCGCGCCCGGATCGCGGGCGATCCACTGCGCGAACGCCTCTCGCCCCGCCTCGGTGATGTGATACGGAGTGCGTTCTCGTATCCCAGTTTCTCCCTTGCGTACCAACCCTTTTCGGTCCATCGTGGCGAGTTCTCGATACACCTGGCTCTGCGTGATCGTCCAGAAGTCGCCGATCCGCTCCTGTGCCACGGTGACCAGATCCCACCCCGCCATCGGCCCCTCGTGGAGAAAGCCCAGGAGCGAGGCCGCCGTCGAATTCAATTCTCGCTTCGATTCATCCTCTGCCATGCGCGCACCCTTCCATCAATGTTCCATAGTGGAATATTAACGCTCGGATCCGCACCCGGGTCACGGCGCGGCGTAGCGGCGTGCGGTGTAGACGCGGGCGCCCGAGGGAGTGTCGAAGGTTGTCGTGGTGGAGGCCCCGATGATGAGCAATGTGCGCATGTCCACCTCCGTGGGGTCGAGGTCGGCGAGGGTGATCACCCGGACCGATTCGGTGGGCCCGCCGACGTCGCGGCCCAGCACGACCGGAGTGTCCGGCTTGCGATGCTCCAGCACCAGATCGCGCAGCGCGGCGACCTGCCAGGTGCGCTGCGAAGAGGCCGGGTTGTAGACCGCGATGGCCATATCGGCCGCGGCGACCGCCGAAATGCGCTGTACCACGGTCTGCCATGGTTTCAGGCGATCCGACAGCGAGATCATCGCGAAGTCGTGCCCCAGCGGGGCGCCCACCCGGCTCGCGACGGCCGCGGCCGCGGTCATTCCCGGCAGCACCCGCACCGGGACCTCGCGCCACTGTGGATCGGCGGACTCCTCGATCACCGCGGCGGCCATCGCGAACACGCCCGGATCACCCGAGGACACCACGACTACTGTCGCACCGCCCTTGGCCAGATCCAGTGCCATGGCGGCACGCTCGGACTCCACCCGATTGTCGCTGGCATGCCGCCGCTGTCCCGCGCGCACCGGAATCCGGTTGATGTACGTGGTGTAGCCGACGATATCGGTTGCTTCGGCCAGGGCCCGGGTGACCTCGGGGGTGGTCCATTCGGCCGAGCCGGGGCCCAAGCCGACCACGATCACCTCGCCGCATGAGGGAGAAACTCCCTGCGGTCCGGACAGCTCCGCTGCGGAGTCGAGTCGTTGGGTGTTCGTGGTGCGGTACCGATCCCCGGATGGTACGGAATTTCCACCGGGCTGGTCGCCCGGGGTTTCTGTCGGTGCGGAATCCGTGTGTAGCGCAGACTGTTCCGGGCGTGCGGACAGTGACGCGGCATCGACGGTGCTGGGCTGTGTTGCTGTGGTGGGGGCTGCTGTCAGCGGGCGGACTGCGACAGCGCTGCGGGGCTGCGCGGGCGAGGTTAGTACCTGCTCGGTGTCGGAAACGGGCGCCGACGCGGCATCGACGGTGCTGGGCTGTGTTGCTGGGGTGCGGGATTCGGTTTCTGGCAGCGGGGGGACTGCGATAGTGGTGCGGTACCGGTTGCCGGATGGCGCGGAACTCTCACTGGGCTGGTCGCCGGGGGTTTCTGTCGGTGCGGAATCCGTGTGTAGCGCAGACTGTTCCGGGCGTGCGGACAGTGAGGTGGCATCGGTGGTGCCGCGTCGCACTGTGGTGTGAGATTCGACTGCTGTCGGCGGGCGGACTGCGACAGCGGCGTGAGGCTGCGCGGGCGAGGTTTGTACCTGCTCGGTGTCGGAAAGGGACGTTGACGCGGCATCGACGGTGGGCTGTGTTGCTGGAGTACGGGGTTCGGCTGTTGTCGGTGGGGTGACTGTGACAGCGGTGTTGGGTTGCGTGGCTGCGGCTTGTGTCTGGTTGGTATCGGAAGTTGCAGGGGTGAGCGGGATCTCGGTGGTCACCGGGGGGCCGGGGACGATCGTGATCGCGAAGTACGGTACGTCGGCGTCGGCGGCGTCGGCGGCGTGCAGGACCTTTTGGCGTCCGGTGCTGGCGCGCTCGACGTAGTATGCGTCGTCGAGGCGACCGGCGTCCGAGAGTGCCTGCCGCACACCGGGATAGGTACGTCCCAGTTTCATGATGGCGGCGGCGTCGGCGGTGGCGAGGTGGCGGGTGAGCTCCTCGGCCGGCAGGGTGCCGGGCAGCACCGTGAGCACCTGGTCGCCCTCCACCAGCGGGGTGCCCAGGGCCGCGGACGCCGCGCTCACCGAGGTGATGCCGGGGATGATCTCGGCGTCGAACCGGCCCGCCAGCCGGCGGTGCATGTGCATGTACGAGCTGTAGAACAGCGGGTCGCCGGCCGCGAGCAGCGCAACCGTGCGACCGGCCGCGAGATGGGCGGCCAGGGTGGCCGCCGCGCGCTCGTAGAACTCATCGATCGCGCCCTGGTAGCCGCCGGGATGGTCGGTCGTCTCTGTCGTCACCGGATAGACCAGATGTTCCTCGAGTTGCCCGGGGCGCATATACCGGGCGGCGATCCCGCGCGAGATGCTGCGGCCGTGCCGCGCGCTGTGGAAGGCGATCACGTCGGCTTCACCGATGATCCGCGCTGCCTTGACGGTGACGAGTTCAGGATCTCCAGGTCCGAGCCCAATTCCCCACAGCTTGCCGGGGAGGACTCGCGGTGCGTCCGGTATCGGCTCTCGCGCGGCCTCACTCGAGTGGTGAACGGTTTTGGGTGCGCGGTCCGAACCGGGATGCGCGAGGGTGGCCGGCATCACCCCGACGGCTTGCCCAGGCGGGAACTCCGGCTGGTGGCCCGGGCTCGGCATGTCCGGTACGGCTACCCCCGCTCGCTCGTTCGTGCCGCCGCTGTGTTCCGCAGTGGGCGATCGGTCGGCCGTTTCCGCCGTTCGCTTGTCCGTGCCTTCGCCGTGCTTCGGGGTGGGCGAAGGGTCGGTGGTGTCTGCCGTTTGCCGGTTTGCGGTTTCGCTCTGCTTCCGAGTGGGCGAGGGTTCGGCTCTGCCTAGCGGCCGCCGGTTCGTGCCGTCGCTGTGTTCCGGGGTGGGCGAAGGGACGGTGGTGTCTGCTGTCCGCTGGTTCGTGCCGCCGCTGTGCTCTGGGGTGAGCGAGGGCTCGGTTGCGTTTGTCGTTCGTTCGCTTCTGCGGTGTTCGCTGGAAGAGGGTACGGCGGCGGGATGGCTCATTCCTGTTCGCTCGCAATCGCATTCAGTGCCGCGGCGGTGATGGCGCTGCCGCCGCGGCGCCCGCGGACGGTGAGATATTCGATGCCGTGGCCGAATTCGGTCAGTGCCTGCTTGGATTCCGCCGCGCCGACGAAGCCCACCGGAATGCCCAGCACCGCGGCCGGGCGGGGTGCGTCGTCGTCGAACATGTCCAGCAGGTGGAACAGCGCGGTCGGGGCGTTGCCGATCGCGACTACCGCACCGTCCAGGCGGTCTCGCAGAAGTTCCAGTGCCGCAACAGATCTCGTATTGTTCATGGTGAGCGCCAGATCCGGTACACGGGGGTCGGCCAGCATGCACAGCACCTCGTTGTCCGCGGGCAGGCGCTTGCGCGTCACCCCTGACGCCACCATGGTGGCGTCGCACAGAATCGGTGCACCGGCCCGCAGCGCGTCCCGCGCCCGCGCGACGACCCCGTCGGTGTAGTCGATATCCGCGGCCAGATCGACCTGCCCGCACGCGTGGATCATCCGCACCACCACCTGCGCGACATCGGCCGGGAACCGTGCCAGATCGGCCTCGTTCCGGATGGTCGCGAACGAGCGCCGATAGATCTCGGCCCCGTCGGTCAGATAGTCGGTACGCACATCGGACATGCTGAACACCCTAAGTGGTGCGTCGTTGGGGATGTCCACGCCCCGGGCCGAGCGCGGGGTGTACACGCATTCGGCACGCCTACACGGCACTGTGCGGCTCATGTGAACGCTGCGCGTGGCGGCCCCCGGGGTGTGTGCGCTGCGTGTGGCGGAAAGGTGCGCTGCGTGTGGGGCCGGGGTGTGCGCTGCGTGTGGCGGGAAGGTGCGCTGCGTGCGGGGCCCGGGGTGTGCGCTGCGGGTGGCGGTCAACGGTATGTCGTTGCGCGGCGCCCCTGATGTGCGATGTACCCACCGGGCTACGCGGTCGGAGACCCCCGTGGTGTGTCAGGTGCGGGGGCGCTCGAGTAACCGGGACATGACGATGCTGCTGCGCGTACGGCCTACGCGGGTGTTCTCGCGGATGCGTTCCACGGTGGACTCGATCTCGGCCATATCGGTCGCCATGACGTGGACCAGGGCGTCGGCCTCCCCTGCGATGGTCCAGACGCCGACGACCTGGGGGATCGGCTCGAGCGTACGGCGCAGTTCGGCCGGGGAGATGTTGTCGCGGTAGTAGACCTCGACGTACGCCTCGGTCCGCCAGCCGAGCGCGGTCGGGTTGACCTGCGCGGTGAAGCCGGTGATCTGACCGCCGGTCACCATGCGGTCGACGCGGCGTTTCACCGCGGGCGCGGACAGGCCCACGACCGCCCCGATCTCCTGGAACGAGGCGCGCGCGTGCTCGAGCAGGTGGGCGAGGATGTCGCGATCGATATTGTCCACGGTTCCTCCGTGTGTGAGTTTTACTACACCAGTGTGCAATGAATCGCTGTATTTATACTGATCTGCACAATAAATCGCTGTTCCAAGCGTAACGATACGCAGCTTATCGTCATTTCAACCTCGTAACTCGACCCTTGGGAGTCCCGTTGACGTCGGTAGCCACCCTGCGCGCACCCGAACCGTCCGGTGCCCGCCGCTCAGTCCCGCGCCGGTATCTGATGTGCCGTCCCGATCATTTCGAGGTCCGCTACGCCATCAATCCCTGGATGGACACCACCGCGCCGGTGGATCGCGTCCTGGCCCTCGCCCAGTGGGAGACGCTGCGCGCGACCTACGAACGGCACGGTCATCGGGTCGAGGTGATCGCCGGGGAGCCCGGACTGCCGGACATGGTATTCGCCGCCAACGGAGGCCTGGTGATCGGTGACCGGGCGCTGTCGGCACGCTTCGCCAACGCGGAGCGCATCGCCGAGGGGCCGTCCTATCACCGCTGGATGGCCGGACTGGGCATGCGCAGCCTGGTGGCCGCGATCGAGATCAACGAGGGAGAAGGCGATTTCGCGGTGACGCCCCGGCATATCCTGGCGGGCACCGGATTTCGTACGGCTTCGGCGGCGCATCGCGAGGTCGAGTCGCACTTCGAGCGCCCGGTGATCTCGCTGGAGCTGGTCGATCCGCGCTTCTACCACCTGGATACGGCCCTGATGGTGCTGGGTGACACCATCGCTTACTATCCGTCTGCCTTCGCCCCTGCCAGTGCGGCCCTGTTGGCCGAGCTTTATCCCGGCGCGGTCATCGCGACCTCCGAGGACGCGAATGTCCTGGGCCTCAACGGTGTCTGCGACGGCTACCACGTATTTCTCAGCGACCGTGCCGTCGCCCTGGCCCGGCAGCTGGAGTCGCGCGGCTATAGCCCGATCGGCGTCGACATGTCGGAGTTGCTGAAGGCGGGCGGCAGCGTCAAGTGCTGTACCCTCGAAATCCACTGCGGGACATCGGAACCGCCGCAGTCGAGTGAAGCCCCCGAGTGATCCTGGTCCGGCCTCACGCTGCATTCTCCGGCCTCGAAACTCTGGTTTCCGACAATCTTGCCCGAAGAATGCAGCGGGAGGCCGGTTCTCTGGATCCCGTGGGCGCATTCTCGGAGTAACCCCGTGGCTTCCGGGGGTAACCCCCCCGCGCCGACGTAGCGCCGGGGGTTACTCGTTCCGAAGCGGGGTGACGCGATAGCCGTCGGAGCCCGCGACGATATCGGCGACCGCGCCTTTGGGGCGTCCGCAGCGTCGCTCGCAGCCGGACCAGTGCTGGCGGCCCGCGACGGCGACCGAGTCCGGGGCGACGGGCGCGGTATCGTCCAGTGCGGCTTGATCTGTAGTCGCGGGTAGGACGCGGCCTTCGGTGACTGCCGCGGCGGCGTCCGCGCGGACGTCGGTGTGGGACTTGGCACAGCCGGGCCTTCCGGCGCAGGCCGATACCAGTAGCCAGGGGGAGGCCGCGTCGAAGATCAGACCCATCGGGGCGAGTACGCGAACGACCTGCTCGGCCGTCCACTCGTCCATATCGCTCAGCACGAGGCTGCGCCACGGCGTCAGCACGATCGGGCGGTCGACGGCGGCGAGGAATTCCGCGGTCCGGGCGGGCAGGCTGCCCAGCGGCACACCCGCTCCGAGGCTCACCAGGCCGTCTTGCTGGTCGAACCAGCCGATCGGAATATCCTGGGGCGCAGTGAATTCCAGTGGGTCCGCGGTGGGTTCCAGGCTCAACGCCGCGGCGATGCGGCCGGATCCGTCGGGAATCTCGTGCAGTCGCCACTGTTCGCCGCGCACGCTCTGGAATTCGTGCGCGGCCGCGATCAGGACCGCGACGAGTTGCGCACTCGGCACACGGATTCCGCTGTCTCGCCCGCCCAGCAGCAGCGCGTAGTCCTCGCCGACGGCGTGCCCGCCGAAATCCCCGCCCAGGCCGCTGATATCGCCACGCCCGTCGTCGAGGGTGAACAGCACCCGGCCGGGCAACTCAGCCAGCGCGGGCGCCGCGCGCAGGGCCGCGTCCAGCTGCGGCACCAACTCGCGCACATCTGTGAGGCCGCCGACCAGTCCGGACAGTGGCGAGGCGAGGATATTGCGCACCCGCTCGTGCGTGGGACTCGGCAGAAGATCCGCCCCCGCGAGCCGCTCGGCCAGCGCGGCGGCGTCGCGAATCCGGCGCAGTTGCACGTTCCCGCGCGAGGTCACCTCGATCGCCCCGTCACCCAGATCCCGGGCGGCCTCGGCCAGCACCTGCAACTGGTCCGCCCGCAACCGCCCCCCGGGCAGCCGGATGCGAGCCAGCGGCCCATCGGCCGCCTCGTGCAGCCGCAGCACACCAGGGCAGGAATCAGCCTCGACACGAGTCATAGCGAAACCTATTCTGCCTCTGCTTCGCTCCCGGCCGGTTTTCGGCATGCAGATCACCTAACCGGGAAGCCTGTCGCATCGTGGACAGGAATTCCGCATTTCCTGGGGAGGGAGACGGTCGCACTCGAGACTCGGACCGGCGGGGCGGGGCACATTGATGACAGAGAGGAGTGTGATGTAGCTCAGATCCAGCGCACGCGCACGACTCCACCGCGCGTGGAGGGATTCCGGCGGGCGTGGCGGGATTGTGGTGCGTGGCGGGATTGTGGTGCGTGGCGGGATTGTGGTGCGTGGCGGGATTGTGGTGCGTGGCGGGATTGTGGTGCGCGGCGGGATTGTGGTGCGCGGCGAACGCGCCCGCAGGCGCGTTCGCCGCTTGTCAGGACCGGGCCTGCCGGTGGTGGGCTGGGACCGCGGTGAGCATGCTGCGTCTGCGCAGGGAGCGGGGGGTTTGGTCCCACTTGTCGGCCAGGAGGTTGGGGGTGGAGTGGCGGTCGACGTGGTCGCGGTGGACCGTGGTGCTGATGACGACCAAGCCGTAGAGGAAGGTGAGGATCAGCAGGATTCCGGCTGCCGTCGCCCAGCCGGTGTTGCCGCTGGCGGCGGCGGTCAGGGTCATGGCCAGGGCGGCGAAGCCGACCAGCAGGCAGAAGTAGGCGGACCAAGCCGCGAAGTGATTGCGCCGAACCCAGGTGGGCATCGCCGGTGGTATCGGCATACGATCAGCGTCCTGTCCAGGCGGTCCGCCGAGGGATACGGCGGCGGCGCGACCACAACGGGGCGGGAACGTAGCTGTCGGACAACAGATGCGGTTTCTCGTGGTGACGGACCCGGTCCTGGTGGGCGGTGGATTCGAAAACCAGCAGACCGACGACCGCGATCGCCGCGCACGCCCCGGCCGCGATGATGGCCAGCGTCCCGCGCTGCTCGGCGGCGGACGCGACGGCCATCGCCAGCAAAGCGACGGCAACCATCATGCTGACAATTCCTGACCAGGCAGCGAAGCGGTTCCGCCTGGCCCATCCTGGTGAGTGTGGCATATAACGAGCGTACGCCGGTGATGTCTGTTTCGGGAGGGGAAATAGCAGGTTGGTATGGGCTCTGCGTCGAGCGTCGGCGAGGTGGAGTCGGGACCTGTCGTGGGTGCGCGGTAGCATCCCGATGCCCGCCGACAACGAGGAAGCCGGTGCAATTCCGGTACGGTCGCGCCACTGTGACAGTCAGACCCTTCCGGCGGGGCGTAACTCCGTGATGGGCGCGCAAACCCGAGGAAAGGCCGAACCGTGATTCTGCTGCTGTCCACCTCCGATACCGATCTGCTGTCCGCGCGAGCCAGCGGGGCGGATTACCGGCTGGGCAATCCGGCGCGCCTGCTGCTGGACGATCTGCCCGCGCTGCTGGATGGCGTGGAACTGGTGGTGGTGCGCATCCTGGGCGGTCGCCGGGCCTGGGAGCAGGGCCTGGACGCGGTGCGTGCGAGCGGGATTCCAGTGGTCGCCCTGGGCGGTGAGATGGCGCCCGACGCCGAGTTGATGGAGTGTTCGACCGTGCCCGGCGGCGTCGCCGCGGACGCGCACAACTACCTGGCGGCCGGCGGCGCGGGAAATCTGCTCCAGCTGCACAACTTCCTGTCCGACACCGTGCTGCTCACCGGACACGGCTTTCAAGCGCCGGTGCACCTGCCGAACTGGGGTGAACTCGAGCGCGCCCCGCGAGCTGTCGACGGGCCCACGGTCGCCGTGCTTTACTACCGCGCGCAGCATCTGGCCGGGAACACCGGTTATATCGAGGCGTTGTGCGCGGCGATCGAGGATGCGGGCGCGCGCCCGCTGCCGCTCTACTGTGCCTCGCTGCGCACCGCCGAACCCGCGCTCATCGACACGCTGCGCACCGCGGACGCGCTGGTGGTCACCGTACTGGCGGCGGGCGGTACGAAACCGGCCGCGGCGTCGGCGGGTGGCGACGACGAGGCCTGGGATATCGGCGCACTGGCGGATCTGGACGTGCCGATCCTGCAGGGTCTGTGCCTGACCTCCGGGCGCGAGCAGTGGGCGACCAGCGACGAGGGCCTGTCGCCGCTGGACGTTGCCACGCAGGTGGCCGTGCCCGAATTCGACGGTCGGATCATCACGGTGCCCTTCTCCTTCAAGGAGTTCGACGCCGACGGACTGTCCACATATGTTCCCGATCCCGAACGCGCGGCACGGGTGGCCGGAATCGCGGTGCGGTATGCGCGGCTTCGACATATTCCGGTGCGCGACAAGCATATCGCCATCGTGCTGTCGGCCTACCCGACCAAGCACGCGCGCATCGGCAACGCGGTGGGCCTGGACACCCCGGCCAGCGCGATCACGCTGCTGTCCCGGATGCGTTCGGCCGGTTACGATCTCGGCTCACCGGGAGAGATCCCGGGCCTCGAGCAGGGCGACGGCGACGCGCTCATTCATGCCCTCATCGCGGCGGGCGGCCAGGATCCGGACTGGCTGACCGCGGAACAGCTGGAGGGCAACCCGATTCGCATCGGCGCCGACGCTTACGGCGCCTGGTTCGCCACGTTGCCCGACGATCTGCGGGACGCCGTCATCGAGGCGTGGGGTCCGCCCCCGGGCGAGATGTACGTGGACCGCTCGACCGACCCCAAGGGCGAAATCGTCATCGCCGCACTGCGATTCGGCAATATCGTGCTGATCGTTCAGCCGCCGCGCGGATTCGGCGAGAACCCGGTCGCCATCTACCACGATCCGGATCTGCCGCCGAGTCACCACTATCTGGCCGCCTACCGCTGGCTGGCCGCGCCGGACGGCTTCGCCGCCGATGCCATGGTGCATTTGGGCAAGCACGGCAACCTGGAGTGGCTGCCGGGGAAGACTCTGGGCATGTCCGCGTCCTGTGGCACCGATGCCGCGCTGGGCGACCTGCCGCTGATCTACCCATTCCTGGTGAACGATCCGGGCGAGGGCACCCAGGCCAAGCGCCGCGCCCACGCCACCCTGGTCGACCACCTGATCCCGCCGATGGCGCGCGCGGAGACCTACGGCGACATCGCCCGCCTGGAGCAACTGCTGGACGAGCACGCCAACATCGCCGCGCTCGACCCGGCCAAGCTGCCCGCGATCCGCCAGCAGATCTGGACGCTCATGCGCGCGGCGAAGATGGACCACGACCTGGGCCTGGCCGAACGCCCGGACGAGGAATCGTTCGACGATATGCTCCTGCACGTCGACGGCTGGCTGTGCGAGATCAAGGATGTGCAGATCCGCGACGGCCTGCACATCCTCGGCCAGGCCCCGAGCGGCGAGGCCGAGGTGGACCTGGTCCTGGCCATGCTGCGTGCCCGCCAGCTCTGGAGCGGTGAGGATCACGCACCCGGCCTGCGAGAGGCGCTCGGGCTCGACGAATCCGGCGACGAGTCGCGCGAGCGGGTGGACGCCGCCGAGAAGGTGGCTCGCGAACTGGTGGCGGCGCTGCAGGCCGCCGATTGGGATGTCGAGGCTGTCGACGGGATCACCGAACGAGTGCTCGCGGCCTCGGGTGCGGGGCCTTCGGACGGGTCGGTGG
>NZ_JAGPOX010000201.1 GCF_019038435.1 Nocardia alni
CCTTGCCCCTGCGCCGCAACCCGCGCACCACAACCACCAACCCCGACCACACTGATACCGGCTTCCCCGAACCCCACTACCTCACCACGAAACTCGCCGAGAGATACCGCGTCGTCCCGCACAACGACAAGCTGTACTCGGCGCATACCGGCAAACCCGTCCACACCCCCGACCACCCGGCCACCAAATGGCCCACCCGCACCCGCGGGCACCTGCTGGTCAGCGACGGCAACGGCAACCACTACATCGCCCCCGACCTCGGCTGGGTCCGTACCCACCAAGCCTTCGACAAACTCGGCGTCCACGTCGCCGCAACCATCGAAGTCCACCGCGGCGTCATCGAATACGTCACCGACCACTCTGGCCTCTACGACTCCGACCGCACCCGCGTGACCGACCTACTCGACAAAGACCTGGCCAGCGTCGAACGCACCGAGAACTTCCGCCACCTGGACTACGCCGGCAGACCGGTCTCGGATGAGCCCCCCGCCGCTACAAGAAACACCGCAACCAACGAAACCGGCACACCCACAACACAATCCAACAGCCACGACACCCCACCGACCGACCCTATCAGGACCACGAGCACCACCGACAACCCCGCGACTGACGAAACCGGCACACCGACAACACAATCCGATGACCGCGACACGCCAACGACCGACCCTACCGGGATAGCGAACACCACCGACGCCGCAATTTCCACACACGACACGCGCACCGACTCCTCGAACACAGACAACAGGACCGGTATCGAGCAAACCACCGAAAATGAGGCACCCACCAGCACACCAAACACCGCGGCTGACGAAACCGACATGCCCACAACAGAATACGACGAGCACGACACACCAACGACCGATCCCACCAGGATCGCCGGCACCACCGACGCCGCGATCTCCACACACGACACGCGCACCGACTCCTCGAACACAGACAACAGGACCGGTATCGAGCAAACCACCGAAAATGAGCCGCCGGCTGCCACACGAAACACCATAACCGACGAAACCAACACACCCTCAACACAATCCGACGACCACGACACGCCGACAACCGATCCCACCAAGACCGCGAGCACCACCGACGCCGCAATTTCCACACAAGACACCCGAGCCGACTCCTCGGATACAGGCGACAAGGATGCCGGACAGACCGGTGAGATGGATCCGCGCGAGGCGGCACTGCGGGCACGGCTGGCGGACGAAGCCACCACCGATGCGCGCGTGGTTGCCGCACGCAGGCAACTCGAGCGGGCACAGGAAAACCTGGATGCCAGTCGCACCGAGTTCGCTGCCGCCGAGACCCGCCGCGATCAGCGAAGATCCGACCAGCCGAACGCCAATGACCAAGCCAGGCATACGGAAGCCGAGACCGCACCGGCAGACACCCGAGCCGACAGCGACGAGCACACGACGCAGGACCCGGCCACGGCGCAAGCGCGGAGAGCGTTGGACGACGCCCGCGCCGCAGTCGATTCCGCGCGAGCCGAGCACGAAGCGGCAGTACAGCACGCAGTGCAGGAGCGGTACGAGGCGTTGCGGGCGGAGTCGGAGGCCAGAATCGCCGCCGCGGAACAGGATGCGGTGCGCATGCGTGCGGCCACCGAGGAGCGGATCGACACCGCCCGCGACAATCTGCATGCGGCGGCCGAGGGGGTGAAGGACGCCAGAGCTACCCACGAGACAGCGAAAGCAGAGCTCGAAGCCGGCCTGAAAGGCAAACTCGACGAAACCATCGAAGCCTCCCAGCGCGAGGTCGAGTCCGCCAGAAAGGCGTTGCAGGACAGCAGGGACCGGTACGAGCAGGCACGGGGCGGCAACGAACCGCGACAGGCATACCTCGAGCGGCTGCACGCGGAAGTCGGTCAGCGTCAGAAGAATCTGAAGAACGCGCTTGTCGAGCATGAGGCGCTACTGCGGGCCGCCGATGATCGCACCGGAAAGCTGGAGCAGGCACGCACCGAACGCAAGACCGTGGCGCCGGGAAGGCGGGCGCGGTGGAAGGTCACGCAGCGATCCCGCGCCTGGCGCAAGGCGCTGAGCGAGTCCGATGCCGCAGTCCGGTCGCGGGTGCGCGACCTCCACGACGAGCTGCGGGATAGAGAGGCGGCGTACTCGCGGGCGGAGGGAGAGTTCAAGTCCGTGATGCGGGGGGTGATCAAGGAGCGGCTGGCGGGTGTGGGGAAGGCGAAAACCCCGGACCGCGACGCCTACGAGGCGGGGCTGGCGGACCGGAGGGCCGCGATGCGGGCGGCTTCGCGCAAGGCGCTCGAGGCCGCGGACGCGGTGCAGAAGGCGGCATTCGTCTATCGCGACGAGGTGTTGCGCGAGACCACCGAAACCGACCCGGCGATCGGGCGCGGCGCGACCGATCACGAGGTTGATCGGATGGTGCGCGACGGGAGTCCCGAAGAGCGGGCAGCGGCGATGCCGGAGTGGATGACTCGGCGTGATCCCCACCCGGACCCGGAGAAGCGGCGCACACCGCGCGAGACCCAGATGCTGGCGTACGTGCTGACCGAGTTCGGGCCCGCGGATATGAAGGGTGGGGAGGGCAAGACGCTGCAGATGGTCATGGACGGCTACCGCACCGCCCGCGTGCACGGCGTGGCGCACATGCTGACCAGCAGCGACCCACTGGTGGTCGACATGATCGACGAGGTCGGCCACTACGTGGGAACCCATCACGCGGACGCAGGGGTTGATCTGGTGAAACTGCCGGAGAACGACCCGTTCCCGCAATCGGGCTGGAAAGCCCTCGACGAGGGCCGCAACCTGCTGGTGGTAGGCACCAAGGACGGGGTGCTGTTCGCCGGACTGCGCGAATCGGACGCGATGGTCACCGCGATCAAGGACAAAGGGGCCCCGGCCGACGAGGTCGGGGAGCTGCGGGCGTGGGTGCGCACCCAACCGCACGTCAACGAGCTGGAACAACGTTTGAACGCGGTAGCCGAGAAGTACGGCGTGCGTGACGAGCACGGGGCCCCGCGACAATTCCGGCCGATCCCGGAGGGGGTGGGCAGCTTCGACGAGGTCGACACCGTCTTCGACGGCAATCAGCAAGCCATTCTGTCCCCCGGCGCCCGCGAAGACGCCGACCCCGCGACCGTCGCGCACTTGCGGAACATCTACGACAACTTCCGTATCGCAGTGCTCGAACACGGCTTGGCCGACAAGGATTTCGGCAGGCCGGACAATACGCGGGGGTTGTGGCATTCACAGATGAGCCGCGAGGCGATCGACAAGCTGACCGCGGCGACCGGGGATCGGGAATCGGTCCTCGCCGAGATGAAGCATTACACCCAGTTCGCGTTGACCCGCTGGGGACTGCGTCGCGACACCGACTTCAACACTTCCCGCGCCTATGACAAGGTGATGCTGATCAATTCGAAGACCACCGACAAACTGTCCTGGGATCGCGACAAATCAACCGAGACACGGCTGCAGGAACTGGGCCGATACCTCGACGTCGTCCAAGGGGTGACGGTGCGCGGCGACAACCCGGCCGACTCGCTGACGATGCAGTTGAACCAGTGGATCGGCAGCCGCTTCCTGAAAAACCCGAAAGGCGTGTCTGGCACGGCCAAAGAGGTCGAAGACGCCATCTACGACGGCTGGGGCGGCGCCCACGACACCCGCGGCGACTACTTCGGCGTCCCGGAAATTCCCCGCTACTACGATTCGAAACTGCTCATGCAGGAGCGGGCGGAGTTCGACAACCGTGAGACCAAGCTGCAGGGCATGGCCGCCGATGTGGTCGACAACACGAAAATCTCGTTCACCGTGCGGGACAACACGATCGTGGGTATCGAGCAGAACGGCCGCCCGCAATGGAACATCATGCTCGACAACGGGGATATCCGCGGCGCCGGCGAGCGCGTGACGGAGATGGTGGTCGACGCCCCCGGCGGCGGCCGCACCGTCGAGGAAACCAGAACCACGCTGAATCACTGGCACGAGAAACAAGCCCACGAGCGCGGAATCACCGACTGGGTCGATGCGATCGTGGACCAGCGCATGAAACAGCACGCGCAGGAAAACGGGCTCACGATCGCCGACGGGGTGAAACTCGACTACGCCGCGATCGATGCCCGCTGGCACGAGGAGCACGGTGGCGGGGATACCGCCGAACGCGCCGCCGCCGACCTCGTCGCGACGTTCGGCAAACCCGGCGCCATCATGTTCATCAATAAATCAGGCGCCCGCGGCACCGACCCCAAACCCACCGACGAAGCGAAAGACCTCGGCGGCGTCCTGACCAACATCAGTGGCGGCCCGGCATTTTCGGTGCGGGTATTGCTGCAGGCGATCTGGCGCTCCGCCCGCGGCGGATCCGGCGAAGACCGAGTAAACGGCGGCACACCCGGATCCGCGAAAATGTACGTCTCCCCCGAGGATTACCACACCGAAATCGAAGACGCGCAAGCCACCCGCGAGATCACCCAGTATCTGAACGCGGTGCACGAGCGCGACCAAGCTGCCACCGCGTACGAGAGTTCCCCCTCGCACGAGGCGAAGGACGCCCTCGACGAGGCCGACGAGCGCGTCACGCAAGCCGTGCGAGTGTTGCGGGAGGAGACCACGCCGAGGTTGCAACGCCGAGCCGAAGAACAACTACTGGCCCCGCACCGCAAAAACAACAGCAATCCCGCACCCATACTCGGTGCACAGACCCCGAGCACCCTCGGTGTTACGGCGCCGCAGCCGACATCCACCGACACCAGCACACTCGCGACCAGCCAACTCCCCACCTGGCTGTCCACCGACCAAGCCCGGGTCGGAACCCACCTCCAGTTCACCGACGGAGAGCTGGCCACCACCGTCCTCCTCACCGGTCACGGCACGGTCTCCGTGCACGACACCAACAGCAAGGGCGAGGTCTCACCACACCCCTCCACCACCCACGACCACCTGCTGAACCTGATCGACAACAGGCGAATCGAATCGGTCACCGTCATCCCCGCCGAGCACTCGACCGACAGCCACGCCGAGCCGGCCGACTCCACCGACCACGCCACGCACGACGACGACACCCACGGCGAGCTGATCCGAAATCTCACCAAAGACGAACTTACCCACTGGCTTTCCGGCAAAGAAGATCCCACCGGATCCATGCTGTCGTTCAGCAACCACACGTCGTACACCACAGCCGAATTCACAAGCCAGGACAACGCCGTCGTCCGCGAGACCACCGACGGGGTCGAGGGGCCGCAACGTCACCTCACCCGAGACGAGCTGCGGAAGTTGGCCGAGGACAGCAACATTCACTCGGCCATCCTCATGCCCGCGGAACCCTGGGAGCGCGCACTCACTGAGCCACAGTCCGACCCCGTGACCGACGATGCCACACCCACTCACCACGATCGCGCACCCCCGCAGCAGAACCCCGTCACCCGCTCCGGGGACCCGACCACCGTGGATACGCGCGCGCGGACACTACAACGCGTCGCCGCCGCGGAAGACCTTGCCGCACAGGAGCGCCGAGCCCAGATCACCCGGATCGACGAGTCCCGGAAGCGGGTCGCGGCCGTCGCGGAGGCGCTGCGCAACGCGACATCCGAACACCCCGACAGCACCACCCAACGGGATGACGTCACGGCCGCACGAACCGCCTACGAAGGGGCGACATCCGAACACCTCGCAACAGCCGCGAACGTGGTGGACGAGCTCGTCGCGGCGATACGAACGGCCGGATCGCAGCGGTGGGAGGCATACCAGGCCGGGCAGATCAGCAGAGACGAAACCTTCGAGCCGCTGGCACACGAACTGGAGCACGCGGCCAAGGCAGCGGCCAACGCATTCCTGGAGTATTACGAACTCCTGGCCGGCCCCGGAAAGCCCCAGGAAAAGTCGGGTCCGCTGACCGAACTCCCCGACGCGGAGCTGGAAAAGGCGATCACGAACAGCTCGAGAGCCCGAGCGGACGCGGCGGAGAAACGGGCCGGATATGCGGCGCTCACCGAGCTGAACCGCCGAGTCACGGGCAAAGTGCCGCGGTTCACCCAGATCATGGCGGATCTGCTGCTCGAGCACGTCTCGGCCGAGGTGTCCACCGGCGAAGGCAAAGAGATGATCGCCGTTCTCCGATCGGTGCGCACGGCCCTGGACAAGGGCCTGGCCTACTTCACCACCAGCAGCGATCCATTGGTGAAACACATAGAGAAAGAGTTCCTGAAGCTGATCGGTGGACGGAGTTTCAATATAAAAACCTACCACCTGAAGCAGGACGAGAAATTCCCGGAAGCGGTGGACGGGGAACCGATGATCGTGATCGGCACCGAAGCGAACTACGGTTTCCGGGCATCCGAAGTAGCAAAGTCGATGCTCGACGATCTGGACAACGCCGGCGTTCCGGAAGAGTATCTCGCAGACCTCCGACGCGACCTGGACAACGCGCGGAACTTCGACGATTACAAGGAGCTCCTCGACGCGGCGGCAGAGGCCAATGAAGTGGGGACTCGCTTCGATCCGTTCCCGAGGGGCGATCTGATATTCGACGAACTCGACACCCTGGTCGACGGCAATACCCAATACATTGTGTCCGCCGATTCCGACGAGCCGCCCACGCCCGAGTTCGTGGCGAACGCGAAAGCGATCTGGACCGATTTTCAGCGAGCCGTGGCAGAATACGGCCTGGAGCCCGTCGATTTCCAGAAGAATCCCGAAATACCCGGAATGTTCGATTCGAAGTTGACGCCGGCCGGCCGAGGCAAGCTGAATGCAATGCGCCAGCGGGAGATCACCGAGGAAGATGCGCAGGAGTACGCCTTCGCCGCACAGGCCCAGTGGGGACCGCGCGAAGACTCGGACTATCGCGTCAACGACAAACATGAGATCGAGATCATCGCATCGAAAACAAATGATCAGGTCCTGACCGACCCGGACAAGAGTATTTCCAGCCGATGGCACGGATTCGCCAAGTATCTGGAAATCAAGCACGGCGGGGGCGACGACAGTAATATCAGAGCGGATCCGAAATATTCGATCGGCATCACGGCCAAGCAACTGTTCAGCGGCGCACTCTTCACGGTCAGGGGCATGTCCGGCACCTTGCTGACCGCAACGGAGAAGACGCCCCGGGGCGTCGAGAATTACCTGGCCGAAAAATTCGGCACCGGGCCGATAGCGAAGGTGGAGCGATTCTTCACCTCGCGGCTGACCCGCCCGGAGGACCGGCATTTCGCCAACCGCGACGAGAAGCACGCACATATGGCCAAGGTCCTGTTCGACGGAGACTTCGGCAAGGACCGGAAAACCGGAAAACCGATATGGACACCCGGCGCGTTCGTCACGAATTCCGAGGGCAAGCTCGAACAACGCGGCGCACCGCAACTGGCCGTGGCCCTGGACAACGCCGACGCCGGTCGACTGGCTGCCGCGCTCGAGCAAGAGGCCGAGGCTCGGGGCGTCACGGTCGAGTTCGAACTGGTGGACGCCGCGTGGATGGCCTCACACGGCGGCGAGGAAAAAGCCCACGAGGAACTGCTGAAGATCTTCGACCGCGGCGGCGGACTCGGAAAGATCATCATCGCCAACAAGGTGGCGGGCCGCGGCGTCGATATCGTCCCGGTCGACAAGGCCATCGACATTCGCGAGACATTGTCCTCGAGCGGCGTCGATCTCGGCTTCGTCGGGGACGCCGAAATCATCGGCGGGCTACAGGTCAGGAAGAGTGGCGGCCCGGCCTACTCGATCCGAGTCAACGACCAGATCGACGCTCGCGCCGCCCGCAGCGGCAATCCCGATCTCGGCCGGGAAAACGGCGGAACTCCCGGCTCGGCCACGACCTATGTCTCCCCCGAGGACTACCTCAGCACCGCGCCGAACCCGCGCGTCAAGACACTGATCATCAAGCATCGGAAAACCGCCGCGGCCCATACGGCAGCCGAATCCGCGCACCGGGCCGCCGAATCGGCCCATGATCCCCAACTCGACCGGACCACGGCGAGCCTCGAACAGGCCACGGCCGCCCTGGAGGAGGCCACCAGCCAGCTGCGGCAGTTCGCCACCCCGTGGCAGATGGCCGCGGTAGAGAACCAACTACTCACCGTCGACGGCGCACCGCCGCACAAGGTCAGTCGTCCGGTCCGGGAATTCGGGTCGCACCGTAACGGCGGCGAGGGATTGAACAACACCCTCGCGGTTCCGAAAGAGCTGGTGGACTGGCTGACGGAGGAGGCTGTCCGCCTGGTGCAGGACGGCGATGAACCGGACGAGGCGTTCCGCGCGGAGGTCGGTCGAGAGCTGACCCGCCGTCTGCTGTCCAGCGACTGGAAACGCCTGCTGACCGAATCCGGCATGCCCCTGCGTGTCTCCTACAAGGGACAGTGGAAGCCGGTTTCGTTGCGTCTGTCGCTGCGATTCCTCGATGTGGCCGATGATGTGAACGGTGCGGTGATGGGCATCCAGCGCTGGGCGTACGGCGCCCTGGAGACTCCCGATACCGGCGGCAACACGAACTACCGGGCCTCCTCGTGGGCGTTGTCCCACGTCACCGACATGCTCCGCGGCGTGTGGAAGAGTACGACGCTCACACCGCAACTGAACACGGTCGTCAACCAGTTGGGATACAACGTCCTGCTCTCCGTGGTGAACCAGGCGATCATCAAGGTCCGCAGTAAAGGACCTTCCACCCTCGTCGATTACGACGGGCTCTGGCAGGGACGTCGCACCGGGGGTGCTTGGACCGACTTGACCACCGGCAAGCCGCGACACCCGATGCAGGTCTGGCAGCCCGACTACGCGGTCTATGGCGGCGAGTTGCCGGTGGCCGACCCGAAAAATCCCGCCACCGTGCCCGCACCGATGAATCGTCTGCGAACCGAACTTCCCTTGCATGGACCGATCGGAATACCGAACGCCGACAATCTTCACGAGGACATCCTGACCGCATTCGACGATCATTTCGCCGATCTGTCCACCGACTCCCGCGATCAGCTGGAGGAATTCTTTACCGAAGGCAACATTCGCAGCCTCATTCCGCTGATGTGGGGCGGCTGGGCGGCCACCCCGACTCTCTACACATCGTCGGGTGAAGCGATCGGTTATCTGCGCTTGCGCATCGCCGACATGGTCGGCGGGGACACGCCCACCGGCCACACCATGACGAATTCCGTCCTCGAGTCCTATGTGCTGCGCATGCTGCGGATGCAGACCAATTCCACAATCCTCAACGCGCTCGGCGGGGGCGCGACGCTGCCCTTCGGCCTGGGTTCCGGCGAAACCGACTCCGCGACCGGCATCGCACCGCGCGGCGGCACCATCGGCCCCACGGGCACGGTGACCTCCCAGAGCAGCAACACCCTCGGCACCGGCGGCAATGCCGGCACCGCGCATTCCCTGCGGTTGGCGCAGTCCAAGGAGGGTGCGCTGAATGTGACGCCGCACGCGGTCTTCCGGGCTCAACTCGTCCGGCCCAACGGCCTGCCCGCCGAGCCGGCGCAGAACACGAATCTGACCGGCGACCAAGGCTATCCGGTCGAAATGATGGTGCCCTCGCTCGAGGCTCTCGGCAGCGCCGTCGATGGCAAGGAAGTCAGAACCCTGTTCCTGCCGCCCTCGATCCTGCACATGCGGCAGCTCGGGCTGGAAACCACCCCGCTCGAGGTCGACGGCCTCCAGCCGCTGATCGATGGCCTGCGGACCTGGCTGGACGAACACGGTTTCCTCCCGTCCGACCGCCGCCCGGGTCTGCTCGACAAGCTTACCCAGGCCGCCGTCGACGAGGACCGCCTGAACAACAGGCGCAAGCTCGACGAGCTCGAGGGCCTGCTCGCACAGCGCGCCATGGTGGACGAGATGATCGAGGACGGCGCACCCGTGTGGTTCCAACTCCGTACCAAGACCGGCCTTCAGCGTGTCGGGGCCAATTTCACCACCAGGCGCGACTACCGAAACTCCGAGCGCCCGCACGAGGGGGTCGTCCACGAGCGGATGCTCGCGGGAATCCAGACGATGCCCTACACCCACACCGTCACCAACGGCGATCAGCAAGCCAGCACAACGCCATTCGCGTTGAACGCCGGTCTCAGCGGCACCGGCACGAATCTGGCCAACAGCACCGGCGGCACCTGGCTGCAATCACTCGGCGGGTCGGCGGTCGCGACAAGCCAGAAACCAACGACCGACGATCACGGTTCCGTCACCGCCGAGGAGATCTACCTGTTCAGCCCCGGCTCGAACGGCACCGGAACGTTCCGGGTTCCCCTCATCCACACGATGAAGCTCAGCCACAGTCACGGCAGAGCTCCCCCTCCGAGAACCAATGCCGGCTTCGTTCGCATGGCCGTCCCCACCTATCACCTCACCGAGAAACCCACCGAGGCGCCCATTCCCACAGCGGTACGTCCTCGCGATCTCACCGCCGAGGACAGCAACCGCCTCGCCCAGAAGTTCGGCCGGACGCCCGGCGGACAACGCGTCACCATCGCACAGGGCGTTCTACAGCTGCCCGAGACCGCCCGTCCGCTGCGCGTCGCCGGCAGCAAGGAAATCAAGCAGCTCATCCTGGACCTCATCGAAGCCGCCGGCACGAATCCCGCCGACGTCGGCCGGACCAGCTCACCCGGTAACGCCGGAGCATCCGGCGACTTCGTGATTCAGATGCCCGCCGAGCCGGAGCAAGCCGTCGTCCGGAACCGCCGCGGACCTGTCGACGAGGAGCACGAACTCCCGCTGTACCACCAGCCACGGGTCCGGCGAACGGCACCGGAGAACTCATCGGTGGCCGGCTATCTGTCGGCAGTGGGCAAGCGTTTGGCCGGCACGAGCGCGGGCCGGTGGGTGGGGCGCAAGGCCTTCGGCGAGTCGATCGCGAAACCGGAGTCGCTGGGTCACCAGGCCCTGCACACCGCGGTATCAACGCACCACCTGCTCTCCAGAGCGGCGCTGTTCCTCCGTGATACCTACCGCATCCCGATCAACACCTATGGCAGCACGGACGGGATCGAACCGGACGGTATCGAAGCCGTCGCGGAGATCAGCAGCTATATCACCGATGTCGAAGTGCAACCGGAACCGCCGACGATGGACGGCGAAAACTGGCTGGAGACCAGCGATCTCTCGAGCCACGGCGAGGGTGATCAAAAGGGCTACCAGCTCAATTTCCCCTCCCTCACCTTCTACAGGGGCAAGACCACCGACCATGCCGGCATCGGCAACCTCGGCTATCAGCGTCAGTCCGCCCACACGGATTCCTCCGCCGCCGCCGACAACACCGACATCCTGCGCGTCACTTCCGATTACGGTGGCCGCGTCAGCTGGTTCACCGGAAAGATCGTCCACGTGGTCACGGTCCGCACCGGCCACCGCAACGCGGTCACCGGGGTCATGGACGTCGGCCACCACGAGGCCACCCACGTCCTCGAAATCCCGAACGGCGTGGAGTTCCTCCTGCAGCACAACGATCTGAAGGATCACCCCGACCTGCTCGAGCTCGTCAGGAACAGCACCGCGGGCAACGCCCTCGGCGGTAAAGGCGGGGAGATCGCGGACGCGGCGCCGCTCGATCGCGTCCTACCCCGCACCTTCCGCGAAACCCACGACCTCGGTCTGGGCTCCGCCGTTCAGGTCGACCTGGAGGGCGGTCGCGACGCCCTGTACAACAGGGCCCTCGGGCTCATCGAGAAATTCGTGCCGGGCGTCACCACCCCCGGAACACCCAACTACCTGGCCACCGTCGCCCCCCGCCTGACCGAGCACACCACCACCCTCGCCCTGCGAACCCTGGTCAATCACGGGCGCGACGGAAGCGTCGGATTCAGTGTCGAGACCCGTTCCCTGCTCGCTCCCGGAACGATCGAGGTCGAGTTCAGCGCCGTCCCCGATGACACGAAACTCGACGCGGTACGCGGCAGGCAGGACGACGCCAGCACGACCACGCTGGACACCGTCAGCACCCATGCCACGGGCGATGGCAGCAGCGCCCGGCAGGGCCCCCGGAAAAACGACGCCATCACGGCTGTTCTGCGGGCCCTCCTCGGTAAGAGCCGGACCCTGCCGGGCGCCACCAGCGTCAGCCGGACCGACAGCGGCAACGACCAGTTCACCATCGGTCCCGGCGGCCAGCTCAGCGCGCAGCAGCGCCTGGCTCTCACCATCGCCTTCAAGAATGTGCTGGCCAAGAGCGATACCCTGAATTCCACCCGCGATCAGCGCACATGGAACAGCGGTAACAACACCACCACGTTCCCCAACGTCCCCTACAAGTACACCGTCACGGTCACGTGGAAACCCGCCGCGGGCGTCAACAGCGCCCTGCTGATGTACTTTCTGGTGCGCAGCACGATCGGCGCCTTCGGCGTCGCCGCTCGGGCTGTCGAGCTGCTCCCCACTATTCTGCTGCTGCTCCTGGTCGGGTACCGCCTGCTCCTGCTGGCCCAGGGCCACGGACTCATCCGGACGCCGGGAAGTTGGCGCACGACCGAATCTCTGGACGGCAGTGTCGATCTGCGCTTCCACACCACCGAGACACAACACGAACGCGAAGCCACTCCCCGCGCACTACCCAGCATCCGGCCCCGGATGTTCTCCGCGAGCGACTCCCCGACCGGTGTGGTCGCACTCCCCGCCACCCTGGAGGCGCGGATCTCCGTGCCGGCCAAGGTGCCGACCAGGCCCTTCCAGATCCAGCATTTCGGTGGCGCCGAACAACTCGCCGCAGCCCTCCGCGCTGCCGGGCTGCGCGGCCGCACCCCCATCGGCCGCTCCTCCGAAGCCCTGTACGCCCAGTTGAACACCGTGGTCCGGCACAACGACTTCACTGTCGTGCTACCCGCCGCCGCGGCCCGCTTTCTGAGCTTCCTGCCCTCGGGGTCCGCTCCGGATTCGCTGTTCGCCAGGACTCCCAAGGGCGATGTCTCCCTGAAGATCTCGCTGCACGACCTCGTTATCGACAGCACCAGCGTCACCATCGCCGGTCACGGCTTCGAGGTTTCGACCGACGGTTCCCAGTCGACCGTGGACACCGCAGTCGGCCCCACCGTATCCGGCACGCTCAGAAGCAGTATGACCGCGGACAACAACACCACCGGCTCGATGACCGCCGCCCTCCTCGGTGAGCAGGGCGATCGAGGACAGCGCGGCGACGTGACCACCTACCGCCGCGAACTCCTGCGCGTCGGCCCCGCGAAGGACAAGGCCGCCATCACCGGAATGGCCAGTAATCTCCACCGCGGCTTGGCCCGCGTCGATGTGCGCGGGCCCGGCGGGAACTTCACGGTCATCGCCCAGATCGAGCTGCGCAGCACCGAGGATCTGACCGGCAAGGACAAAGCCACCAAAGACAAAGCCGACACCAATGACACGACCGAGACAGAGGATGTTGCAAAACCCAAGGCCGACAATGTATCCGAGCAGGACGAAGGAAAGGTCAATGCCGCCAACGCTATCGCCCCTGCAACCGACAACGATTTCCTCTCGCCGCCGAGCGACCCGATCACCGATCTCGAGACAGCACTGGCCGACTGGATAGCCGAGGCGGACCGGCTCGGGATCGGTCCGGGGCACGACGTGCTGTCCCAGGGCGAGATCAAGGACTACTCGACGTACGGAGGAGTTTTCGTCGAAACTCGTTTCAGTACAGGGAACCCCGCCGTAGACCGGCCACGGTGGCTGTCCGCGCCACCCGATCGAGACTGCATGTTCCACCTCCTGCATGCCATCGTGTTCCCGGACGCGCACTTCACCGGCGAAGCCCTCGCCCGCCGCATTCAGGGCCTTCGGATTGGTATCACCAACGAGATGCACGCGCAGTCCGAAGCACTCTCGACATACGGCGTAACAGCGGAAGACATCAACAGCCTCCGGAACATCGGCAACTACGAGCACAACCTGGCGGCGGATCACGTCCTGCACACGGCAGCAAAACTATTCGACCAGCCACTCACGGCCTACGCCGTCACCGATCAGGGCATCTCGACATCCCTTTTCTCCGGAGTCACCGACGAACGCGCACCTGTCCCCGTCCTCAACGACCACGAACACTATTACCTTGCCGTCCCCGCACCCACCCCAATGGCCGAAGCCACCACCCCGAATCCGCACTCGACCACCACCATCGCCGAATCCTCGTCCCCAGCAC
>NZ_JAGPOX010000202.1 GCF_019038435.1 Nocardia alni
CTGGCTGGGAGTGCTGCTGGAGTGCGGTTGGATGCGGCAAGGGGGCGGGGTGCGGTTGGTTTTGGAAAATCTGCTGTGTTGGAATCGGAGGCGGGGGTGGGTTGGGGTTCGATACGGTTACAGCGGCGCGCACTGCTCTGGCCGACGTTGGCCGTTGCGGGGCTGACGGCGGGCTCGCTTTCCGCATACTACTTATGGATTGCCGCCCCAACGAGTTTCGCGATCAGTGTGCTGAAAATGCCTGACAGTCAGGTGCTTTGGGCGGGGGTGGTGTCGCAGCTGGCCTTCATGCTGATCGCTCCCGTCTGGGGTTGGCTGGCGGAACGGGTTGGTGTGCTGCGCTGGATGGCGGGTGCGTCGCTGATCCTGGCGATAGCGACGGTTCCGATGCAGCAGGTGATGAACTCCGCGACGGTCACCACCTACTGGATTCTCATGATTGGTGCGGCGGTCTGCGTTGCCACTCTGTCGGCGACTTTGACCGGTGCCTCGGCCGCTGTCGCCCCCGCCCGGTACCGCGTAACGGTGATGGCACTCCCGTACGCCATCGCCAATGCCGTCTTCGGCGGTACCACTCCTGCTCTGAAGGAACTCTCCGGCTCCCACGCAACGGTATTCTCGGTGTATATGGCTGTCCTGCTTGTAGTTACGGCCGCAACAGCTCTCCTGGCCCGCCCGCTCGACAGATCTGGAATCGCTGGCTGACGCTGATCGGCCGATTTCAACGCAGTCGCCAGCGATCCATAGACGGCGGCAAAAGCATTGATGTCAGCAGGGGTGTCTTTTCATCGCCCGGCCAGTCCACCCAACGGAACCCGCGAAACGACTTGCCACGAGTAGGCGCGCTGTTCTCGGTCCAGTAGGACCATAACGGCCTCGTCGACTTTGATCTCTACTCTTCGAACGGTCGCGTTCACTTTGTCGATCGCAGTCATCGCATCCGCAGCAGATACGTCATCGGAGTTCGCATAAGCAATTGTTATATGCGGTGGCGAGGTTTTAGGCGGTTTCAGCGATATGCCAGGGCAGGCTGCTGTCGTTGCCGAGCGCAGCGTATCGCGGAGATCGTGGACTGATTGGGCAGGCTGTACGTTGAAAGCCACTGCGCTGCCGACGCCGTTGAGACGGTTGATCTCGATGTGGAACGGCGGAAGATGCTCGCATGCGCGTTTTATCGAGGTCTCTATCGAATCGATTTGATCACGGGCGAGATCTTGCGCCGGAGCTATCCTGTCCAGAGTGAGATGGAGCCTGTCCAGCGGCACCAAATCGTAGTACGGGAAGTCGATCGACGCTTGGCATTCCGTCACGTGGGAGTGCAGTTCCGGGATTTTCTCGAACGTCAAGAACCAGTAGTAGCCGAGCTGCCCGAACGGGGGTGCCCAATGATTCCTGATACGCATCAGTCGAATTTGAAGTAGCGGGTGGCGAGCCAGCCCGCGACGCCGCCCCAGACCACCAGCACGATGAGCCCATACCAGTCCGTGCCGGTGCGCAGAGCTTGATCCAGGGCTTGGGCGAGTGCGCCCGAGGGGATCAACCGGGCGATGATGCTCAGCGGCTTGGGGATGTCGCCGGCCGCGAAGACCAGGCTCGCGATCGCGAGCATCACGAACCAGGCGATATTCGCCAGGGCCAGCACGATTTCCGCCTTCAGGGTGCCGCCGAGCAGCAGACCCATCGCGGCGAATGTGGCTGTGCCGAGGGCGATGACGACCGCGCCGAAGATCAGACCCGCTATCTCGGGGCGCCAGCCGAGCGCTACTCCGATGAGGCCCAACAGGATCGACTGCAGGATGACCACGATCAGGACGGCCGCGCATTTGCCGCCGACGATGCCCCAGCGGGGTAATGCGGTGGCGCCCAGGCGTTTCAGGGCGTTGTAGCGACGGTCGAAGCCGACGGCGATCGCCTGTCCGGTGAAGGCGGTGGACATGATCGCGACCATCATCACCGCCGGGACGATTCGGTTCACCCGGTGCGCGCCGAGGCTGCTCAGCGGCAGGAGTGTCAGGCCGATCAACATGGCGATCGGGATGAACATGGTCAGCAGCAGCTGTTCCCCGTTGCGCAGCAGCAGGATCAGCTCCATGCGGGTCTGTGCGGCCAGCATCGCCTGGCGTGCGGCGGGGCGTGGGTCGGGGGTGAAGGTGCCGGGTGCGAAACGTGCGGTGGTGGCGGCATTGTCGGTCACCGGGTGTGCCCTCCGTTCGAATGGGAGTCCGACTGTGCCGGGTGTGTGGTCGTGTGGGGGAGAGACGGGGTTCGTGGCGCGGTCAACTGCGTAGCTCCCGCCCGGTGAGCTCGAGGAACACGTCCTCGAGCCGCCGCTGGTCGATTCGTATATCCGTGGGCAGCACGTCGATTCGCGCGCACCAGGCGGTGAGGGTGGCCAGCACCTGGGGTGTGATGTCGCCGCAGAGCAGGTACGAGCCGGGGGAGGTTTCCTTCGGTGAGAAACCTTCCGGCAGGGCGGTTTCCAGCAGACTCAGGTTGAGTTTCGGTGGTGCGGTGAAGTGCAGCTGCCCCTCGGCGCCCGCGGAGGTGACCTCGGCGGGCGTGCCCGCCGCGACGACGCGGCCGTGATCGATGATGACCAGCCGGTCCGCGAGCTGTTCGGCCTCGTCCATCATGTGGGTGGTCAGTAGCACGCCGACCCCGTCCCGGCGCAGGGCGTCGATCAGCTCCCACACGAGATGCCGTGCCTGGGCGTCCATTCCGGCGGTCGGCTCGTCGAGGAACACCATCTCCGGCCGCCCGACCAGGGCGCAGGCCAGTGCGAGGCGTTGCTGCTGGCCGCCGGACAACCGCCGGTACGGGGTGCGGCGTGCGTCCCGCAGGCCGAGGGTATCGAGCAACCACTCCGGATCCAGGGGGCGTGCCGCGTAGGAGGCCACCAGGTCCAGCATCTCACCGGCCTTGGACCCCGGATACGCGCCGCCGCCCTGCAGCATCACCCCGATGCGCGGCCGCAGCGCGTCGGTGTCGGCGATCGGGTCCAGCCCCAGCACCCGCACCGACCCGGCGTCGGGCGTGGTGAACCCCTCGCACATCTCCACCGTCGTCGTCTTGCCCGCACCGTTGGGCCCCAGCAGCGCCACGACCTCCGCGCGCCGCACCTCGAAGCTCAGCCCGTCCACCGCTGTGACGGCGCCTTCGGATTTGGCCGAGCCGAACCGCTTGACGACACCGTCGACGTTGACGGCTGTATCGGACGCGCTCACGACCTCACCTCATCGACGCTCGGTTCCATCGTGCGCCGTGCCCCCGGTTCGCCCCGCTGCGTTGCACTCACGACTCCACCTCGCCGACGCTCGGTTCGGTCGTCCTCGAGGCGCGCTGTGTCGATCGTTCGCTCGCAAGCCCGTTCACGAACTGACACCGTATGCCGTGTGTGCGTGTGACCGAGCAGACACCCCTGGCGCGCGCCTCTGCGCCGGCGGTCGCCTCACGACCGCTCGGCTGCGTCGCGTATCGGGCCGTGTTGTGCCCAGGGCAAGCGCACTGTGCCCGTCGCCCGTTCCATTGCGCGTCACTCACGACTCAGCGCCGTGCGTCACGGCCGCAGTCGGCAGCACCGGCGCCACTGCCTGGCTCCGCCACGGCAGCACATTCCGGGTGAGCACGACGAACACCACCCCGACGACGATGCCCGCCGCCGCGGCCTCGATGATCTGGAAAACGCCGAAGTCCGCCCCGCGCGGCATCAGAATCATGCCCACCACGGCCGACAACACGATCGCGGGAACGCGGAACACCCGGGTGGTCGCCCAGGCGGCCAGCGGCACGATCGCCCACAGCAGGTACCACGGCTGCACCACCGGCCACAGCAGTACGATCGCGGCCATCGAAACACCCAGTGCGCCAACGGGATGCAACCGGCCGGTCCAGGTCGCCACGAGCATGCGCAGGGACAGGAATCCGGCGACCACGACGGCGATCGGCCGGGTGATGCTCAGCAGTGCGGTGGTGTGATCGCCCAATCCCAGCAGCACGCCGCCGAATCCGGTAATGATGCCCACCGCCGTCGGCAGCGACATCCAGCTGCGCACGGCGTTGGCGGTGTTCAGCGTGAAGATCCATCCGAAACCCAGGCCGCTGGCATAGCTCACGAACAGCGTGGTCACCGCGGCGATCCCGCCGAGCACCGCCGCGGCGGCCAGGACCGGGCGCAAGCCGGGGCCCCAGCGCCGGGCCAGGGCCATGCCCACGAAACCCAGCGCGATGATCGAGGTGAATTTGATCGATGAGGACAACGTCATCACCACCGCGCCGAAGAGCAGCAGCATCCACTCCTGCCGAGTGAACGGGCCGGTCGGCTTCTCACCCGGAGAGTCCCTGCCGTGGATGGCCCGCAGGCAGAATTCCAGTCCGGCGAGCATCAGCCCGAGCATCAGCGCGTCATTGTGCACGCCGCCGACCAGGTGGAACAGCACCAGGGGATTGGCCGCGCCCAGCCACAGCGCACTGACCGGCGCGACACCGCAGCGGCGGGACAGCCGTGGCAGCGCCCACACGATCAACGCCACCCCGCCGAGTTCGAGCAGCCGATGCTCCCAGACGCCGAGGAGGATGTTGTCACCGGTCAGCTTGGCGATACCGCGGCCCATCCACAGGAACAGCGGCCCGTAGGGGGCCGGGGTCTCGCGCCAGATGTTGGGCACGTTGTTGGTCAGCACGTTGGCCAGGCCGAGCCCGTCCTCGGGGCCCACGACGTACGGGTCCATGCCGCGCTCGGCGATCTGGCTCTGCGCCAGATACGAGTACACGTCGTTGGAGAACATCGGCGGCGCGACCGACAGCGGGATGATCCACAGCAGCAATGTGCGATCGAGCTGTGAGCGGCTCAGCCGATGCCGCATCTGCCCGCCGAACCCGCTGATCGTGAACCGGCCCAGCAGCAGCCAGGCCACGACCAGCGCGGCCGTGCCGATCATGCACATGGCCAGGGTCGGGGTGGCCGCGCGCGCGAACATGCCAACCACCCGCATGCCCGACACCGGATTCTGGTGCACCGGCTGCGCCCCGACGCCGAGCGCGCTGATCGCCATCAGCACCGCGCCTGTCGCGCCGAGCAGCCGAATGCGCCTGAACTGCACCAGCTCTCGCGCGTCCAGCCCGGGCGCCTCGGCCTCGTTGGTGTGCAGGGCGGCGATGGTGTGATCGGCGGCCGGAACATCGAGACCCAGCGCTCGACGGCCGAGTTCTACAGATCTGCGCTGGAGTTTGTTCCAGTTCGTCACGCCAGAGAGCACCGCCACGCGAGAGAGCCTAGTTCGCCCGGGTGACAGGATCGGCGATGGGATCGAACCGAATCCGTGTCGTCCCGCAGCGCCGGTCGGCTCTCGTGGGACGGCCGCTCGGTATATCGATCGGCGCACGACCGCGCGGCGCCGGCCGGCAGCTGTGATCCGCAGCCCGGGCGGTCGCCGATTTCGGTCGCCTACCAGGCGTTTGTCCGGGTTTTCCGGCCTGCTCAGGGCATCCTTACTAGATCGCGGGAAATAATTCCGTCACACTGGTGTTGTGAAAACCGTGGGTTTGCGGAATGCAGCGTCCGAGCGCCGAGGCGGCGCCCGGGACAGTGCTGCGCCCGCCACGCCGGCGGGCGAGGGCCACACCCGCGAGGCGATCGTGCAGCTCCTGCTGGAGCAGGGCCCGGTCACCGCGACGGCGATCGGTGAGCGGCTGGGCCTGAGCCCGGCCGGGGTGCGACGTCATCTGGACGCACTGATCGACTCCGGCGAGGCGCGCGCCGCCCGGTCGGCCCCCTGGCAGCAGCAGGGCCGGGGCCGCCCGGCCAAGCAGTACCAGCTCACCGCGGCGGGCCGGGCCCGACTCGGTCACGCCTACGACGATCTCGCGGGTGCGGCCATGCGCCAGCTGCGCGAGATCGGCGGCCAGGCCGCGATCACGGATTTCGCACGCAAGCGGGTGTCCACGATCGTCGGGGATATCGATCCGCTGGCCGGGCACACCCCGGAGGGTACGACGGAGAAGGCGGAGGAGATCGCCGAGGCGTTCAGCGATGCCGGATTCGCCGCCACGACCCGCAAAGTCGGTGCGGGAGTGCAGATCTGCCAGCACCACTGCCCGGTGTCGCATGTGGCCGAGGAATTCCCGGAACTGTGCGCCGCCGAGCTCGAGGCGTTCCGTGAGCTGCTGGGCGTGCACGTCCAGCGCCTGGCCACGATCGCCAACGGCGACTGCGCCTGCACGACCCATGTACCCCTGTTCTTCCCGACGGTCGATCCGACAAGCACAACACCGATGAACACCGCTGCGCAGCCCGCAGCGGCCGATCCGCACAGCTCCGGAAGGAGTGCCGAATGACGACGACAACCGATCAGTCGCAGCCGCTGACCCAGGAGGAGACCATTGCCTCACTGGGTAATTACGGCTACGGCTGGGCAGACAAGGATGTCGCAGGTGCAAGCGCCAAGCGAGGCCTGTCCGAGGAGGTTGTGCGCGACATCTCGGCCAAGAAGAACGAGCCCGAGTGGATGCTCGACGCACGGCTGAAGGCCCTGCGCATCTTCGGCCGCAAGCCGATGCCGAACTGGGGTTCCAACCTCGAGGGCATCGACTTCGACAACATCAAGTACTTCGTGCGCTCGACCGAGAAGCAGGCGGAGAGCTGGGAAGACCTGCCCGAGGACATCAAGAACACCTATGACCGGCTGGGCATCCCGGAGGCGGAGAAGCAGCGCCTGGTCGCCGGTGTGGCCGCGCAGTACGAGTCCGAGGTGGTGTACCACCAGATCCGCGAGGATCTGGAGTCCCAGGGCGTCATCTTCCTGGACACCGACACCGGTCTCAAGCAGCACCCGGAGATCTTCCAGCAGTACTTCGGCTCGGTGATCCCCGCCGGTGACAACAAGTTCTCCGCACTGAACACCGCCGTGTGGTCGGGCGGGTCGTTCATCTACGTGCCGCCGGGCGTGCAGGTCGACATCCCGCTGCAGGCCTACTTCCGGATCAACACCGAGAACATGGGCCAGTTCGAGCGCACCCTGATCATCGTCGACGAGGGCGCCTACGTGCACTACGTCGAGGGCTGCACCGCGCCGATCTACAAGTCCGACTCGCTGCACTCCGCGGTCGTGGAGATCATCGTGAAGAAGGGCGGCCGCTGCCGCTACACCACGATCCAGAACTGGTCGAACAACGTCTACAACCTGGTCACCAAGCGGGCCAAGGCCGAGGCGGGCGCGACCATGGAGTGGATCGACGGCAACATCGGCTCCAAGGTCACCATGAAATACCCGGCGGTCTGGATGACAGGCGAGCACGCGCACGGCGAGGTGCTCTCGATCGCGTTCGCGGGCGAGGGTCAGCACCAGGACACCGGCGCGAAGATGCTGCATCTGGCGCCGCAGACCTCCTCGACGATCGTGTCCAAGTCGGTGGCGCGCGGCGGCGGCCGGGCCTCCTACCGTGGCCTGGTGCAGATCAACAAGGGTGCGCACGGTTCCAAGTCGACCGTGAAATGCGATGCGCTGCTTGTGGATACGATCAGCCGCTCGGACACCTACCCGTACGTCGACATCCGCGAGGACGACGTGACGATGGGGCACGAGGCCACCGTCTCGAAGGTCTCCGAGGACCAGCTGTTCTACCTGATGAGCCGCGGCATGACCGAGGACGAGGCCATGGCGATGGTGGTACGCGGTTTCATCGAGCCCATCGCCAAGGAACTGCCCATGGAGTACGCGCTCGAGCTGAACCGCCTGATCGAGCTGCAGATGGAAGGAGCCGTCGGCTGATGGCTGTCTCTGATACGGCCGTGTCGAATGTCGCGGACGCCGCCGAGGCGCGCGTGCCTGCGCTGAACAAGGGCGAGGTCTTCACCTCGTTCGACGTCAACGCGTTCGAGGTGCCCTCGGGGCGTGACGAGGCGTGGCGGTTCACGCCGATTCGCCGGTTGCGCGGGCTGCACGACGGAAGTGCGGTGCGTGACGGCGTTGCCGCGACCGAGGCCGAGGCTGTCCTGATTTCGCGGGCCGAGGTTCCGGATGCCGAGGGTCCGGCAGGTGCGCGGCACTACGAGCGAGTGTCGCTCGTGCAGGGCGCCGTCGCCGGGGTGAGCGTCGAGACCGTCGATCGTTCCGACTCGCGTCTGGGTGAGGCCGGTATTCCCGCGGATCGGGTTGCCGCGCAGGCATATTCGGGCTTCGAGCAGGCCACTGTCGTCGCCATCGACAACGATGCCGAAGTGGCGGATCCGATCGTGCTCACGGTCACCGGTCCGGGCGAGGGCAAGACAGCCTACGGCCACGTGCAGGTCCGCCTCGGCCGGTTCGCTTCGGCCACGGTGGTCATCGACTACCAGGGCAGCGGAACATACGCCGAGAACGTGGAATTCGTGCTCGGCGACAGCGCGAAGCTGACCGCCGTCGCCGTGCAGGACTGGGCCGACGACGCCGTGCACGTCACCGCGCAGCACGCCAAGCTCGGCCGCGATGCGGTTCTGCGCCACACGAACGTCACTCTCGGCGGCGATCTGGTCCGTCTCACCGAGACCGTCCGCTACGACGGTCCGGGTGGCGACGCCGAGCTGCTCGGCCTGTACTTCGCCGACGACGGCCAGCACTTCGAACAGCGCCTGCTGGTCGATCACGCTGTGCCGCACTGCAAGTCGAATGTGCTGTACAAGGGTGCGCTGCAAGGAGATCCGGCCTCCCACAAGCCGGACGCGCACACGGTGTGGGTCGGGGATGTGCTGATCCGCGCGGCCGCCGAGGGGACGGACACCTACGAGGCCAACCGCAACCTGGTGCTCACCGACGGCGCCCGCGCCGATTCGGTGCCGAACCTGGAGATCGAGACCGGCGAGATCGTGGGCGCAGGACACGCCAGCGCCACTGGGCGTTTCGACGACGAGCAGCTGTTCTACCTGCGCTCCCGAGGCATTTCGGAGGAGGCCGCGCGCCGTCTGGTGGTGCGCGGGTTCTTCCACGAGATCATCCAGAAGATCACCGTCCCCGAGGTCCGGGAGCGACTCGAGGCGGCCGTCGAGGCCGAACTCGCCGCCATCGGAGTCTGACCCAGCCCACGCCCCTTAGACACAGAGGTACCGCCTTTATGACCACCCTGGAAATCAAAGATCTGCACGCCGAGGTCGCCAACCCGGACGAGTCCGGTGAGCCCATCCGCATCCTCAAGGGTGTGAACCTCACCATCAACTCCGGTGAGACGCACGCGATCATGGGCCCGAACGGCTCCGGCAAGTCGACGCTGTCGTACGCCATCGCCGGACATCCCAAGTACATCGTCACCCAGGGGTCGATCACCCTGGACGGCGAGGACGTGCTGGCGATGTCGGTCGACGAGCGCGCCCGCGCGGGCCTGTTCCTCGCGATGCAGTACCCGGTCGAGGTGCCCGGCGTCTCCATGTCGAACTTCCTGCGCACCGCCGCGACGGCCGTGCGCGGCGAGGCCCCCAAGCTGCGCACCTGGGTGAAGGAGGTGCGCGAGTCGATGAACGAGCTCGAGATCGACTCCGCCTTCGCCGACCGCAGCGTCAACGAGGGCTTCTCCGGCGGTGAGAAGAAGCGCCACGAGATCCTGCAGCTGGGCCTGCTGAAGCCGAAGATCGCGATCCTGGACGAGACCGACTCGGGTCTGGACGTGGACGCGCTGCGCATCGTCTCCGAGGGCGTCAACCGCTACAAGGAGCGCGAGGACGGTGGCATCCTGCTGATCACCCACTACACCCGCATCCTGCGTTACATTCAGCCGCAGTTCGTGCACGTCTTCGTCGGCGGCCGCATCGTCGAAGAGGGCGGCCCGGAACTCGCCGACGAACTCGACGCCAACGGATATGTGCGCTTCACCGCCGCGGCGGGCCGCGACGCTGACACAGCCGCCATAGGAGCCTGATATGACAGCAGCATCGGAAGTCGCAGTCCCGGCCCTGGACCTGGCCCGGATCCGAGCCGACTTCCCGATCCTGAGCCGCACGGTGCGCGACGACAAACCGTTGGTGTACCTGGACTCGGGGGCGACCTCGCAGCGCCCGCTGCAGGTGCTCGACGCCGAGCGTGATTTTCTGCTCACGCACAACGCGGCCGTGCACCGCAGCGCGCACGCGTTGGCCGAGGAGGCCAACGACGCCTATGAGGGCGCCCGCGCGAGCATCGCGGCGTTCGTCGGCGTCGGCGCGGACGAGATCGTCTTCACCAAGAACGCCACCGAATCGCTGAATCTGGTGGCGTACGCGTTCTCCGACGATCGCTTCCGCTACCGCCTCGGCGCCGGCGACGAGATCGTCATCACCGAGGTGGAGCATCACGCGAATCTCGTTCCCTGGCAGGAACTCGCGCGTCGCACCGGCGCCACGCTGCGGTGGTACGACGTCACCGAGGACGGCCGGATCGACCTGGATTCGCTGGATCTGTCGCCGCGCACCAAGGTCGTCGCTTTCACGCACCAGTCCAATGTGACCGGCGCGATCGCCCCGGTGACCGAATTGGTCCGGCGGGCAAAGGAAGTCGGCGCGCTGGTAGTGCTCGACGCGTGCCAGTCGGTGCCGCACTCGCCGGTCGACTTCCGCGCGCTGGGTGTGGATTTCGCCGCCTTCTCCGGGCACAAGATGCTCGGACCGTCCGGTGTGGGCGTGCTGTACGGCCGCCGCGCGCTGCTCGAGGACACCCCGCCGTTCCTCACCGGTGGCTCGATGATCGAGACCGTGTACATGGACCACAGCACGTTCGCGCCGCCGCCGCAGCGTTTCGAGGCCGGGTCGCAGATGATCTCGCAGGTCATCGGATTGGGCGCGGCCGTCGACTATCTCACCAAGGCGGGGATGGAAGCGGTTGCCGCGCATGAGCATTCGCTCGTCACCGCGGCGCTGGCCGGTCTGGGCGCGCTGGACGGCGTGCGGATCATCGGCCCGACCGAGAATGTGAACCGCGGCGGCGCTGTGTCGTTCGTCGTCGACGGCGTGCACGCGCACGACGTGGGCCAGATCCTGGACGACGAGGGTGTGGCCATCCGCGTCGGGCACCATTGCGCCTGGCCGCTGCATCGTGCCTTCGGCATCGCCGCCACCGCCCGCGCCTCGTTCGCGCTGTACAACACGCTCGACGAGGTCGACGCGCTGGTCGCGGCTGTTCGGAAGGCGCAGAACTTCTTCGGAGCTGCATAACCATGCGTATGGAACAGATGTACCAGGAAGTGATCCTGGATCACTACAAGCATCCCCACCACCGCGGGCTGCGCGAGCCGTTCGGCGCGGAGGTGCACCACGTCAACCCGACCTGCGGGGACGAGGTGACGCTGCGCGTGCAGATCGACGAGCACGGCGACGTGGCCGACATCTCCTACGACGGCCAGGGCTGCTCGATCAGTCAGGCCTCCACCTCGGTGTTGACCGACCAGGTGATCGGTATGCCGGTGCAGCAGGCGCTGAAGGTGGTGGACGCGTTCAGCGAGATGATCTCGAGCCGCGGCACCCTCGAGGGCGATGAGGACGTGCTCGGCGACGGCATCGCCTTCGCCGGGGTGGCGAAGTATCCTGCGCGGGTCAAGTGCGCGCTGCTGGGCTGGATGGCGTTCAAGGACGCGGTCGTGCGGATTACAGCAGCTGAAGATGGGAAAGCCGTGATGGGCAACGGCATCTCCACGCCGGGGGAGAATCACGGGGGAGCCGCCCATGAGTGAGCGAGTGGCCGGCGAGACCGAGCGCGGCAAACAGACAGTGTCAGCCGGGTATGACGAGGGAGTGACCGACGTGGCCGAACAGAGTGCGCAGACGACAGATACGGCCGAGGCCCCCGGTGACGCCGCGGCGCCCTCCGAGACGGCGCTGACGGCCGAGGAGATCAGCCGCCTGGAAGATATCGAGGAGGCCATGCGCGATGTGGTCGACCCCGAATTGGGCATCAACGTCGTCGATTTGGGCTTGGTCTACGACCTGCGCATCGAGGACGAGATCGCCGTCCTGGACATGACCCTGACCTCGGCGGCCTGCCCGCTCACCGACGTCATCGAGGACCAGTCGCGCAACGCCCTGGTTCGCAGCGGCCTAGTGGAAGATCTGAAGATCAACTGGGTCTGGATTCCGCCGTGGGGCCCGGACAAGATCACCGAGGATGGCCGCGAGCAACTGCGCGCCCTCGGCTTCACGGTGTAACGCCCTTCGTCGATGTGCTTGTAGCGCAAGCCGATCGGCGCATATTCCCAGTGGTGGGAATATGATGGACAATACGCGGTACGTCGGCGATGATCCCTCCGGCACATTCTCGAACGGGAGGGATCCTCGATGTCATTGCCGCTGTCGTCGTCCGAGGCGCGGTCCGGGGGACTGCGACGTATAGCCGCCGTGGGTTTCACGGCCGTATCGGTCGCCGGGATCAACGTCGCTCTCGCGGGGGCGGCACACGCGAGTGCGAATGAGTACGGAGCATTCTCGCTGTCGAGCAACACGGGGGTCGTGGCCTATGCGGTCGGCTACCCGGACTATCCGTCGGCGATCCAGGCGGCCAACGCCAAGTGCGGAAGAGCCGACTGCCACAACATCATTCAGTTCGCCAACGCCTGCGGCGCGGTCGCGCAGGGCGCGGACGGCCGGTACGCGTGGAAATGGGCGCCGTCCAAGACCGAGGCCGAGCAGTCGTCGATCCAAGCGCTGGGCATGAGCGCGCCGCCGTTCCCGGACCTGGGGAGCGCCTCCCCGCGCGCGGCCCATGTGGTGCTGTCGGCCTGCACACCCAACGCCCAATAGCATGACACCCACCATCGGCGTGTCACCACATGAGCTACCCGCGCTCCAACGAGGAGATGCGACGTAAGATCTCGAGCCGCCTGAGCGGATATTCGGGGAATTCCTGTTTCGAGTGAACTCGCCCGCGAGTCTCAGCGTATCCACAGTGGCGATATGCAGAATGCTATCGGTCACGATCCGCACTCGCTGAGGAGTTCCGTAACGCATGTCGACCTTCAACGGCCTACCGGCGCATATCCTGCTGGTCCACTTCATCGTAGTGCTGGTGCCGCTGGCCTCGATCCTGGCGATTCTGTGCGCGGTGTGGCGTACGGCGCGGCAGAAGCTCATCTGGCTGGTCGTCGTGCTGTCGGTGATCTGCGTCGTGCTGACGCCTATCACGACCAGTGCGGGGGAATGGCTGGAGCACAAGATCGGTCGCAGCCCTGCGATCCATACGCATGCCCACCTGGGTGACACCATGATCTATTTCGCGATCGGGCTGCTGGTGGCCTCGCTGCTGCTGCTGATCGTGCACCTGCGTGAGAACCGGCAGCGCCCGCTCGGGCGGGTGCTGGTCGGGATCGTCGCGGTGCTGGCCATCGTCGCCTCGGTGGCGGCAAGCGTGCAGGTGTACCGGATCGGCGATTCCGGTGCGCGGGCGGCGTGGGGCTATACCGCGTCGTCCGGTAATTAGACCGGCACGACGACGGTCTTCATGATCTTGTCCGCGAAGGTCTGCCGCTTCTCGTCCCACAGCGGCCAGAGGTAGCCGAGGTAACAGGGCAGGGCATCCAGGATGTGGCACACGGCGCGCACGAAGGCCCAGCCGAATCCCATGACCTGCCCGTCGGATTCGCGCACCAGACGGATGCCCAGCACCCGCTTGCCGGGGGTCTGTCCGGTGGTGCCCTCCATGTAGATCAGGTAGAGGCCGCCGACGATGCCGATCAGCGCGCCCAGACCGATCAGGACCAGGCCGGTGGCGGTGATGTCGCCGCCGGTGCAGAACCGATTGCCGTAGGCGTCGGTCGTGCAGGTGATCGTCGTATATCCGAGGAGATTTCCCAGGAAGTCCAGGATCATGACCGGAATGCCGACGATCAGGCCGTCGATCACGGCCGCGCCGACGCGCTGGATCCAGTGGGCATACGGCGAGCGCGGTGCGTATCCGGCGGGCGGATAGCCGTAGCCGTGGGGTGGGTAGCCTTGTCTCTTATACACATCTGACGCTGCCGACGACGGA
>NZ_JAGPOX010000203.1 GCF_019038435.1 Nocardia alni
TGTCCGGGGAGTGGCGTTGACGTGGAAAGATAGAGGGCGTGCTGCGTTGGATTACTGCCGGTGAGTCCCATGGTCCCGCTCTTGTCGCGCTCCTCGAGGGGATGGTGGCAGGGGTCGAGGTGACCTCCGCCGATATCGCCGAGCAATTGGCGCGTCGGCGGCTGGGGTATGGGCGCGGGGCGCGGATGAAGTTCGAGGCCGACAAGGTCACCGTGCTCGGCGGCGTGCGGCACGGCCGCACCCTCGGCGGCCCGATCGCGATCGAGATCGGCAACTCCGAGTGGCCCAAGTGGACCCAGGTCATGTCCGCCGATCCGGTCGACGAGGCCGAACTGGCCGAGCAGGCCCGCAACGCGCCGCTGACTCGACCCAGACCCGGTCACGCCGACTATTCCGGCATGCTCAAATACGGTTTCGACGACGCTCGCCCGGTACTCGAGCGCGCCAGCGCCCGCGAGACCGCCGCCCGCGTGGCCGCCGGCGCCGTCGCGCGCGCGTTCCTGCGCCAGGCCCTCGGGGTCGAGGTCATCTCGCATGTGGTGTCCATCGGCACCGCCGCGGCACCGGCCGGTGTCGTCCCCTCGGCCACCGATCTGCCCGGTATCGATGAATCCCCCGTGCGCGCCTTCGACAAGCAGGCCGAGGCGGCGATGATCGCCGAGATCGAGGCCGCCAAGAAGGACGGCGACACCCTCGGCGGCGTCGTCGAGGTCGTGGTGGAGGGTCTGCCGGTCGGGCTCGGCTCGTTCACCAGCGGCGAGAACCGCCTCGACTCGCGCCTGGCCGGTGCCCTCATGGGCATCCAGGCCATCAAGGGCGTCGAGGTCGGCGACGGTTTCGAGACCGCGCGCCGGCGCGGCAGCCAGGCGCACGACGAGATGCACCCCGGCCCGGACGGCGTGCTGCGCTCGACCAACCGCGCGGGCGGCCTCGAGGGCGGTATGACCAACGGCGAACCGCTGCGGGTACGCGCGGCCATGAAGCCGATCTCCACCGTCCCGCGCGCGCTGTCCACCGTCGACATGTCCACCGGTGACGAGGCGCAGGCGATCCATCAGCGGTCCGACGTGTGCGCGGTCCCCGCCGCGGGCGTGGTCGCCGAGGCCATGGTCGCGCTCGTGGTCGCCCAGGCCGTGCTGGAGAAGTTCGGCGGCGACTCGCTGTCCGAGACCATCGGCAACATCGACGGCTACCTGAAGCGGATTGCCGCGCGTCCGCACATCCCCTCGGGCGGTGTCGCAGCCTCCCCTGTCTCATGAGCGCGGACACCGGCCCAGGCCGGGTCTGCGTGGTGCTGGTCGGGCCGCCCGGAGCGGGCAAGTCCACGATCGGCCGTAAACTGGCTCGGGAACTCGGCGCGGAACTCGTCGACACCGACGCGGTCATCGAGGCCGAGACCGGCCGCACCATCCCCGACATCTTCAGCAACGACGGCGAACCGGCGTTCCGGCGCATCGAGGAGGATGTGGTGCGCCGCGCGGTAGTGGCCGAAGCGGGCATCGTCTCGCTCGGCGGTGGGGCGATCCTGTCCGCCGCCACCCGTGAACTGCTGCGCGAGCGCACCGTCGTCTATCTGGAAATCAGTGTCGCCGAGGGACTTCGGCGCACCGGCGCGGCCACTCATCGCCCCCTGCTGGCCGGGGCCGATCCCGGAACCAAGTATCGCGAACTCATGCGCACCCGCCGCCCGCTGTACCGCGAGGTCGCCTCCGTGCGGGTACGCACCGACGGCCGCAGTCCGGGGCGCGTCGTCCGCAATATCCTGACCCGCCTGGGTATGGAGCCGCTGGAGCCGAACTCGGTTGCCGCACAGGACTGTTCTCCCGAGGGCACGGGTCCGGGCCGCCGCTCCCGGCGACGGCGCAGGGGCGGCCGGGGCGGCGCGAAGACCGCGTCCGCCGCGAATTCCGCCACTCAGAACGAAACCAGCGGCACTACAGGTGATTCGAGTACCGCTGGTCAGGATTCGGCTGATGCGCAAAGCAAGCCCCGCAAATCCCGCCGCTCTCGCCGGGGCGGTCGTCGGCGCTCGAAGGGTGCGGCCGCCGCACTCGCGACGGCGCCGGACTCCACCACGTCCGGCGTCGAAGCCGAACCGGGACAATCCACCTCCACGCCGGCGGGCGCCGCGGGTTCCGATCAACACGTGACACGTGAGCGGGCCGATGGTCCCGGTAACGCCCAGAGCGGTTCCGAGACGGCTCGATCCGGTTCCGCGGCACAGTCCGGTTCGAGTTCCGGGTCGAACAGTGGACCATCGGACGATGCCACCCACGAAGGGACACGGACCCGTTCGCGGTCGTCGCGGCGACGGCGCCGGGGCGGATCGCGCCGCATATCCACCGACCCCTCGGTTGCCATGGGCGAGGGGCGCGCCGAGGCGTCCGCCACTGCCCACCGAGACGTCGGATCGCAACGCTCGTCCGGCGATTCGACGAGCTTCTCCGACACCGGCCACGACAAGACCGGTGCCCGCCAACGGGTCACCGGATCACAACACCTATCGGACAATTCAACGAGCGCCCTCAACACGGCCTACGACAAGACCGGCGCGCCCCGACGCAGCACCGGATCGCGGCGTCCGCCCGGCGATTCGGCACCCCCGGACGGTGCACATGACAACACTGGCGCCGCCCAACAGAATTCCCGGGCGCGAGGGCCCCGGGCTGCCAGACGTCCGGCTGGGCCGCCTACCTCGATCACGAATTCCACTGCGGCGGCAGCCGATTCACAACACGGCGCAGAGCACGGCGATCCCTCGCAGGCGGGTGCACCCGGTCACGTCGACACCCCAGGCCTCACCGCTTCGAGCAGTGCCCCTACCGCTGCGGCAGACGGCGCGACGACCACTCGGTTCACCCACCCCTCACCTTCCGCCGACGCTGGTGCGGCACAACGGGATCCCGCTGATCTCGCGCATTCCGGCCGGTCCCGTCGGCGGCGCGCACGCCGCCCACAAGCACAACAAGAATCGGAGCAGACCGCATGAGTTCCCCCGAGCCGACTCGCATCGACGTCCGCACCGCCAGCCCGTATCCGGTAATCATCGGGCGCGGGCTGCTGGGTGACCTCGTCGAGCAGGTGACCGGACGTCCCGGCGTGCGCACCGTCGCGATCTTTCATCAGCCGCCGCTCACCGAGACCGCCGAGGTCGTGCGACAGGCGTTGGCGGACAAGGGGATCGATACGCATCGTATCGAGATCCCGGACGCCGAGGCCGGCAAGGATCTCCCGGTCGCCGGATTCTGCTGGGAGGTGCTGGGCCGGATCGGCCTGACCCGCCAGGACATGGTGATCAGCCTCGGTGGTGGCGCGGCCACCGACCTGTCCGGATTCGTGGCCGCCACCTGGATGCGGGGGGTTCAGGTCATCCACGTGCCGACCACCCTGCTGGCGATGGTCGACGCGGCCGTCGGCGGTAAGACCGGCATAAACACGGAGGCCGGGAAGAACCTGGTCGGCTCCTTCCACGAACCCGCCGCCGTGCTGGTGGACCTCGCGACACTGGAAACGGTGCCGCGCAACGAGATCGTGGCCGGGATGGCCGAGATCATCAAGACCGGATTCATCGCCGACCCGGTGATCCTCGAGCTGATCGAGCGCGATCCGCAGGCCGCGATCGACCCGACCGGCGATGTGCTGCCGGAGTTGATCCGCCGCGCCATCCAGGTCAAGGCCGAGGTGGTCGCCGCGGATCTGAAGGAGTCCAGCCTGCGCGAGATCCTGAACTACGGCCACACCCTCGCGCACGCCATCGAGCGCCGCGAGCACTACCGCTGGCGGCACGGCGCGGCGGTCTCGGTGGGCCTGGTCTTCGCCGCCGAACTGGGCCGCCTGGCCGGCCGCCTCGACGACGCGACCGCCGAGCGCCATCGCGCGGTGCTGTCCAGCGTCGGCCTGCCGACCACCTACGACGCCGACGCGCTGCCGCATCTGCTCGACAGCATGCAGACCGACAAGAAGACCCGCGCGGGCGTACTGCGTTTCGTCGTCCTGGACGGCCTGGCCAAACCCGGCCGCCTGGAAGGCCCCGACCCGTCCCTGCTGGCCGCCGCCTATGCCACCATCGCCCGCGAGGACGCCCCCACCAACGGAACCGTCCTGCTGTAATCCGGGCTGAGCCAACTCACCCCCAAGCCATCGACCCATGTCATCCAGGCGTACGTCATCCAGGCGTACGTCATCCCAGCTCACGCCATCCAGGTACGCGCCATCCCGACCCGGGCCACCCCGGCACACACCATCCCAACCCACCTCGTCCAGGCATACGTCATCCCAGCTCACACCATCCAGGCACGCACCACCCCAACCCACCACGCCACCCCCAGAACAACCCCTGTCATCCCGGCATGCTTTCGGCCGGGATCCATCTGCTGAACAGGACGGGCCGAACGAAGAAATGCCGTCCCGGATTACTTCCGGGACGGCATCGGCCTAGCGAGGCCGCTCAGGCGTGGCTGGCCGTCGCCGGCTGCGCGGGTGTCTGGGCCCGGGCCGCCGCCTTGTTCGCTTCCCTTGTCACCAGGTACCGGCCAGTGGCGACGCCGACCATGGACGGGATGAAGATCAGCAGCACGATGAACGACGCACCGGCGGTGACCTCGAACAGCAGGCCGTTGTCGCCGAGGTCGAAGCTCGGGACGAAGTTCAGGATCCAGGACACGATCCCGGCCCCGAGACCGCCCGCGACCGCCGCCTTCAGCCACCGCATGGTCAGATCGGCGCCGCCGCGCTCGGGATCCGGGTTGGCCCGGCGATCGCTCCGGCCGTCGGCCAAGCCCCAGACCACACCGCTGCCGATCACCACGATCAGGCACAGCACCCGCATCCAGCCGCCCTGGGTCGGCCAGTAGATCATCCCGAAACCCAGCAGGGTCCGCAGGACAACGGTCAGCGCCCCGAGGACAACGGCGCGTAACAGCCACGCATTCATGTCGATCACCCTAACCTGCCGGACCGGATGAAAAAACTGTAACCCGTTACAGAGAGAGCGCGGCGGCCATCTCCGCGTGCGGCGCGGACTTTCCGGTGAACTGCTCGACCTGGCCGTATGCCTGATTGAGCAGCATATCCAGCCCACTCACCACTGTATGCCCGGCCCGCGTGACCGCCTGGGCCAGCGGCGTCGGCCAGGGGTCGTAGATCGCGTCCAGCACGACCGGCGCGGCGGCCACCGCCTCGGCGACGCTCGCGGCGGCCGGGGCGGGCACCGTGCTCACCACCGCGTCGGCCCGGACGCACACCGCACGCACCCGGACCTCGTCGAAGTCGATCACCGTCGGCGACAGTCCCAGACGCTCGGCCAATTCCACCGTGCTCGCCGACCGCGCGGAATCGCGCGCCACCACCGTGATGTGGCGCGCGCCCAACTCCGACAGCGCCAGCAGCGCGGGCCGCGCGGTGCCTCCGGCACCCAGCACGACCGCGTTCTCGACCTTGTCGATACCGCCACCCTGCAACGCCCCGCGCACCCCGTCGACGTCGGTGCAGTCCGCACGCCACCCGGCCGGGGTGCGAACCAGCGTATTCGCCGAACCCACCAGCACCGCCCGGGGCGTGCGCTCGTGGGCGAACTCGAGCGCCGCGACCTTACCGGGCATCGTCACCGACAGCCCCACCCATTCGGGGCCGAGTCCGGACACCAGGCTGGGCAACTGCTCGGCGGTGCATTCGACGCGCTCGTAACTCCAGTCCAATCCGAGCGCCCGATAGGCGGCCAGATGCAGCTGCGGTGAACGCGAATGCGCGATCGGGCTGCCCAGCACGGCCGCGCGACGGGTACCTGGCGCGGTGGTCTCGCGACCCGGCTCCGCGCCGTTCTCGCCGGGCCGCACGCCGCTAGTGCCCACTGTCGAGAATTCCACTCTGCCTGGCCTTTTCGATATTGCGCTGATGTTCGCTGTAACTGTCGGTGAACAGGGTCGTGCCCTGCTTGTCCACCGTGACGAAGTACAGCCACGGGCCCGGCGTCGGATTCTCCATCGCGCGCAGAGCGGCCAGCGACGGCGAGGCGATCGGCGTCGCGGGCAGTCCGGACATGGCGTAGGTGTTCCACGGGGTGTGTTTGGCCCGGTCGGCGTCGGTGGTGGCGACGGCCGTGGTGTCCAGGGTGTAGTTGACCGTCGAATCGAACTCCAGCGGCATGGTCACGTTCAGCCGGTTCACGATCACCCGCGCCACCTTCGGCATATCGGCGGCCAGCGCCTCTCGTTCCACCAGCGAGGCCGCGATCAGGATCTGATACGGGGTCAGGTTGATGCCGATGGCCGGATTGGGCGTGAGCAGCCCGGTCGACTCGTAGCTGTGCGCGCTCTCGGCGACCAGCTGGGCCAGGATCTGCGCCGGGGTGCCGCTCGGATCGAAATCCCAGGTGCCCGCGGAGATCAGGCCCTCGAGCTGGCGGGTGTGATCCGGCACCTGACGCACCTGATCGATGGCCCACGACGGCACGCCGAGGGATTTCAGATCGGTGCCGGCCCCGGCGGCATCCAACTGTTCGTAGGTGACGCACTTCTTGGCCGGGCCGGTGCCGACGCAGCTGGCTTCGGCGATCTTGCGATAGATGCCCTCGTTGCGGGAGCCGGTGTTCGCATCGATCGAATCGTGCAGGCGGCGCCCCTCGGAGATCACCACGTTGCCCACCCGCGAGTCCGGGGTGACCAGCGCGGTGACCGCGTCGGCGCCCTTGCTGTGCGTGGGGATCGCGTAGTAGCCCGGCTGGACCGAGGTCATATTCGAATTCTGCACGGCCGCTTGGTAAAACGCGCCGGTGCTCTTGACTACGCCCTTGTCGAGCATGGTCTGGGCGATCTGCGAGGCGGTGTCGCCGGGGTGCACCTGCACCACCGCCACGGGGCCGGGCGGGCCCGCGTAGTCCTCGGGGCCGTTCAGCACAGCCATCAGTTTGGTGCCCGCGTACACCGCCGCGACGGCGAACAGCACCACGAAGACGGCGGCGATGAGCAGCAGGTTGCGCCGACGACGTTTACGCTCGGCGGCCTTCCGCGAGGCCGCGCGGGACGCACGCCGCGAGCGGGCGGATTTGTTACGTCCGGTCGTCTGGTCGTCTGCGCCTTCTCGCGCGCGTTTGCGGCGCGTGCCCTGCTCGCCCGAGTCGCGCACCCGGTTACGGCCCGTGGCGTCGCGGGCGACCTGATTGCGGCCCGTGGTGTCGCGAGCGGATTTCCGGGCCGCCTGCTTGCGGGCGGACTGCTTGCGCGCCACCGGATCCGTCGATTGCTGACCGCGCGCCGATCGACGCCGCTGCGGTCCGCGGCGGGGAGGGGGTGCGGCCGGGGCGAACGATTCCTCATCCTGATAGTCGGCGTCGGGATAGTCGTCGGCCGCGTAGTCCTGAGCCACGAACTCACCCGAATGTTGTCCGGCGGGATATCCGTGACGACCGCCCTGAACCTCGTAATCGCCGGTGCCGTAATCGCCGGGGAGACGCTGAGTTACCTGATGCGGATCGGTCGGATATTGTCCGGCGCCCATTCCGGCTCCCGCGTAGCCCTGACCACCGGGCTGGTCGGCGGGATGGGTGGCGTACCGATTCGAGTCCGCGCTCGAATAACCGTCGTCGTATTCCTCGCCGTATCGCGGGATGACGCCCGTGTCCTCGTAGGCGTCCCAATCACCCTCATCCGGATCCGGCGCGGCATGTCGCGCATGCCTTCCGGGCATCGCATGACTACCGGTATTGGTCCAGTCCTGATCGGCACGACGATAACGCCGTTCCTCGGTGCTCTGGCGAATACGCTCCTCAGCCCGGGCCCAGCGGTCATTCACGCGTCCACTCCGCCGCCTGCGTCACCGGCCGACCTTAACACCGCACTCCGTTCGTCCAACCACCCTTGCAGGATCGATATGGCCGCCGCCTGGTCGATCATCTGCCTTTGCCCGCGCGCGCGAACTCCACTGTCTCGCAATGCACGTGCTGCTGTCACGGTAGTCAAACGTTCGTCGGAAAGTCGTATGGGCACATCTGGAAGTACTGCATGCAACTGCTCGGCAAACTTCATGGCGAGGGTCGCTGACGAGCCGTTCTCGCCGCGTAGGGTTCGGGGCAGCCCGACGATGATCTCGACGGCCTCGTACTCCCGCACAATCTGGGCAATTCGGGCCAGGTCGGCCGGGACGCCGCCCGCCGCCCCCCGGGCAGCTCCCTTGCCCTTCGCCGCACGGGTCACGGTCTCCACCGGTGTGGCGAGAATCCCGTCCGGATCCGAGGAGGCGACACCGATGCGGACGGTGCCCACATCGATGCCGATACGCCGGCCACGGCCCGGATCGGTCGCGGCGTCGGGCCGGTCGGAGGCAGACGCGTCCGAGGACGCCTCCGCGTCCATCACCCGGCCAGCTCGGCCACCCGCGACCGCACCGCGGCCAGTCCCGCCGCGATCCCCGACGGGTCCGAACCCGACCCCTGCGCCATCTCCGGTTTGCCGCCACCGCGCCCGGCGATGCTCGGGCCGAAGCTGGCGACCAGCTCACCGGCCCCGAGGCCCAACTCCTGAGCGGGCTTGTTCACCGTGACCACGAACGGCACCTTGCCCTCGGCCGTGCCCAGCAACACCACGACCGCCGGTTGGCTGCCGAATCGGCCACGGATATCGGTGGCCAGGGTGCGCAGATCACCCGCGCCGACACCCTCGGGCGCGGCGGCGGCGACCAACAGGACCTTGCCGACCCGCTGCGCGTCCTCGACGAACTTCCCGGCTTGAGACAGCACGGCCTGCACCTTGGTCCGCTCGAGTTCCTTCTCGGCGACCTTGAGCCGCTCGACCAGCTGCTCGACCCGCCCGGGCACCTCCTCGGAGGGCACCTTCAGCGAGGACGCGACGCCGGCCAGCAGCGCGCGCTCCTTGGCCAGGTACTTGTACGAGTCCAGGCCGACGAACGCCTCGACGCGGCGCACGCCCGAACCCACCGACGACTCGCCCAGCAGCGTGATCGGACCGATCTGCGAGGAGTGCTCGACATGGGTGCCACCGCACAGTTCCATCGAGAACGGGCCGCCGATCTCTACCACGCGGACCTCGTCGCTGTAGTTCTCGCCGAACAGCGCCATCGCGCCCATCGCCTTGGCCTTGGGCAGGTCGGTGACGAACGTGTTCACCGGGTAGTCCGCGCCGACCGCGTCGTTCGAGACGGCCTCGATATCGGCCTTCTGCGCATCGGACAGCTGGCCCTGCCAGTTGAAGTCGAAGCGCAGGTAGCCGGGCTTGTTCATCGAGCCCGCCTGTACGGCGTTCGGACCGAGGATCTGACGCAGCGCGGCATGCACCATGTGCGTACCGGAATGGCCCTGGGTGGCGCCGCGGCGCCAGGACGGATCGACCTGCGCCAGGACGGTGTCGCCCTCGGTGATCTGACCCTGTTCGACAGTGGACTTGTGCACCCACAGCATCTTGGCGATCTTCTGCACATCGTTCACGCGCACGGTAGTGCCACTGGCGGTGAGGGTGCCGCGATCGGCGATCTGGCCGCCGGACTCGGCGTACAGCGGGCTGCGGTCCAGGATGACCTCGACGTCCTGACCTGCGGTCGCGGTGGGCACCCGCACACCGTCGGCGATCAGGGCCAGCACCCGGGCCTCGCTGGTCAGCTCGTCGAAGCCGGTGAACTCGGTCGCGCCGCGGTCGACGAACTCCTTGTAGATCGTCAGGTCGGCGTGCGCGTGCTTGCGGGACTGGGCGTCCTCCTTGGCGCGCTTGCGCTGCTCGGCCATCAGCGTGCGGAAGCCCGTCTCGTCGACCTCGAGTCCGGCCTCGGCGGCCATCTCCAGGGTCAGATCGATCGGGAAGCCGTAGGTGTCGTGCAGGGTGAAGGCGTCGGTGCCCGAGATGCGCTTGCCGCCGGAGGTTCGCACCTCGTCGACCGTCTCGTCGAACAGCTTCGTGCCGGTGGTCAGGGTCTTGAGGAACGCCGTCTCCTCGCCGACCGCCACGTTCTCGATGCGGCGGAAATCGGTGGCCAACTCCGGGTAGGAGGGGGCCATGAGCTCGCTGACGTCCTTCATGAACGCGGCCATCACCGGCTGATCCGCACCGAGCAGGCGCGCGGAGCGCACGATGCGGCGCAGCAGGCGGCGCAGCACGTAGCCGCGGCCGTCGTTGCCGGGGTTGACGCCGTCGGCGATCAGCATGGCGGCGGTGCGGGCGTGGTCGGCGATGACGCGGAAGCGCACGTCGTCGGCGTGCTCGACGCCGTAGTTCTTGCCGGTCAGCTCCTCGGCCTTGGTGATGATCGGGCGCAGCAGGTCGGTCTCGTAGACGTTGTCCACGCCCTGCAGCAGGAACGCGACGCGCTCGACGCCCATGCCGGTGTCGATATTCTTCTTCGGCAGCGGGCCCAGGATCTCGAAATCGTCCTTGCCCCGGCCCTCACCCCGCTCATTCTGCATGAACACGAGGTTCCAGATCTCGATGTAGCGATCCTCGTCGGCCTCGGGCCCGCCCTCGAGCCCGTATTCCGGGCCGCGGTCGAAGTAGATTTCCGAGCACGGGCCGCACGGGCCGGGGATGCCCATCGACCAGTAGTTGTCGGCCATGCCGCGGCGCTGAATGCGCTCGGACGGCACACCGATCGACAGCCAGATCCGCTCGGCCTCGTCGTCGTCGAGATAGACGGTGACCCACAGCCTTTCGGGATCGAACCCGTAACCGCCATCCTCGACGCCACCGGTCAGCAGCGACCACGCGAGCTCGATCGCGCCCTGCTTGAAGTAGTCGCCGAAGCTGAAGTTGCCCGCCATCTGGAAGAACGTATTGTGCCGGGTGGTGATGCCGACGTTCTCGATATCGAGCGTGCGCACGCACTTCTGCACGCTGGTAGCGGTATCGAACGGCGGGGTCTGCTGACCCAAGAAGTACGGCACGAACTGGACCATGCCCGCATTGACGAACAGCAGGTTGGGGTCGGCCAGGATCAGCGAAGCACTGGGCACCTCGGTGTGTCCGGCACGGACGAAATGGTCCAGGAACCGCCGTCGAATCTCGTGGGTCTGCACAGATATCCAGCCTACCGGGCGGGGTCCAGGGAGTTTCCGGGGGTAGTGGGTCGAGCGCTGGTCAGCAGCCCAAGGGTTAGCCGTCCCAACTCCTCGGTCTGCAAGGTGAGGCCGACCGGATCGGGCAGTTCGAGCGGACGACCGAATTTCCGCCGGATAGTCCGGGTGTACATCTCGTCCTCGACCGCGTAGTGCACCACATGGTCACGATCGTCGCGGTCGATCAGGAGGTAGACCGGAATACCCGCCTCGGCATAGGCCGTAACCTTCTCCGCCCGAATCCGTTGGTCGGTATCGGCGTCGTTGGAGGTGATCTCGACGACCATCAACGCGACCGCAGGGCCCACCCAGTTTCCATAACCGGCCAACGCGCCGTCCAGCGCAAGGACTCCATCAGCATGAGCTCGGCCTGTCCCCCCCTTCTCGACCTCGATGTCGGTTCCGTTGCACAGGCGCAAGTCGCTCCGAGCCGAGAGCAGCTGCTGTGTGAGCCACCGCAGGATCTCAGCGTGAATTCCGTACGACGGAACCTTGAACCCAAGCCTGCCAAAGAGGAACTCTGGCCAGATCGGCATCTCTTCATGCTTCGCAAACAGTGCGAGCTTCTCGAAATCCTCCATAAACATCTGCGGCTTACGTCTTACGACTGTCATCAATCCCCTTCCCAGCGCTGTGTGGTGCTGCTAACTGAGGTTTGTCGAGTGTCGGAACACTCAGCGGGTCAGATCTTTCAGAGGTTCGGAATCGAGCGTGAATTCGAGGGGGGCGGGCAGCTCGACTGGCACTCCGAACTCGACGCAGACCGAACTGAGGTAGGTCCCGCCTACCGGGCTGCTGTAAACAACGCACTCGCAAGCGTCCCGATCGACAAGAAGGTAGATGGGAATACCTGCCTCGGCATATGCGGTTCGCTTTTCTTTCCGATCACGCCGGTCGGTATCCGAGTCGCTGGAGGTGACCTCGAACACCATGAGCACCGATGCCGGGTCCTTCCATTCACCGTGGCCTGCGAAGGAACGGTCCGGGGCGACTACCGCATCCGGCCGGGCGCGCCCTTTGCGGTATGCCCCGATCTTCAGCCCGAGTTCGGGATAAACCGACAGGTCACGGCGATATGTGAGGACACGCTTCAAAAGCCACTGGACGATCTCATCGTGATCCCCGTCCGGCATCGGCTTGACCCCCACCCTTCCGTCGATGTACTCGAGCCGGACCCCCATCTCGTCCCGCTCCAGGCTCATCGCAAGCTTCTCGAATTCCTCCACGTTCAACTGCTGCTGATCCACCATGATGGTCATCGCTTCTCCGTTCTGCGACCGGTCCGGGATCCACTGCTGAGATCACCGTACGTCGACTCCGGCGCCTGATCACTATTGTCGCCAATCCGCACCCCGACACACCGTGCGACGCGCTGACCAGGGCATTCCTTCAGGGAATTGACCGTTTGGAAGGTGTACCGCGGACACTCTCATTCGACACGGAGCGACTTGGCTACCGAGGGCCTGGCTCGTGTTCGCAGGCACGATCGACAGGTGCGCGGCCCGTCGACGGCGGCGATCTCACCGACATCGTTCGGGCTGGCTACAGGCGCGGCGCACTGGAACACGACGAGTGGCCCCTGTCTCGCATCCGCCCTGTGGATCGCGCACGTCCAGCGGAGTGCGGGGGTGTTTTCAGCGGCCCCGGACTATGCGGCGGAGTTTGACTACGCGGGGGCCGACCTCACGTTCGTAGCCGTGGTCGGTGGGGTTGTAGTAGTCGACGCCTACCAGTTCGTCGGGGGGATACTGTTGGGGCAGAACGCCGTCCGGGTGGTCGTGGGGATATTTGTAGCCTTGGGCGTTGCCCAGGGCGGCGGCGCCGGCGTAGTGGCCGTCGCGCAGGTGTGGGGGGACTGCGCCGGCCTTGCCCTGGGCTACGTCGGAGAGGGCGGCGCCGATGCCCGCTACTACCGCGCCGGATTTGGGGGCGGTGGCTATGTGGATCGTGGCCTGGGCCAAGGCCAGTTTCGCCTCGGGGAGGCCTACCAGTTGGACTACCTGGGCGGCGGCTACGGCGGTTTGCAGGGCGGTGGGGTCGGCCATGCCGACCTCCTCGCTGGCCTGGATCATGAGGCGGCGGGCGATGAAGCGGGGGTCTTCGCCGGCGCTGAGCATGCGGGCCAGGTAGTGCAGGGCGGCGTCTACGTCGGAGCCGCGCAGGGATTTGATGAAGGCGCTGATCACGTCGTAGTGCTGGTCGCCCGCGCGGTCGTAGCGGACGGCGGCCTTGTCTACGCTGGCCTCCACCAGATCGACGTCGACCGTGCCGTCCAGGGAGGATTCCGCCGACGCTTCCAGTGCGGTCAGCGCTCGGCGCGCGTCGCCCCCGGCGATCCGCACGATGTGATCCAAGGCCGCGTCGGTGATGGTGTACTCGCCGCCCAGACCCCGGGGATCCTCGGCGGCCCTGCGCAGCACCTGGCGAATGTCGTCCTCGGACAACGATTTCAGCTGCAATACCAGAGATCGCGACAGCAGCGGTGAGACCACCGAGAACGACGGATTCTCCGTCGTCGCACCCACCAGCAGCACGACCCGGTTCTCCACCGCCGCCAGCAGCGCATCCTGCTGGGTCTTGGAGAACCGGTGCACCTCATCGATGAACAGCACCGTCTGCTCCCCCGCCAGCAACCGCCGCCGAGCCACATCGATGACCGCACGCACCTCCTTCACCCCGGCCGACAACGCCGACAATGCCTCGAACCGCCGCCCGGTGGCCTGCGACAACAGTGACGCCAACGTGGTCTTCCCCGTCCCCGGCGGCCCGTACAACAGCACCGACG
>NZ_JAGPOX010000204.1 GCF_019038435.1 Nocardia alni
CGCCCACACCCGGGAAGGAACCCATGAGCATCCACTCCTCCTCCCGCACACCACCTCCCGACGAAGCGCTGGACAGAATCCGAGCCGCCCTCACCCGCGCCGCGCACCTCGGCTACCGCCTCGTCCACGACTACCCGATTCCCTACCGCTGGCGACTACTCGACGCCGAGGACAACGAACCTCTCTACAGCGCGGATACTCTCGATGAGATCGAAGCCTGGCTCGATACCTAGCCGCTCACCGAACCAGCGGACCCGTCGCGAAATAGGAGCGGCAGACGCCGTGGTCGAGATCGGTCGCGGCCTCCAGCACCGAGGTTCCGCTGGGGGACGGCAACAGCGGGGAACTGTAGTTCTTGCAGGGTGCGTCGACGACTCCCGAGATCGGGATCGGGGCAGGGATCTCGTACCAGAGGCCCCTGCCCATATCGTCGTTGCCGAGCACGCTACGTCCCGAGTCCAGGGTGTGCCGGCCGGCGATATTCGACTGCATCTGACCCGACAGCAGGATGGTGCCGTGCGGTCCAGGGCCGGGACTCCAGACCGGATAGGGCGTGTGCTCGGTGTACCCGTCCCCGGCGGCCGTGCGGACCATGGTGCCGAGGAAGCGCGGATCGCCGTAATTCCAGCCGTCGGCGGAGCGGCGGAAATAGATCGGACAGGGGTGGATCATGTCGGTGTTGCAGATCTCGTAGGTCATGAAATACGAGCCGTCGGGCAACTGAATGGCGTTGGCCATGCCGGGACGTACCTGGGCGACGTCGCTGACCACGGTGTCCGCCTTGTCCACCCAGTGCACGGCGTCGGGCGAGCGGAGCTGGACCAGTTTCTGACTGTGCGCGAGACTGTCCGTCTCATCCGAGTAGAAGGCCACCAGTTCCCCATCGCCGGCCACCGACAGACTCGGCTCCCAGGCCGCGGGCAGGCGCGGCCCCCAGTCGGCGAGACTGTAGAACGTGTCGGCGGATTCGATGCTGGACACATAGCGCCAGTGGTACCCATGATCGGTGCTGGCCCAGAGCCGTTGCTCCACATGCCGGATCACGCTCAGAATGTCGAAATACGTTGTGTCGGCCCACAACAGCGTGCCCTCCGGCAGGGTGCCGACCGCCAGCGGCAGTTCCATCAGGCTGGAACAGCACAGTTGGCGGGCGCCGGGATTCGCGGTGACCGGATCGACGATGGTCGCGCGCGGCTGAAAGGTCTTGCCGCCGTCGGTGCTGGCCAGGATGGCGCCGGTCTGCTCTAGGGTGTTGACGCTGGCGACGATCGTCCCGTTCGCATCATCGCTGTGCTGCAGGCGAATCAGCCTCGGATAGAAGCTGCTGCCCGGATACAGCAGGGCGCGCGCCGGGGCGTTCGGCGCGGCGTGCACCGGCCCGGTGAGGGCGCCTGCCCCGAGTGCCATCAGCGCGGTGATCAGTAACACGACGAGACGGCGCACAGAGGAACCTCCATCAACGCGATCAGCGGACTGTGATGACCGATTCGGCACCCGGGATGAACCTAGCAGCGCAGACGGTCTGCTGTCGCTCGAAACACGAGCATTGGAACCTGCCGTGAGCAGGCGAGTCCCGATCGACCGGACAGTCACCGCCACCCGCCGCCTCATCGCGACGACGAAGATCCATTCCGTCCGATTGCCAACGGCACGATCGAGTCTCCGTGGTAGCCGAGGGTCGGCCCTCAGCTCGCGGCGACCTCGTCCGGCTCGGTGAGCCGGTCGGCCGGGCGGGAGTCGCGCAGCAACAGCGCCACGAGAATCGCGAGCAACGGCCCGGCCGCCAGGACGACGAACGCGGCGAAGAACGATCCGGACCCGGCGTACACCGCACCGACCACCACGGGCACGATCGTGCTCCCCAGCTGCCAGATGGCGTTGACGGCGCCGGCGGCGGATCCGACCAGCCCGGGCTCGACCAGCCGGGGGAACATCGCGGCGGTCAACGGACTGTAGGCGTATGCGGCGGCGCCCAGCAGGGGCGATACGACGAAGAAGGCCGTCAGCGACCGGAGGCTGCCGAAGATCAGCAGGGTCACCACGAAGAACGCGAGGATAACGATGATGACCCGCTTGTACGAGATGCCGAACAGATCGGTGGCCACGCCGACCAACGGCTTGGCGATCAGAGCGGCGATGCCGAACACCGCGACCACCGCGCCCGCACGCACCGGCGAGATGCCCGCACCCTTGGTCATCAGGACGTTCGACCACGTCACGAAGCCGTAGGTGCCCCACAGCGCACCGAATCCGACGAGTCCCAGCAGCATCAGGTCGCGATGGCGCAGCAGCACCCGCAGTCGCGGTCGCGCCGGCGCGGTCTCGGCGGTGCGACGCTCCCGGCGCGGCAGGGCCACCAGGCAGAGCAGGCCGACCGCGATCGAGATACCGCCGAACAGGTGGTAGGCGACCCGCCACCCCGCGCCGACGACGATGCTGGGCACGACGGCATTGGCGATCACGACGCCCAGCGAGGTCGCCGTCATGAACACACCCATGGCCAGGCCACGCTGCTCGTCCTGGAACCAGCGCGAGATCAGCGAGACGCCCGCGGCGTAGTCGGCGCCGGCGAACAGACCGATCACCGCCTGCATCGCGATGCCGAACAGCGCGGTGTGCACCGCACCGAATCCGATCATCGCGAGACCGGACAGGGCCAGCGATCCGCCGAGCACCCAGCGGGCGCCGAGCCGATCGGCGAGCACCCCGCTGCCCGCGTTGGAGATGACGTATCCGAGGTAATAGGCGGTGGCGAACGTGCCGAGACCGGCGACCGCGACACCGAGCTGTTTCCCGGCGTGCAGGGCCGCCGGCCCCCATACCGCGCGGTCGACCGACGTCACTGTGAAAGCGGCCCAGCACAACAGCAGCACGATCCACCGATACGCGGATCGAGCGGGAACCGTGGTGGTCGGAGCCATCATGCTTCTCCTCGATCCGGTGACACGCCAACACTTTTCCGCCGCTGCCGAACGTGCAACGCTACCGCACCATCGACCAGGTCCACGCCGCATATCGCGAGGGCACGGTGTTCCGAGCCGCGACGCCGGACACAGCGCCGGCTACCTCGATGCTGATACTCAGCTGCCGGCTGGTCGTGACCACCCGGACATTTTGCTTGAATCTTCATGAGCACAACTCTTTGCGCCGCCCCGGGTAACCTCTATTCTCACTCGGGCGAGCCGAACACCTGATGGAAGGGCCTACATGCCGCAACTGGAATCCGTAGCGGCGCCCGCACGGACCAGGAACTCGCTCGAGGCCAACGAGACTCGGACCGCCATCGCGGCGAGTCTGATCGGGACCACCGTCGAGTGGTACGACTTCTTCCTCTACGCCACCGCGGCGGGGATCGTGTTCGGGAAGCTGTTCTTCCCCGGGAGCAGCGCGTTCGTCGGAACCATGCTGTCGTTCGCGACATTCGCGGTCGGGTTCCTGATGCGGCCCATCGGCGGGCTGGTGTTCGGGCATATCGGCGACCGGATCGGGCGTAAACGCACCCTTGCGCTGACGATGGGTCTGATGGGCGGGGCGACCGCGCTGATGGGTGTGCTGCCCACCAGCGCCGCGATCGGCGTGGCCGCGCCGATTCTGTTGCTGCTCTTGCGAATTCTGCAGGGCTTCGCGCTCGGTGGCGAGTGGGCGGGTGCGGTGCTGCTGGCCGTCGAGTACAGCCCGCGTCGCAAGGTGGGGCGGTTCGGCAGCTACCCGCAGATCGGACTCGCACTCGGACTGGCGCTGGGTACCGGCGTGTTCGCGCTGGTGCGTTCGACGCTGAGCGATCAGGCCTTCCTGGACTACGGGTGGCGAATCACGTTCGGCGTCAGCGTCGTTCTCGTCGCGATCGGCCTGATCGTGCGGCTGCGGATCGACGAGACCCCGGCGTTCCGGGAGATCGACCGGCTCGAGCGGATCGCACGGGTACCGGTCGTCGCGCTGTTCCGCAACGCGCGCACGCGGCGCAACACCGTGCTCGGGCTGCTCTCACGGTGGGGCGAGGGCGCGGCCTTCAACACCTGGGCGGTGTTCACGATCAGCTTCGCCACCGGGCATCTGGGCATCAAGCAGGTTCCGGTGCTGCTGGCGGTCACCCTCGCGGCGCTGGTACTGGCCGCGCTGATCCCGGTGTCGGGCGCGTTGACCGACCGGTTCGGGCCGCGCCGGGTCTACGCCACCGGCATCGCCGCCTTCGGCGTCCTGGTATTTCCGGTGTTCACGCTGTTCGAGGCGCGAAACATCGCGCTGTTCACCGTGGCGATCGTCGCGGTGTTCGGCATCGCGCACGCGCTGTTCTGCGGGGCGCAGGGCACGCTCTATGCCGGGCTGTACCCGCCCGAGGTGCGGTACACGGGACTGTCGTTCGTGTACCAGGTATCAGGCATCTACGCCTCGGGGCTCACGCCGATGATCATCGCCGCGCTGATCGGCGCGGCGGGCGGCAAGCCCTGGCTGGCGTGCACATATCTCGTGGCGACGGCGGTGGTGAGCGTGATCGCGACGCTGCTGATCAGCGAGGACGACCGGCTCACCGCCTGACTATCCCAGCGTGAACAGCCCGTTGCGCCCGACCACGACATCGCCGGCGGCATTCACCACCGCGACCCGGACCTGCACCTGCTGGCCCTTCGTCAGCGGGGCGCCCTGGAGGACGACCACGGCGGCCTGGGGGCTTCCATTGCAGGTCACCCCGTCCTGACGGCCCTGAGCCGAGGGGGCGGCCGCCTGTGGAGCGCCGACCATCACCCCGAGGGCGGTACCTCCGGACCCGGCATCACAGGTGTAGCTGACCGCCACATTGCTGGGGCCGACGCCCTTGATGTTGATGTCGTTGGCCGCGAAAGCGGGTCCGGCGGCCAGCAGCGCGGCCGCTCCCGCCGCTCCCACGACCGTCGCCACCCGGGCGGTACGGCGGAACTTCCCGATGGTCACCATGGCTCGTCATCCCTCCTGCGTCTGCGAATCGGTGAACAACACTCGGAACAGACTTCGGGGCACTGTGTGCCACATCACCATAATCCACTACGCCGACATACCGCCCGAAAGCGGCCCATATCAGGCCGGGCTGCCGACACGGTCGAATTCCAGATGCAGTTGCTCCGGTGCGCCGATACTGATGCCGACCGCCGGGTGCTGCGGACTGCCGGAGACGACGCGCAGGTTCGTCAGGCGGTTCAGCAGCCGGTCGACGGCGATCTCGGTTTGCATGCGGGCGAAGTGGCGGCCGAGACAGCGATGAATCCCGACGCCGAAGGCCAAGTGCGGATTGCGGTTTCGGTCGAAGTCGAGACGGTCGGGATCCTCGAAACGGGAGGCGTCACGGTTGGCCGAGCGCCAGTGCACGGCGACGCGGTCACCCTTGGTCAGCGAGACGCCGAGAAGGTCGTTGTCCTGCATGACGACTCGGCCCATCACGCTCACCGTCGAGGTCAGACGCAGGATCTCGTCCAGATCGCTGCGCACCCAATCCGGTTGGCGCAGGCGGGTTTCCAGATTCTGATCCTCGGTCAGGAATTTCGCGATGTACGCCAGCAGACCGCGGGTGGTGTCCAGGCCGCCGAGCATCAGCACCGAGACCACACCCAAGCGCTCCTCCATGCTCAAGGCCCGGCCGCCCTCGACCGTCGCGGTGACCAGCGAGGACAGGAAATCGTCGCGGGGATCCACCTCCCGGTGCGCCAGCACCTCCGCGGCCATCGCCGCCAGCGCGCCGAAGCTCTCGGGGCTATTGGTCACCGACACCTCGGTGGTCACCTCGATCGCGCGTCGCAGCCGCTGCGGGTCCTCGTCCTCGAGCACCACCTTGGCCAGGGCGCCCGCGGTGTAGGGAATGGCGAATTCGCCGACGAATTCGACACTGCCCGCATCCACGAATCCGTCGATCAGCTCATCGGCCAACTCCTCGATCACCGGACGGTAGCGCTTCAGCGACTCTCGGGAGAACGGCCCGTTCAGGAACGCCCGGAAATCCGAGTGCAACGGCGGGTCCAGGTCGATCGGCGGGATCGCGACGGGCACCGAGGTGAGCCCGGGGACGGTAGAGGAGAAGATCTCCGGATGCGCGGCCATCGTCACGAGGTCGGCGTATCGCGTCACGACGTACATGCCGCCGTTGAATCCGGTGTGCACGACCGGACAGTGGGTGCGCGCCCAGCCCAATTCGTCGTCCAGGTGGGCACAGTGCCGCGGGTCGAACCAGTCGAGTTCGTCGAAGAATCGCTGATGAGGCTCTGACGCCTGATTGCTGTCGGTCACGCCATGCTCCTTCGCATTCGGACCAGCTCTGTGCCGATGGTCCCTCCGCTCGAACCGCCATGTCAACGTGACCAGCGTGTCGGGGCCTGCGTGTCGATCATGTTGTGGCTCAAGCGATCTTGCTGCGAGCGAGTTGCCCGGCTTATCGCTGCATTCTGCGGGCTCGAGCGTCCGGAAACCAACGAATGCACACACAAAATGCAGCGGGAGGCCGGTTCTCCCGAGGTACGACGAGTACCGGCCGAATACGCGCGCGGAACGGGGCAAGACCCTGGCCGATCCGCATACTTCGACAACAGTCGAGGCGATCACGCGGGCGCGGATCCCGCGATGGGTGCGCCGGAATGACGAAGCCGGCACGCAGCTGGGTAGGTTGGATCCATGCGGTTGGTGATGGCGGCGGAGCTGCCGGGCGATCCCGAAACGGCCATGGCGCTGCAAGAACGGCTGCGCGGACTGGTGGATCCGGCCAATCCCGGGACGACGGAGTTCCGTACGGTTGCGGGGCTCGACTCGGCCTATGACGACGACGGCAATGTCGTTGCGGCCGTGGTGGTTCTGGACGCGGCCACACTCGAGCCCATCGATACCGCGACCGCCCGCGGCAACACCACCTTCCCGTACACCCCTGGACTGCTGGCCTTCCGCGAGCTGCCCACCACCCTGGCCGCGCTCGAAAAGCTGGGCGCCACACCGGATCTGCTGGTCTGCGACGGTCAGGGCCTGGCCCATCCGCGCCGCTTCGGACTGGCGTGCCACCTCGGGCTGCTGACCGGGGTACCGACAATGGGTGTTGCGAAGACGGTGTGGGGCGAGTACTCCGAACCCGGCCCGCGGCGCGCGGACAGCAGCGACATCGTCCTGGACGGCGAGGTGGTCGGGCGAGCGGTACGCACGCAAGACGGCATCAAACCGGTGTACGTCTCGGTCGGCCACCGCATCGACCTGGACACCGCCTGCGCCTGGGCACTGGCCCTGGCGCCGAAGTATCGCCAGCCCGAGACCACCCGGCAGGCCGACCACCTGTGCCGAACCCTGTTGCGAGACAGACTCTGACGCGCGTGCATCCTGCTCCCGAGGCCGGTCGCACAGCCCATCAGAGCGATGGTCAATCGCTATGGGCCCGCGAAACCGACAGCTTCGCCCAGTTGCTTCGTATCGCCGAGTGGAACCTGCGGATCCAGAGAGGGCTGCGGATCCAGGAGGGAGCTGGAGTTGCTCCCTCGCCCACGAGAGAATAGCGCGAGAGTTGGGCGCGTCCGACTTGTGCGCGATCGACCGGCAGGCTCGCGGTCGACGATGGCATCGTGAGTGAACGGTCGATCCGGCATAGGGTTTCGCTCATGACCAGCAACCCGTTCTTCGAGCGCAGCACGCTCGAGTACCAGCTACCGCCGTTCGCCGAGATCGAAGAGGCACACTATCTACCCGCGTTCGAGCGCGGTATGGCCGAGCAGCTGGCCGAGATCGCCGCCATCACCTCCGGCGACGAGAAGGCCACGTTCGCCGATACCGTTGTGGCGATGGAGCGTTCGGGTGAGCTGCTGAGCCGGGTGTCGAATGCCTTCTTCACCGTCGCCGCGTCCGACTCCAGTGCCGGAATCGACGCGATCGACGCGCAGATTTCGCCGCGGCTGGCCGCGCATCGGGACGCGATTCACCTCGATCGTGACCTGTTCGACCGGATCGAATCGCTGTATCGGCGCCGCGCGGACTTGGAGCTGGATGCCGAGCAATTGCGGCTGCTGGAGCGATACCACACCCAGTTCGTTCGGTCCGGCGCCCGCCTGGACGCCACGGGGCAGACGCGGTTGCGGGAACTCAACACCGAACTAGCCACGGCGGCAACCGAATTCAAGCACAACGCACTCGCCGACATGAACGCGGCGGCCGTCGTCGTGGACAAGGCGCAGGAATTGGCCGGCCTCGGCCCGGCAGCGGTGGCCGCCGCGGCCGAGAACGCGCGGTCGCTGGGGCACGCGGAGGCATGGGCGCTGAGCTTGCAGAACGTCTCGAACCAGCCCGTCCTTGCCGGACTCGCCGACCGAGATGTGCGACATCGGGTGATGACGGCATCCCTGGGACGCGGGCTGGGCCGCAACAGCGAGCTCGCCATCCGGATCGCCGCACTGCGCGCCGAGCGCGCGACGCTGCTCGGGTACCCGGACCATGCGGCGTACGTGGTAGAGGATCAGACCGCGAAGACCACCGACGCGGTCGAGGAGATGCTCGGGCGGCTGGTGGAGCCCGCGGTGGCCAACGCACAGCGTGAGGCGGCCGAGTTGACGGCGGCGATGCGCGCGGGCTCGCCCGACGCCGACGGGCACGAACTACGCTCCTGGGACTGGCAATTCTGGTCGGAAAGGATTCGGGCCGAACGGTTCTCGGTCGACGCCGAGGCGCTGCGACCCTACTTCGAGCTCGAGCGGGTGCTGCGGGACGGCGTGTTCTTCGCCGCCGAGCAGGCGTACGGGATCACCGTTCGCGAACGCGCGGATCTGGTCGGTTACCACCCCGAAGTACGGATCTTCGAGGTGTTCGACGCGGACGGCGCCGCGCTGGGACTGTTTCTCGGCGACTATTTCGCCCGGCCGTCCAAACGCGGCGGCGCCTGGATGAACGCGCTGGTCAGCCAGTCGCGGCTACTGGAGACGCGGCCGGTGGTGGTCAACAACCTCAACATCGTGAAACCCCCGGCCGGTGAACCGGCGCTGCTCAGCTGGGACAACGTCCGGACCGTGTTCCATGAGTTCGGGCACGCGCTGCACGGATTGTTCTCGGATGTGCGGTACCCCTATTTCGCCGGGACCGCGGTGCCGCGGGACTTCGTGGAATTCCCGTCGCAGGTGAACGAGATGTGGATGACCCGGCCGGAGGTTCTGGCCAACTACGCCAGGCATATCGAGACCGGTGAGCCCATGCCCGCCGAACTGGTCGAGCGAATGGCCGCGGCCCAGCGATTCGGCGAGGGTTTCCGGACCACCGAGTATCTCGGTGCGGCACTGCTGGATTGGGCATGGCACCGGGTACCCGACGCGGCGGCGCTCGATGGTGTGGACGCCGCGACCTTCGAGCAGGAGGCGTTGCGGAAGGCGGGCGTGGCTGTAGAGGCCATTCCGCCGCGCTACCGCACCGGCTACTTCCAGCACATCTTCTCCGGCGGTTACGCGGCGGGTTACTACTCCTACATCTGGAGTGAGGTACTGGACGCGGACACCGTCGAGTGGTTCACCGACGGCGCCGCGACGATTCGTGACAAGGGCCGGACGTTCCGGCGCGAGCTGCTGTCCCGGGGCGGGTCCGTGGACCCGCTCGAGGCATTCGAAGCCTTCCGGGGCCGCGCACCCGAGATCGAGCCGCTGCTGATCCGGCGCGGATTGGTCCGCTGAGCCCGCCCGCGCCTAATCCCACTGGTACGGAAGGAATTTCCCGTCCAACGTGACCACCACCCGGTCGCCCGCCGGGTCGGCCTCACGGCGCACATCCAGCCGGAAGTTGATCGCACTCATAATCCCGTCGCCGAACTCCTCGTGGATCAACTCTTTGATGGCCGGACCGTAGACCTGCAGCACCTCGTAGAAACGGTAGATCGTCGGATCGGTGGGCACCGGGGAGTCGAGCGCGCCGCGGGTCGGCTGGGCCCGCAGGGCGAACTCCGCCTCGGCGTCGAGTTCCAGTAGCGCCGCAATGGTTTTCGCCGCCTCGGCCGGAACGGGATGCTGCCCGAGCAGGGCCGCGACCGTCCACGCCGGTGGCCGCCCGATCGCCTCGGCCAGATGCGCCCAGGTGATGCCGAGCCGCTGCTTGGCCGCCAGGACGGCATCGGCCGCCGCCTTCTTCGTCATGATCATCCACCTCTCGCCGTGCCGCGACAGCGACGGTACGCGCGGCGAATTACGCCCGCGTCAACTACCGAGCGCAACGGCGTGCTTTCACGCCGGAATGACGAGTGCGACGGTTCAGTTGAACAGCTTGATCGGGTTCACGATGTCCGCGACGAGTACGAGGACCATGTACGCGCCGCCGATCACCACAACGACATAGGTGGCCGGGAGCAGTTTCATATAGTCGACCGGGCCACCCACCCCGAGCCCGCGGCGCGAACGCAGCATGTTGCGCACCTTCTCGTACAGCACGACCGCGATATGCCCGCCGTCCAGCGGCAGCAGCGGCAGCAGGTTGAATGCTCCGAGGAAGAAGTTCAGGCTGGCCAGCACCAGGATGAACACGTTCCACAGGCCGTGCTCGACGGTCTCGCCGCCGATCTTGCTCGCGCCGTACACACTGACCGGTGTATTCGGATCGCGCACGCCGCCGGTGACCGCGTGCCACAGGTTCACCACCTTGGTGGGCATCTGGGCCAGCGATTCGAAGGTCTTGCCGAACATGTCTCCGGTGAACCCGACCGAGGCCGGGATCGCGGTCAGCACGTTGTAGTGGCGCACGTCGTAGTAGTCCTGGCTGACGCCGATCTTGCTGCTCATTACCGGAGACGTCGCGGGCTTGTTGGTCTGCGGATCGATCGGGTACGTGCGCACCTGGATCGGATCGACCGTGATGTGCAGGGTCTTGCCGTCACGCTCGACGGTGTAGTCGATCGGTCCGGTCTGGTTCTTGGTGTTGGACGCGATCTGGTCGATGTTCTTCACCGCCACGCCGTCGACCGCCACGATCCGGTCGCCGCGGCGCATGCCCGCCTTCTGCGCGGGACCCTCGCCCGTGCACTTCTGCTGGGTCCCGTCGGAGTTTCCCGCTCCGACACAGGCGACCGCGATCTGGTTACCCGGCGGCGAGTCCAGCCGCGGCAGACCCCACCCGATGGCCAGGATCACGATCAGCAGGAAGCCGAGCACGAAGTTCATCGCGATGCCGCCGAACATCACGACCAGGCGTTTCCATGTTTTCTGCCGGTACATGGCACGGTCGAGATCCGCCGGATCGATCTCGTCCAGCGCGGTCATCCCGGCGATATCGCAGAAGCCGCCCAGCGGCAGCGCCTTGAGCCCGTATTCGGTCTCGCCGCGCTGGAAGGAGAAGACCTTCGGGCCGAAGCCGATGAAATACCGGCGCACCTTCATACCGGTGGCTTGAGCGGCCCACATATGCCCGCATTCGTGTAATGCCACCGATGCGGTGATACCGAGGGCGAACAGCACGAACCCGATCGCGAACCCCATGCGGTATCCGAACCCTTTCGCTGAAAGTCAGTTGCCAACCAGCGTGCGCGCACGCTCTCGCGCCCACGCATCCGCGGCGAGCACTTCCTCCAAGGTACTGGGTTCGGCGCGCCACTGATCGGCCGACTCGACCACGGCCGCCACCGTGCGCACGATACCCGGGAACCCGATCCGTCCGTCGAGGAACGCCTGGACCGCGATCTCGTTCGCCGCGTTGTAGGTCGCCGTCACACAACCACCGGCCTGACCGGCCCGGCGAGCCAGTTCGACCGCCGGGAACACCTCCGTATCGACCGGTTCGAATTCCCAGGTGAACGCTCTACCGAAGTCCAGCGGGGCAAGCACGCCGGGCACCCGGTCGGGCCAGCCCAGGGCCAGCGCGATCGGCAGTTTCATATCGGGCGGGCTGGCCTGGGCGATCGTGGATCCGTCGGCGAAGGTGACCATGGAATGCACGATCGACTGCGGGTGCACGCTCACGTCGATGCGGTCGTAGGGGATGCCGAACAGCATGTGCGCCTCGATCAGCTCGAGGCCCTTGTTCACCAACGTCGCCGAGTTCAGGGTGTTCATCAGCCCCATCGACCAGGTGGGGTGGGCCTTGGCCTCGGACGGGTTCACCGATTCGAGCATCTCGGCGGTCCAGCCCCGGAACGGGCCGCCCGAGGCGGTCAGGACGAAACGGTCCACCTCCGCCGCGCTGCCGCCGCGCAGGCACTGCGCCATCGCCGAATGCTCCGAGTCGACCGGGACGATCTGCCCCGGTTTGGCCGCGCGCGTCACCAGCGAGCCGCCCGCGACGAGGGATTCCTTGTTCGCCAGGGCCAGGCGGCGGCCGGATTCGAGGGTGGCCAGGGTGGGTTCCAAGCCGAGCGAGCCGACCAGGGCGTTGAGCACGACGTCGGCCTCGACGCGGCGCACGAGTTCGGTCGCCGCCTGCGGACCGGCAAGAGGCACATCGAGTTTCGCGGCCGCGGCCGGATCGGAAACGGCGACCTCGGTGACACCGGTCTGCCGGATCTGCTGGGCCAGCAGATCGGTATTGCCGCCGCGCGCGGCCAGTCCGACGACCTGGAAACGATCCGGATTCTCCGCGATCACCTCCAGCGCCTGCGTGCCAATGGAACCGGTACTACCCAGGAGGAGGACTCGCACGATGTCGGACACCCTCTCAGTATCCATCGGACCTCGCCCGTCGAGTGCGATACCCGACCAGGCCCGTGCGGTAGCCGTCTCACGGACGCCGTCCGGGCACGACGGCGACGACACTGTTCACCCCGCTGGCTACGACGGGCGGTCGTATGCCACCATTGGGGTTAACACCTCACCCGTAAACCGATGGGAGCGAACGTGGCCGCCACGGAAATGGAACCCGCCAAGAGCAGCGGTGTCGTCACCAAGGTCGACCCTGCCGAGGTTCCGTCCGCCGCCTTCGGCTGGAGCGGCGAGTCCCGGCGCGCCTTCAAGGTGGCCGGTTGGGTCGTCGTTGTCATCCTGCTGTCCTACCTGTTCGAGAACCAGCAGGGCAGCGGCTCGGGCTCGGGCAACATCGGTTACATCTTCTGCGTCCTGGCCGCGATCGGCTTGGCCGCGGTCCTGATCCGCGACTCGATCCTGAAGAACAAGCCCCGGTAGTTTCGAGCACGCCGAACCGCCCGATGAGTCTCACCGGGCGGTTTTTGCTGTGTGCCACCGAGCGGGCAGCCGCCCGCTGCGGATTCACCGGCTCCCGCGACGCTGTCCCTTCGCCCGGCCGGACGATTTTCTCGCGGCGGAGCCCCCGGCTTTCACCGTCCCGGTCTTGCTACCCGGGTTCTTGCCGGAGCCCCCCTTGCTCCCAGAACTCTCGGCATTACCTCCCCGGCCACTGCCCGCCCCGTTACCAGCCGCCTTGGTCTTGCGCCCCGTCGAATCGTCCTGGGTCGCATCCCCTTCCGAGTGCCGGCCCCGGGTACTCGCCGCGGTGCGGCCCCGGACGACGCCGATGAAGTCCTCGATGGCGGCGTGCTCGGAGTCCACCGGCCAGGCCAAGGCGATCTCGGTGGCCGGCAGATCGGTCACCTCGCGGTAGACCAGGTCGCGGCGATGATGCAGCCGGGCGAGCGAATGCGGCATGATCGCCGCCCCGCCCACCGCGGCGACCAGCTCGAGCGTTTCGGCCAAGCCGTCCAGATCGTCGGCGTCCTGCATCCGCTCGTCGACGAGATCAGCGACGCTGACCTGCTCGAACGCCTCGATCGGATGCTCCTTGGGCACCACGACCACGGGCCGCTCCTGGTACAGCGGAATCGCGTGCCGCCCCTCCCGGTCGATCGGCAGCCGCACGAAACACATATCGACC
>NZ_JAGPOX010000205.1 GCF_019038435.1 Nocardia alni
CCACGGCCCCCCACCTGACCCACGCCACCCCGATCGGCGCACACCGCCTGGTCACCGAGGTGATCGCAACCCGATATGCCACAGCCCGACACGCCAGCATCGATCGCCCGCACACAGCCGTCGCCTGATCCCTCGACTCCCGACCCACACCCTCCGTCGCGGTTCGAACTTCAAGGCCCGGCTTATCGCTGCATTTTTCCGCCTCGAAACTCTGGTTCCCGACAATTCCACCCGAAGAATGCAGCCGGAGGCCGGTTCTCCCACACCCCGCGACCCGCCAGCGCACGGCCACCACACCGAACCGCGAGCCGCGAGCCGACTCCAGCCACCACGCGACAACCCGGCCTATCGCTGCATTTTCCGGGCTCAGAAGTCCGGTTTCCGCCAGAATGGTCGTGAAAATGTAGCGGGAGGCCGGTTCTCCCGATGCGCTACGGTGAGGTCATGGCCGAGACGTCTCGCGATGAAAGAGCCGTAGAACAGGTGTCCGGAGCGGATCGTGTCGGCGGCGAGTGATTCGGCCGTGCGGCTCCTGGTACGGATCGAAGGGGCGAATCTGCCAGGGCGCGAGTGCGGGCCGGGCGGTGAAGTGCCCGGCGGGTATCGCGACGTGCATGTGGCCGTCCAGCGTCGGGGCCGGCCCGATGAATTGTTCGAGCCGTGTCCGGGGGATGCGGCGTCGGTGGTGTGGACATTGGAGTGCACCGCGAGCGTCGGGGATGACGGCATCGACATTCGGGGGCCGCAGATCCAGGGATCGCGCGGCGGGCGGTTCATCTACCTGTCCTGGGGAACGGTGGATGGGGAAGGCGCGTTCACCATGTTCCGGCGCGCGAAGCTGATGTTCGATGGGATCGAACCGTCGGTGCTTCGCGAAGCGGTGGACAGCGGAAATCTGGTGGGGCGGCTCGGGCTCACGGACCCGAAGGGGCATCCGCTCTGTGCGGCGGTCCGGCCGCCCCTGATCAGCTGGTCGGCGTGATTCAGAACCAACGTTCCAGGACTAGGGCGACGCCGTCGTCGGCGACGGTCGCGGTGATCTCGTCGGCGGCCTCGCGGGCGGGGGTGACCGCATTGCCCATTGCTACGGAATGGCCTGCCCAGGAGAGCATTTCGCAGTCGTTGTAGCCGTCGCCGACGGCGAGGGTGGCCGCGAGCGGGATGCCGAGTTGCTCGCGCAGCCGCTCGAGCGCCCAGCCCTTGGAGATCCCGTCGCGGGATGCCACGAGCCAGGGCTCCTCCTCGCCGTGTACCCAGCCCGCGCCGGGCAGTTGCCGCTCCCCCATCAACGTCACCATATCGGCCAGCGAACCACCCGGCCACCAGCCGTTGAGGCGGGTGGTCGGCTCGCGGCTCAGGTCACCGTCCTCGACGAAACGGAATTCGCCCAAACGGAAACTGCCGGGGTAGTAGCCGGTGGCCCAGGTGCCGACGCCGACCTTCTCCACCGACAGCACCATGTCCGGGAACACCTCGCGCAGGATGCCGACCGAGGGTTCGGCGTCGAAGGTGTGCACCGCGAGCGGTTCCCAGGTCGAAATGTCCGCGTGCACAGCGCCGTTCGAACAGATGGCGTGTCCGGACTCCAGACCTAGCTCCCGGATGACCAGGCGGGTCGCCAGCAGTGTGCGCCCCGTCGTGACGACCACGTGCGCACCGGCCTGCGCCGCCGCCCGCACCGCCGCGCGCACGCGCGGCGAGATCGGCTCGCCCGTGCGCAGAATCGTGCCGTCCACATCGAGAGCTATCAGTTGGGGCCTGTTCGCTGTGTCCACCGATTCATTCTGACTGATAGCACAGATGTACTTTCACGGCCATTGGTCGTTGTTTGCCGAACGACTACTACCTCCCGTCCGGCTCCGGCAGCGGCAGGTAGGGAGTGATCGCGTGCGCCAGGTTGCTGATGGTCAGCGACTGCAACCACACTCGGCCCGGCCCGGTCAGCGCCGCCAGGAACAACCCGTCGCCGCCGAACAGGACATTGCGGATGCCGCGCACGGTCGTGATATCGAATCCGACTGTGGCATCGAACATTCCGACATGACCGGGATGCACACGCAAGGTCTCGCCGGGCGCCAGATCGTATTGGATCACCTCGCCGGACAATTCGGCCCACATCGTCCCCTCGCCACTGACCCGTTGCAGCGTGAAGCCCGCGCCGCCGAAGATTCCCGCGCCGAGACGTCGTTGAAAACTCAGCGATACTCGCACATCGCCTGCGGCGCAGAGGAATCCGTGGCGGTGCACCAGGTAGTCGCCGCCCCGGCGCAGGCTCACCGGAACGATCCGCCCGGGCAGTTTCGCCGCGAACGCCACCGTGCCCGGACGGCGAGCGGCGCTGTACTCGGTCATGAACAGGCCCGCGCCTGCCAGCGCCCGCTTCACCGCACTGAACACTCCACCCGTCGCCACCCGCGTGGAGGTGCGCAACCGGATCGAGTCGGTCATCCACGACAGCTGTCCGGATTCGGCGACCACGGTCTCACCGGGGTCCAGGGCGACCTCGAGTACGGGCATCAGGGTGCCGATGATCCGGGGGTCCATCACTCCAGTGTGCGCGGGAAAGCGCAGCCGTGCCGCAGACCGCGCGATCTGCCGGTCAGCGTGGTTCGAGGATCACCAGCGGAATCCCGCGTTCGCCGACGGTGCGCTGATAGCTCTCGAGCGCCGGGAATATCGCGACGAAGCTGGGCCACAACCGATCCCGCTCCGGCTCGGTCGCGACCCGAGCACGCACCCGAAAGCGCTCGGGCCCGATCTGGATCGTCGTCTTCGGATGCGCCCGCAGGTTGTGGAACCATGCCGGAAGTTCCGGCTGCCCGGCCTTCGACGCCGCGATCACGGGTGTGCCGTTGTCTCGCAGGAAGATCAGCGGGGACGTCCGGCCCACCCCACTCTTCGCGCCGATCTGATCGAGCAGCAGGATCCGCGCGTCGGGTAGGCCCGTCATCCGCGTGCCGACCCGTCCCCCGGTCCATCGGTAGACCGCCACATGCACCCGCGTCGACCGACGTCCGAGATACAGCCCCCGTCTGTTGGCGGCAAGCGTCACGGTCAGAACCAGACGAGTCAGCGGCGACGGCATAATCCCATTTGTACTCCTACTACGCTTGGCGACATGAGGCTCAGTGGTGGCCCCCACCGCCCGAACCACCGTGCGAGCCGCCGCCCGCAGAGCCCCCGTGCGAGCCGCCGCCCATGGAGCCTCCACCCGCGGAACCGGCATGGGAGCCACCGCTCGACGAGTGCCCCGCACCGCCGAACGAGCCGCCCGCCGAGGACGGTCCGCCGCCCGCGGACGATGGCCCTCCGGAGGCCCGGCCCCCGCCCGCGGAGTCGCCGACTCCCGATATCGAGCCGCTGGAATCCCATCCGGTAGAACTCGGTCCGCCGGTTTCAGCGCCCGGGGAGGTCGCACTGCTCGATGCCGAGCTGGTCGGCCCCGAGTTGCTCACGCCCGGTGCGGCATTCGCGCCCGTGCCGGGAGAGGAATCGGTCGCTGTGGAGTCCGTTGGCCCGATTCCGGAGGCTGGGGCGCCGGGATTCGCGGACGCCGTGCCGGTGTTCGATCCCGTCGTTCCGGAGGCGGGTCCGGCGTTGGAGGCGACCGGGGCCGATACGGGATGCGTCGATGTGCCGCCGGGGGGCGAGGACGCGGATGCGGCAGCACTCGAGGATGAAACAGGCTGCGCGGCAGCAGGTATCGAGGTCTGCGCGATGGAGGGCAGGCTGATCGACGGGATGGAGCCGGTGAAGGGGGCCAGGTAGGAGGTGTCCGACGTGGTGATGAAGGGAAGCGGATTGGTGAATTGGGCGGGATCGGCGTAGGTGCGTGGTCTGACGTTGTCGGCCGCGGTGCAGAGCTGACTGTTGCCGTGCGTGCTGAACGAACTCTCGACCCGGGCGACCGCCGGTACCGAGGTTCGCTGTACCACAGGGGAATACGTGCTCGGAGTGGAGTAGGTGGTCAGTTGGACGTCGGCTGCGGGTGCACCGCTCGCAATGGCGTCGACGCCGTCGAGCCGCGGCGTGTCGGCGGTGTGACTCTCGGCGGGACCGGCGAGGGCCGGGGCGATCTCCACGACCGGACCGTCGGCCCCGACCGGACCGCCGCCGAGCATGGTGGCCGCCGACATGGCCAGCGCGGAAGCGACTGCCGCACTGGATAATACGGCAGCTCCGCGCGCGTACCGGCCCATGCCCGCGCCGAAGTCGGCCAGGCGGGCCGAGGCGAGGGCCGCGCCGACGGCGACCGTATGCGCGGGATCGGGCGACATCACCACCGGGCGATCCAGTTCGGCCAGCACCCGCGCCACCTCCACGGGACGAGCCGCACCCCCGACCAGCAGCACGCGGTCCACATCCTGCAGGGTGAGTCCGGTCGCGTGCACGCAACGACGAACCAGGCGAAGGGAATTGCGCACATTCCAGGTGCGTAATCGGGTGGTGTCGGCCGCCGGGACAACCTTCGACACCGGCGAGGGCACCCCCGGCGACAACGCCCGCGCATACCTGGCCAGGATCGCGCCGAGCGGACGACCACCGTAATCGTGCGAGCGCAGGGCCCGGCCGAGTACGCCGCGTTCGTCCCGGTCGGCCTCGGTGCGTATGACGGCGATGTCGAGACTGTTGCCGCCCAGGTCATAGACGAGGGTCACCCCGTTGTCGGAGACGCCGTATTCGGCGTCGAGCCATTCCACCGCCGCCACCGGCTCGGGCATCAGCACGGCGCCGTCGGCGCCCGCCCAGTCCAGCGCATGCCGCAGCCGCTCCACCGGGCGCTCGGAATAGCAAGCGGGATAAGTGATCACGGGGTCGGCATCGGGTTCGACGGCATCGACCACGTGGGTGGCCACCGCGGCGACAAGATCGGCCGAGGTCCAGATCCGCCCGCCGAGGACCACCGGCTCCACCTCGTTGGTGAGATCGGCGAAATCCGTGACGACAGGGGCGAATCGCGGAAGGCCGCCGATGCGCGGGCCACCCGCGCTGTCGAAGGTGACGGCGGTGCGGCGCACCCGGACGGCCGGACGCTCGCGATCGTCGGAGGTGGTCGCCCATATGGAGTTCACTGTGCCGATGCTCATGCCGAAGCCAACAGTCATTGCCATCCCGTCAACGCACCGTGACCACGGCCCCAGGATGACGAACCTTGTGGTCGCGGTCGTTTACCAAACAGCGATCACAGGTTAGCTGGCCGGTGTCATTCGCGAATACCGAATGGGCCGAAAAGCTTTCATACCCACCGGTCTATATTACAAAATGCCTGATAGACCATCGACCAGGTTCGAATACAGGGTTGGAAAACATGCAAAGCGCCCAATTAGCCAACAAACCTGGCTACATCACAGTAATTACCATTGAATACCGACCGGTGCGCTGTACATGGCTCAAAAGTGACAGTGTCCATCAGGATTTGATCACCAGAGGCCAGGTGGCTGAATAGTTGCCGCCGCCTCGGAATCCGGCGAATGCATCAGACCGGCCATCTCGGATAGACCGCCCGGTATTCCACCGCCGACAGCCGTCATCGACTCGAGTTCGACCGATGAAGATCGACCGGCGCGCGTTCAGGCGCGAGTCAACAGGCGGCGCTTACGCCCGGAGCGGGCCGGCGCTCCGCCACGGATGGCCGCGGGACGACGATCGGTCACCAGAGCGTCGAAATCCGCGGGGCCGCCCGCCGGTTCCGGTAAACGCCCGGAGTTGAAGTCGTCGACGAGCAGGCGCACGGTCTCCTGGGCGCAGGACTTGTTGGTGCCGATGAATCCGGTGGGGCCACGTTTGATCCACCCCGTCACGTACGCCCCCCGCAGCGGCTCACCCTCGCAGAGCACTCGGCCGGCGGTGTTCGGGATTACTCCGGCCGCGCCGTCGAACGGCAGCCCGGGCAGTGGCACCCCGCGATAGCCGACAGAGGTCAGAACCAGTCCGGCGTCCAAGGTCTCGGTCGAACCTGTCGGCACGGACCGCACGACGCCTTCCGGATCCGTGGTGAGTTCGTTGTGCGCCAGGTGAATTCCGGTGACCCGGTCGGTCCCGGGCAATTCCGTCGGCGTGAGGAGATAGCGCAGCACGATCCGCCTGCGGCCGCGCACGGGGCGATCGGCGAGGTCTCGAAGCAGGCGCAGTTTGTGCTCGATCTGCTGGGGCATACCCGCAGCAGGCTGCGGCACATCGCCTTCCACCACGATATCGACGTCGGAGCCCAGCAGGCCCACGAATTCCGGCACGGTGAACGCGGATTCGGCCGGGCCGCGCCGAGCCAGGATCACCACTTCCTCGATCTTGCTGTGCCGCAGAGACTCCAGCGCCATCGGTGAGATATCGGTGCCGCGCAACGACTCCGGATCGGCAGTGAGAATCCGGGCGACGTCCAGTGCGACGTTGCCGTTGCCGACGATCACCGCCCGCCGCTGGGACAGATCGAACACCTGCTCGGCCTGGTCGGGATGGCCGGTGTACCAGGCCACGAAATCGGTCGCCGACCCGCTGCCGGGCAGCCCCTCACCCGGGATGCCGAGTTTGCGATCCGCCGAGGCGCCGACCGCGTAGATCACCGCGTGATGGTGCCGGAGCAGGTCCTCATGCGAAATATCCTCGCCCACAGTCACATTCAGATACGAGACGAAACCCGGCTGGGCCGAGATCACGTCGAACAGCCGACTCACCTGCCGGGTCCTGACATGATCCGGCGCGACCCCGTACCGGGCCAGCCCGTAGGGCACGGGCAGCCGGTCCAGCACCGTCACCGCCACATCGGGCTGGGTGAGCAACTCGTCCGCGGCATACATCGCCGAGGGGCCGGAACCGACGATCGCCACCCGCAGCGGCCCGCGCTCCACCCGCGCCGCCGGAATCGGCCGCGCCAGCAACGGGCGTGGTCGCACCTGACGGTAGAAGTCCGCGTTGATCTCGATGAACGGCTGCTGCTCGGGCGCAAGGCGTTTGGTCGAGACGATCGCGTCCACCGGGCACGCCGTGGCGCACGCACCGCAGTCCACGCACGCCTGCGGGTCCACGTACAGCATCTCCGCGCTCAGGAAGTCGGGCTCGTCCGGCGTGGGATGGATGCAGTTGACCGGGCAGGCGTACACGCAGGAGGCGTCGCTGCAACAGGACTGGGTGACGACGTAGGGCATCGCTCAGGCGGCCTTGACCGAACGCAGCGGCTCGGAACGGTAGCGGCTGACCGGACCGTCGATGCGCAGCAGTTTCCACACACCCTTGGCGATCGGGTTCATCAGGCCGATTTCGGTGGCCAGCGCGCGCACATCCACGAAGTAGTCGCTGAAGGTCTGCCGCGCGTCCTTGGACCCGAAGAACAGATCCCGGCGCACCTCTTCGGGGATGTCGAACTCCTTGAAGAACGACTTGGGCGGCTTCACGATCGAGCGCCCCAGCAGCCACATCACCAGCGGAAACGCCAGCGACAGTACCGCCTTGTTCAACGGCTTCGCCTCGGGCACATGATGCTTCAAGAATTCGTGCGCGAAGGAGATGTGCCGGGCCTCCTCGGCGACATGAATCGCCATGACCCCGTGCATGATCGGATGCACTTCCTCACCCGAACGCAGGATCGCCTTCTGGATGTGGTCGATCGGCTCCTCACCACCCAGCACGGCCATGAAGAACAGATTCGGGAACAACACGGCCACCGGGACGCTCAGGTGCCGGAACTGCCGCACGAACGGGCCCATCCCCGGCACGTCGGCGCCGATGCGGTTCACCATCTCCTGGAACATCAGGGTGTGGTTGAGCTCCTCGGCCATCTCATGGGTGCAGTACCGGAACTCCGGGGACCCGTTGGGCAGCGAGAACGTGTGGTTCACCATGCCGCTGATCAGGATCGACTCGAACTGCAGGCCCACCTTGGCGACGTTGGCCTGGCGATACTTGCCGATCTCGATCTGCCGCTCGGTGGACTGGGCCAGATACCAGGGGTGGCGGCCCAGGGTGTCCGCGGAGACGGGCAGGATCCAGCGCTCCGGCAGGGCGGCCGCGTCGAAATCCGGGTTGTCCCAGTCGATATCCTCGTAGGGATCGAAATGCCGGTGCACCGACCCTTCGGACAGCAGCATCAGCTTCGCGGCGTACTCCTGCGCCTCCCGGACAACGGGGTCTACAGGATCGACGTCGGACGTCGTGGCAGTGTACGTCATCGTCACAGCCTCTCCACTGGTCGGGTAACTGTATCCAATAGTTACACCAACTTGGAGTTACGTCAACCGATGTATCCACACCGCGCCGGCACAGCTCCCGCCTGGCCATGTCATCCACTACCCGACCAGGCCGCATCGCTCACCCGGAAGTACGGTCACCGCGACCAGAGCATCACCCCGTTCACGACATGATGCGCCGATACCGCGGCGTCGGGTGCGATCAGCCCCAGCAACACCCCTGCCCCGGCGATCAGCGCCGCCGCGACCAGCCGCACCAGCCGCCGGGACGGCAGCCACCCCACGCCGATCCGGCCGTGCCGGGTCACGCCCTCCGCGGCCGTCATCTCGCGACGCGCCACGATCGCCGCACCCTCGGCGATCGTCCGCTCCGGATCCGGCGCGACGATCACCGGCCGGGCCAACTCCTCGGCGAGGACGGCCGCCACCTCACGCGGTCGCGCCGCTCCTCCGACGACCAGAACCCGATCGACGTCGGCCATGGTCACATCGGCGATGCGCAGGCATCTATAGACCAGTTCCAGCGAGCGCCGTACATGCTCGGTCCGCAGATCGGTGATCGCGGCATCGGAATCGGCCAGCGACCGCTCGCCCGGCCCCGCCATCGCGGACTCCGGATCTGCCGTCGGCGACGCCGACCCGGACTCACCCGCGCGCGAACTCGGCGTCGTCAGCGACGACACCCGCGCCACCATCCGCGCCCGGGCCACCGACCGGCGCCCCTCCTCGGCCATCAATGCCCCGAAGGCCCGGCCGCCGTACCGGTTCGACCGCAGCGGCTCACCGACGACCGGATAGCTCGGCGCGCCCGCGCCGACCCGGGCCAGCGTCACGCTCAACCCGGATCCACCCAGGTCGTACACGAGCGTCAGCCCCGGGGTGAGCGGACCGTGCGTGGCGTCGAGCCAAGCCAGGGCCGCGACCGGTTCGGCGACCAGAGTGGCCTGCGGCAGGCCGGCGGCGGCGAGCGCCTCGCGCAGCTCGGACACCAATTCGTCCGAATAGCCGACCGGATGACTCACGGCCACACCGACATCCGGCGTGGCCTCACCGAGGGTCTCCTCGATCACGCCGCGCACCACGGTCGCCACCAGATCCGCCGCCGACAGCGCCCGATGCCCGACCCGTGCGGCCGGCGCCGAGCGCTGGGCGAGATCGGCGAATTCGGTCAGGGCGCGACCGTGTTTCGGGAAGCGCCCCACCCGCGCGGCACCGGAGCTGTCGAAGGTGAGGGTGGTGCGCCACGTCCCGGGCACACCGCCCGGTCTGTCCTGCCGGTGGTCCGGTCTGAGCTGCCGAAAACGCGACGACCCTTCCTCATCCGTCGTCGCGCACACAGTGTTGACCGTGCCGACACTCACTCCGAGCCCAACCGTCATCACACCACCTCGATCGACGAGCATTTATGCAATCGTGATCCGACCCGCTATCAGGCAACCACCCGCGCCCGGGCCATGCCAAGCACCGGACATGCGGTTGTCCTCGTGTGACATGCCCTGAACAGACCGTCCAGCAACCCGCCCGCATCGATACGGATGCAGCGGGGGGCACTCATCCCAGCGGGACGATGCGAGCGGTGGCGGTGGCCGTAGCCACCATCTCACCGTCGGAGGCCACCAATTCGGCGGCCAAGGCGACGAACAGCGACGGGCTGGTTCGACCTATTCCGGTGCGTCCTCAGCGATCTCGCTCGCTGTTCCTATTGTCGGCATGCCGCAGATGCGGCATACCGATGGTAAAAGCGCCGAGAAATCTAGTGGACCGGCAGAGTCGGGATTCGGGTCGCCCGCGCATACACCGTTTCTCCCTCGGCCAGATGCAGCGCCTCGGCATCGCCCCGGGTGACCTGCGCGGTGAACAGGTCTCCCGTGGCAGCATTGCGCAATTCCAGCCGCACCTCGAACCCGAGCACGACCACGCGTTCCACCCTCGCTCGGGTGATGCCCGCCGATTCCGCGGTGCCCTCGCCGGAGGCCAGTGCCATCTCCGGATCGCGGCCGATACGGATATCGTGCGGACGCACCAAATGCCCGTTCAATTTCGCCACCGCACCCAGAAACGACATCACGAATTCGTTCGCCGGACGATCGTAGACATCCTCCGGACTGCCGATCTGTTCGATGCGCCCGGCGTTCATGACCGCGATCCGGTCGGCCACGTCCAGGGCTTCCTCCTGGTCGTGCGTGACCAGCACCGTGGTCACGTGCACCTCCTCGTGCAGGCGGCGCAGCCAGGTGCGCAGGTCCAAGCGCACCTTCGCGTCCAGCGCGCCGAACGGCTCGTCCAGCAGCAGCACCTGCGGATCCACCGCGAGCGCCCGGGCCAGCGCCATACGCTGGCGCTGACCGCCGGACAATTGCGCCGGATAGCGGTGCTGAAAACCGTCCAGGCCGACGATCCCGAGCAGTTCGTCCACCCGCTTGGCGATCTCGTTCTTGGGCCGCCGGCGAATCTTCAACCCGAAGGCCACATTGTCGCGCACGGTCATATGCTTGAACGCCGCATAATGCTGGAATACGAACCCGATATCGCGCTTCTGCGGCGAGACCCGGGTGACATCGCGCCCAGCGATGACAACGGCGCCGGAATCCAACGATTCCAGCCCGGCAATCGAACGCAGCAATGTCGACTTGCCGGACCCTGACGGGCCGAGCAACGCCGTCAGCTCGCCGGAGGGAATTTCGAGGCTGACGTCATCGAGGGCAGCGAAAGTACCGTAATTCTTGTTCGCGTTGGTGACGGTGATCATTTGGCAGTGCCCCGCTTGCGTTCTAGAAGGGTCATCAGAATGAGAACGACGAGCGCGATGCCCATGAGCAGGGTCGCCGCACAATATGCGCCGAAGGTGTTGTGATCGTTGGTATAGCGACCGCTCACCAACAGCGTCAGCGTCTGCGATATTCCGGGCAACCCGGAGGACACCATGATCACCGCGCCGTACTCGCCCAGTCCGCGCGCAACAGTGAGCACGATGCCGTAGGTCAGACCCCACCGGATAGCGGGCACGGTGATCCGCCAGAAGGTCTGCCAGCCAGTGGCGCCCAGCGTGGCGGCCGCCTGCTCCTGCTCGTCCCCGATCTCGTGCAGCACCGGCACCACCTCGCTCACCACGAACGGCAGCGTGACGAAAATGGTCGCGAGCACCATGCCGGGCAGGCCGAAAATTACTTTGAAGCCGAGACTTTCGACACCACCGAACCAACCGCCGACGCCCCACAGCATGATGAGAGCCACGCCCACGATCACCGGAGACACCGCGAACGGCAGATCCACGATGCCCTGAATGAGAGTGCGGCCCGGAAAGTTCCCGCGTGCCAATGCGATCGCGGTGATCACGCCGAATATGACGTTCACCGGAACCACGATCGCGATGATGACGATCGTCAAGTCGAACGCCGAGATCGCCGCGGGAGTGGTGATCGATTCGACGAACGCGCCGATGCCGTGCTGGAAACTACGCCAGAAGATGATGACCAGTGGTGACACCAGCAGGACGAGCAGATACGCCAGTGCGATCACACGCAGTGAGATCCGGGTAGGTGCGGACAGTTTCATCGGCTCATCCGCTCCTTGCGTGCGCTGCGCCCGGCGAACAACCGCAGCACCAGCAGCGTCGCGAAGGAGATCACCAGCAGTATCACCGACACCGCGGCGGCGTTCGCCGGACGATCCACCTCGATCTGCTGTTGGATATATTGCGAGGCCACTTGCGTGTGCCTGGGAATATCGCCGCCGATCAGGACTACCGATCCGTATTCGCCGATCGCGCGCGCGAAGGCGAGTCCGCCGCCGGACAGGATCGCCGGAGCGAGCGTCGGCAATATGATCCGGCGGAACGTCGTCCAGCTGTCGGCGCCGAGCGAGACGGCGGCCTGCTCCACCTCCCGGTCGGCCTCGATCAGGACCGGCTGCACCGAGCGGACCACGAACGGCAGTGTCACGAAGGCCAGAGCTACCACCAGAGCGGGCTGGGTGGCGTACAGGTGCACGCCGATCGGGCTGTCGGGACCGTAGAGCGACAGCAGCACGATGCTGGCCACGATCGTCGGCAGGGCGAAGGGCAGGTCGATGAGCCCGTTCACGATTCCTTTGCCGGGGAAGTCGTCACGGACGAGCACCCAGGCGACCAGCGTGCCCATCACGACGTTGATCAGCGCCACCACGACCGACACGAACACCGTCACCCGCAGCGCGGTCAGGGCCGCCGGCGCGGAGACGGCGCTCCAGAAGCTGGACCAGCCATCACCGAAGGCGTGGAACGTCAACGCGGCCAACGGCAGCAGCACGATCACGCTGAGCCACAGCACCGCGATCGCGATGCCGAGCGGGCCGACCGAACCGGTCACCCGCAGCCAGGACCTACCGCCCGGTCGAGGCCGCGGGGGAACGGAGGGTGTCAGCCCGGGCGCCGCCGTGGCATCGCTGCTCGTCTCGGACACAGTCGTCGAGTTTTCTGTGTGAGGCACGCAGTCGCCCTATTTGGTGGCCTTGTCGTACAGCACCGCGATGCTGCCGGTGTCCGGGGTGAACAGGTCCTTGTCGACCTTGGCCCAACCACCCAGATCATCGATGGTCCACAGCTTCTGCGGCTGCGGGAAGTCCTTGGCGTAATCCGCGGCGACCTGCGGGTCGACCGGCCGGTAACCGGCCTCCGCGAATGCCTTCTGACCGTCCGGCGTGTACAGGAAGTCCTTGAACGCCACCGCCTTTTCCGGGTTCTTGGCGTTCTTCACCACCGCGAACGGATTCTCGATCTTGAAGGTGGTCGGCGGCAGGAAGTGCTCGATCGGATCACCCTTGCGCTCGGAGTAGATGGCCTCGTTCTCGTAGCTGATCAACGCGTCACCGGTGCCCTGCAAGAAGGTGTCGGTGGCCTCGCGCCCGGACTTCGGCTGCACCGTGATGTGATCCTTGGAAATCAGCTTGCTCAGATAATCCAGACCGGCCTGCGGGTTCTTGCCGCCGTCACTTTCGGCCGCGTACGGTGCGAGCAGGTTCCACTTGGCCGAACCGGAGCTGAACGGATTCGGTGTGACCACCTGCACACCGGGCTTGAGCAGGTCGTTCCAATCGTGGATGCCCTTGGGGTTCCCCTTGCGCACGGCGATCACGACGACGGAGCCGAAGGGAATTCCCTTGTCGGCGTCCGCATTCCACTTCGGATCGACCAGGCCGGCCTTGACCAGCCGGGTGATGTCGGGCTCGACGGAGAAGTTCACCACATCGGCCTGGGCTCCGGCCTGAACCTTGCGGGACTGGTCTCCGGACGGGCCGTAGGACTGCTGGACCTGAACTCCCTTGCCCGCGGCCGTCTTGTCGAACGCGGGGACCGCCTTGTCGAAAGCGGGCTGGGCCACGGAATACGCGAAGAGGGTCAGCGAGCTACTGCTGCTCCCACCCCCGCCACCTGCGGTATCGCTGGCCCC
>NZ_JAGPOX010000206.1 GCF_019038435.1 Nocardia alni
GTGCAGCAGCACCAGAGCCCGCCCGTCCGCGGGCCCGCTCACCCGGTACACGATCGCGGTCCCCTCCGCGCCTACTACTTCCCGAATCGCCATACCCCGAGGTTAACGGCCGATCCGGGAGAGGCGAAGGGGCCATGACGCCTACCCGGTGAGAAGTGCGGCGGTGGCGGCGTCGGCGGGCAGGAAGGTCTCCAGCGCCAGCTCGGAGACGGTGATATCCATCGGGGTGTTGAAGGTGGCGATGACGGAGATGAAAGCGAGTGTGCGCCCGCCGGATTCGAGCAGCAGCGGCAGCGCGGGCGCGGCGGTGACCTCGGCCAGTTCCTCCCCGCAATTCTCCGGCGGCGGATACCCCTCGACCTCGTCGTAGAGCGCGCGCAGGGCGGCGGAGCGGGTCAGGGCGAGCTGGCGGTCCATCTGGTGCAGCAGGTGCCCGCGCCACTGGGCGTAGTTGCGGATCCGGGGCGCCATGCCGCGCGGATGCAGTGTCAGGCGCATGGCGTTGGGCTTTTCCAGCAGCTCCGGCGCGACGCCCGAAAGCATCGGTTTCACACCACGATTGGCCGCGACGATGTCGTAACCGCCGTCGAGGATCAATGCCGGGAACGGCTCGTGCGCGGTGACCAGGCGCTCCAAATTTCCACGCAATTCGCGCAATTGCGGATCCTCCAGCGAATGCTCCGGAAAATGCGGTGCGTACCCCGCCGCGATCAGCAGCGTATTGCGCTCGCGCACCGGAACATCCAGATGGTCGGCCAGGCGCAACACCATTTCCCGGCTCGGTCGCGAGCGCCCGGTCTCGATGAAACTGATGTGCCGGGCCGAGGAGTCGGCCGCGAGCGCGAGATCGAGCTGGCTCAACCGCCTGCGGTTGCGCCACTCGCGCAGCAACGGGCCGACTCTCGGCGAAGCGGTGGTCATCGCATGACCGTACCGCGCGGCGAGTGTCATCCGATCAGGCCGGAACGCGATCGAGGAAGCCGAGAACGGTGGCGATCCGGCCGTCCTGGTCCAGTACGAGGACATCCGAACCCGCCACCGGCGCGCTGCCGTCGGGCGCCACGAGCTCCCAGCTGAATCGCGCGGTGTCGTGGTGACCGTCCACGGATCCGAGCGGCCGGAACACGAATCCCGGAAACTGCTCGTGCACCCCGGAAATGGCCGCGACCAACTGCTCATGCCCGCGGACGTCGGTCAGTGGATCGGTGTAGCCGCCATCCTCGGTCCATGCCTTGGCGACCGCGTCGACCAATTCCGCGCCACTGGCATTCCAGGCCGTGAAATACCGGTGGGCCGCGTCGTCGTAAGTGCTCATCTCGAATTCTCCTTCTAGCGAGAGTGTTTGAACCGAACGAGGACAACCTTGCCGGGAAAAACGACGCCGCGCGATTACGCCGGAGGTAATGACGCGGCCGACCATTGTCCGGCGTGGGCGAGCCCCCGAACAGGCGCGATGACGTCCATCGTGGGTAGGCACCTAAGCTTGCCGCCATGACCAGTCGTATCGCAGTCGTGACCGGAGCCAGTTCGGGGATCGGCGAGGCTACCGCGCGGGAGCTCGCCGAACAGGGGTTTCACGTTGTCGTGGGTGCGCGACGAGTGGAACGGCTCGAAAAGCTGGCGGCCGAGATCGGGGGCACGGCGCTGGCGCTGGACGTGACCGACGAGGAGTCCGTCCGGGCGTTCTGCGATGCGGTCGAGCGGGTCGATGTGCTGGTCAACAATGCCGGCGGGGCCAAGGGCCTGGCATCGGTGGCCGAGGCCGACCTGGACGACTGGCGGTGGATGTGGGAGACCAACGTGCTGGGCACGCTGCGGCTGACCAAGGGACTGCTGCCGAAGCTGATCGCCTCGGGTGACGGGCTGATCGTCACCGTCACCTCGATCGCCGGGTTCGAGATCTACGACAACGGGGCCGGATACACCTCCGCCAAACACGCCCAGGGCGTGCTGCACCGCACGCTGCGCGGCGAACTGATCGGACAGCCGGTCCGGCTGACCGAAATCGCCCCCGGCGCAGTGGAAACCGAGTTCTCACTGGTTCGCTTCGACGGTGACGCCGATCGCGCCGCCAAGGTCTACGAGGGCATCGACCCCCTGGTGGCGCAGGACATCGCCGAGATCATCGGCTTCGTCGCCACCCGACCGCCGCACGTCGACCTCGACACCATCGTCGTGAAGCCCCGCGACCAGGCAGGTCCGGGCCGCTTCGCCCGCCGAAGCTGATACGCGGCCGCGAAACCGGCCTCACGCTACATTCCGCGCCATCCGGCCCGCTCCGGTTCCGCGGAACGGGCTCACCCCCACCGGCGACTACAGCGTGACACCCACCGTCACCGGTTCGGGCTCGAGCCGGATCCCGAACCGCTCTTCCACGCCATCCCGCACGGTGCGAGCCAGATCCAGTAGGTCGGAAGCCGTTGCCGCGCCTCGGTTCGTCAGCGCCAGCGTATGTTTCGTGGACAGCCGGGCGGGTGCGTCGGGTCCGGGGAATCCTTTGCCGAACCCGGCCCGCTCGATCAACCACCCCGCCGAGAACTTCACCCCGCCTGCCGCCGGATAGGTGGGAATTGTGACATCACCCATATACGCGGAAACAGCCGCGCGCACCTCGTCCACTCGCGCCGCAGGCACCACCGGATTGGTGAAGAAGGAACCGGCGCTCCAGGTGTCGTGATCGGCCATGTCGAGCACCATGCCCTTGCCCGCCCGCAGCCGCAGCACCGCCTCGCGCACCGGCGCGGCCGGGCGGCTCTGCCCCTCGGCCGCGTCCAGAGCGTGCGCGAGTTCGCGATAGTTCAGCGGCGCGCTCGTCCCGTCGGTGCGCAGCGCGAATTCCACCGCGAGGACCAGGGCCCGATCGCTGTGCTTCAGCATCGAGGTGCGGTAGCCGAAATCGAGTTCCTCCGGTGCGGCCCAATGGATCTCGCCGCTCGCACGGTCCAGCAACCGCACCCGGCGCAGGACCCGCGCCACCTCGACGCCGTACGCGCCGACATTCTGCACCGGCGTCGCACCCGCCGAGCCGGGAATCCCGGACAGGCATTCCAGCCCGCCCGAACCGGCCGCGACGGTCGCGGCCACCACCGCATCCCAGTTCGCGCCCGCCTCGGCGACCACCCGATCCTCGCCGAGCTCCACCCCGCCGGTGGCGACGCGTACCACGACACCACCGAATCCGGCGTCCGCGACCAGCAGATTCGAGCCGCCCGCCAGCAACAGCAGCGGAATGCCGGCCGCGTCCAGCGCGCGCACCGTCGCGACCAGCGCGTCGGTATCACCGCACTCGGCGACCGTGGCCGGACCGCCGACCCGCAGCGTGGTCAGCCCGGCCAGCGGCACCGAATCGCGCACCCGCGCACCGGTTGCCGCCAACAGCTTGCGCACGTCGTCCAACGGCACCACCAGAGAAGTCTCCACGACCACAGACGGTAGCCTGTTCGACCATGGCGACACCCTTGGAGTTCACCGCGAACTACGCACATTCGACCACCGCCGTGCGTGCGGCCTTCACGGACGAACAGTATTGGAAGGACCGCCTCGCGGAGGTCGGCGGCCCGGGTGCGCAGCTGGATTCGTACAGCTACGACGGCACCACGCTGCGGGTGGCGATGACGCAGACCATCCCGCCGGAGGACCTGCCCGCCGCCATCACCGCGATCAAGCCCAACGGGCTGGTCATCCCCCGCACCGAGACCTACGTCGAATCCGAGGCGTCGGGCACGTTCGAGGCGTACGTCGTCGACGCGCCCGCGCAGGTTCGCGGCACGGTCACGATGTCCGGTGACGAAACTCACTCTCGGGGAGTGGTCTCCGGGACGGTCGAGGTGACGATCCCGGTCTTCGGCAAGAAGATCGAAAAAGCGGTGGCTGAAAAGTTGCTGGAATTGCTCGCCGCGGAGGCGGAATTCACGGACAACTGGATCGCGAAGCGATAACGACCAGTAACCTACGCCCATGCCTCGCCGACTCCCCTACTCAGCCCGCTATCCGCTGCATACCACCAAGGAGGTGTACGCGGCCCTCGGCGACCACGCCTACTGGGAGGCGCGGATGGCGAAGATGCGCGAGTACTCGCCGAACGAGGTCATCGATCTCCAGGCCGGTGACGGCGGCATAGCGGTCACGATCGAACACGTCCTGCCCCGTCACATGCTGCCCGATCTGGCCCAGTCGGTGATGCGCAAGGATATGGTCATCACCCGCACCGAGGCCTACGGGCCGTACGCGCCCGAGGTCACCGGCACGATGTCCGCCAGCATCCCCACCGGGCCCACCGGGGCGCTGGAGGGCACGCTGCACCTGTTCCCCACCGAGACCGGCTCCACGTTGCGGACCACCACGTCGGCGAAGGTGTCCGTCCCGTTCCTCGGTCCGCGCCTGGAGCAGATGATCCTGGTCAATTTCGTGGATCTGCTGCGCGCCGAGGCCGAGTTCACCCTGCAGTGGCTGGACGAGCACAACCCGACCGCCTGACCCGTTCGGGCAAGCCGGTCGGCGAGATCACGCGCGGCACCACCGGGATCAACCGACTGCGCCGCAGCGATCGCTGGCTGGTCCACGACGACCTGGTCCGCGCCCGGCTGCGGGAGAGCCCGGATCCGCTGGTCGTCGACCTCGGCTACGGCGCGAGCCCGGTCACGACCCTCGAACTGGCCCAGCGGCTGCGGCGGGTGCGCCACGATGTGCGAGTGGTCGGGCTGGAGATCGATCCGGATCGCGTCGTGCCCGGCCGGGACGGGGTGGTGTTCGCGCGCGGCGGATTCGAGCTGGCGGGGTTGCGGCCGGTGCTGGTGCGCGCGTTCAACGTGCTGCGGCAGTATCCGGAGCAGGCCGTCCCCCAGGCGTGGGCGACGATCCTGGACGGACTCGCCCCTGGCGGGCTGCTGGTCGAGGGCACCTGCGATGAGCTCGGCCGCCGCTGCGCGTGGGTGCTGCTGGATCGGTCCGGGCCGCGCTCGCTCACCCTGGCCTGGGACCCGTTCACCGTCGAACGGCCGTCCGATGTGGCCGAACGGCTGCCGAAGGCGTTGATCCATCGCAACATTCCCGGCGAGCCCGTCCACGAACTGCTCACCGCGGCCGATCGCGCCTGGGCCCGTGCCGCGTCGCTCGCGCCCTACGGTCCGCGGGTGCGCTGGCGCGAGGCGGCGAAGTTGCTGCGGGAGGACGGATTTCCGATACGCCATTACCGTCGCCGCCTGCGCGACTGCGTGCTATCGGTGCCGTGGGACGCGGTCGCACCGAAAGTCTCCGGCGCGCGATAGCCCGCGATACCTCCGTCATTCCGGTGCGAGAACTACGCCCGGGACAGCGAGCGCCGCACCCGCAGCGCGGCGTGCGAGGGCAAAGACTCTGCGGCCGTGCGGATCTCGTCACCCACACAGCGGCGGATCGCGACCGCGTCGGCGACCACCTCGTCCAGCGCGATCTGCCCGATGCCGGTCTCGGCCAGGTCGAGCACGGTGCGCACCGGCGTCGTCATCAGGAACGAACCCGCCGACTCCACATCGCCGCGGCGCCACGTCCGGCGCAGCAGCACCAGGCCCGGCTCGCTGGGCAGCCGCCCGCCGCGCACCGACATGTGCACGAATCGCGGTCGCAACCGGCCCAGTCCGTGCAGTTCGGCCGCGCTGTGATGGGAGACCATGGCCGAACCGTCGAACCAGGCCGACCACATCGCGAACTCGTCCAGCGGCCCCGTCGGCCAGTCGCTCAGGCGCATCAGGCCGACCCCGACGCGAATCACCGAACCGTCCCCGAGCGCCGGACGCATGAGGTCCTCGCAGCCCGCACGCACTACCGAACGGGTGGTGAAGTATCCGGCGTGCTTCCCGGCCAGGCGGCGCAGCGCCGACCAGGCCAGTTCGGGGGTGTCGTCGCGCAGCCGCCGCCCCTCGGGCGAACCGCGTCGTCCGGGCCCATCGTTCGGGGCGCCGGCGTGTCTGGACATGCGATCCAGGCTACGCCCGGAGCATGTGCGGTATGTCACAATCGGGGACGTTCTGCGATGAGTCCTTCAGCCCTCCCACAGAGCGAGCTCAGGAAGCTCGGGAAGAATCGGCAACATGACCCTGCCAGACACCGCGACCGAATCCGTCTCCGGTTCACCGCGCCGCCGCGGCCGGATAGCGCTGATCGTCGGCCTCGTCATCATCCTCGCGGTGGTCGCCACCGCGGTCGGCACCGAAGTGTATGCACGCAAGCACTACTCGCAGTGCATCGCCGGCCAGCTGGACAAGAGCCTGGGCAGCAAGGTTTCCGTGCATTTCGGGGCGAAGCCGCTGCTGCTGACCTACTTCGACAAGAAGGTCGGATCGGTCACCGTCGACAGCGACGACGCGCAGTTCGGCCCGGCGATCGGCATGAAGGTGCGCGCCACGCTGCACGACATCACCATCAAGGGATCGAACGCCACCGTCGGCAGTTCCGACGCCAACGCGAACTGGAGCGACGACGGTATCGCCCAGACCCTCAACGGCCTGGTGTCGGGCGTGCAGTCGAACCCGAGCGCGGGCACGCTGGAGGTGCGGGCCCTCGGCGGCCTGGCCGGACTGCAACTGCGTCCGCACATCGTGGGCAACCAGATCCAGGTCGACACCGTCAACGCCAACCTGCTGGGTTTCGGCCTGCCCACCGATCTGGTCGACGGCATCGTCAAGACGATGAGCCAGAGCCTGCAGGCATATCCGCTCGATATGAAACCCACCTCGGTCACCGTGACCGACAGCGGCATCGACGTCGGCCTCACCGGCGGCGCCACGACCCTGCAGTCCGATTCCAACGCCAACAACGTCAGCTGCTGACCCGCCGTCGTCCCGCCGCGCTTCCGGCCGGGACGAAGCGATCTACTCCGAGAACCCTTGCAGTACAGCGCGTGACCCGGACAGCCCGAGCCTGGTCGCCCCGGCGGCGATCAGGTCCCGCGCGGCCTCGGCGGTGCGGATGCCGCCGCTGGCCTTGATGCCCAACCGCCCGCCCACGGCGCCTGCCATGAGCCGGACCGCGTGCACGCTCGCGCCGCCGGCGCGATGGAATCCGGTGGACGTCTTGACGAAGTCGGCGCCGGCGCGCTCGGCCGCCAGGCAGACCTCGACGACGGCCTCGTCCGGCAGCGCGGCCGATTCGATGATCACCTTGAGCACCGGATCGGTCCCCATCGCCTCGCGCACGGTGATGATGTCGGACAGCACGGCGTTGTAGTCCCCGGCCAGCGCCGCACCGATATCGATGACCATGTCCACCTCGGCCGCGCCCTGCGCCACCGCCAAACGCGCCTCACTGCCCTTCACCAGCGAGTGATGCTTACCGGACGGAAATCCGGCGACGGTGGCCACGACCAGTCCGGGCGCGCGGACCGGCAGCATCGAGGGCGACAGGCATACCGCGTACGCGCCCAGCTCGCGCGCTTCGGCGATGGCGGCGGTGACGTCGTCCGGGGTGGCGGCGGGGTCGAGCAGGGTGTGGTCGATCATCGCCGCCACCCGCGCGCGGGTGAGATTGTCGATTTTCGGGGCGGAATAGGCCATGAACATGAAGTTTGGCACAGCGGTAATTGCGCCCGTCCGCGGTTGTCCCGCACACTCGTAGTGCCGGTACGGCTATTCGACCAAGAGGAGCGCCCCCGTGCTGATCCGTCGTGAGCGGCCCGGCGACATCCCAGCGATCGACCTGGTTCACCGCGCCGCCTTCACCCGCGAATACGCGAACGGCGGCGGCCAGGGCGACGCGCCCGGCATCCAAGCCGATCCGCCCGAGGTCGCCCTGGTCCATCGGTTGCGCAGCGATTCGGGCTGGATGCCGACACTGTCGCTGGTCGCCGAGGTTCGCGACCACGTGGTCGGGCACGTCTGTCTCACCCGCGCCGCAGTCGGCCCCTACCCGGGCCTGGCACTCGGACCGATCGGCGTACTGCCCGGCGTCCAGCGCGGCGGCGTCGGCTCCAGCCTGATGCACGCCGCCCTCGGCGCCGCCGACGCGCTGGACGAACCGCTGGTCGGACTGCTCGGCAGCCTCGACTACTACCCGCGTTTCGGCTTCGTGCCCGGCTCCCGCCTGGGCATCGTGCCCGATGAGCCGGCCTGGGTCTCCCATTTCCAGGTCCGCACGCTGACGGCCTACGAACCCGGGATCACCGGCGAATTCCACTACCCGGATCCGTTCTACGACCTCTGATCTCGCTCACCCGGCAGCCGGCCGATCGTCACCACTTGGGATGATGTCGGGCATGAGTGTTGCGGTGAACGAGGACCAACGATTCGTACTGACCCTGGGATGTCCGGACCGGCCGGGCATCATCGCGCGGATCACCTCGTTCATCGCCGGTTTCGGGGGGTCGATCATGGAGGCCGGTTACCACTCCGATGTCGACTCCGGATGGTTCTTCACCCGGCAGGCGATCACGGCCGCCACGGTCCCGTTCGGGCTGGACGAGTTGCGGGCGCGGTTCGCCGAGGTCGCCGCCGAATTGGGACCCGAGACCGAATGGCAGCTACTGGATTCGGGTGCGCGGCGGCGTGTGGTGCTGCTGGTCAGCAAGGACGGTCACTGCCTGCACGATCTGCTGGGCCGCGCCGCCGGCGGCGAACTGCCCGCGACCATCGAGGCGGTCATCGGCAACCATCCGGACCTGGCCACGATGAGCCAGGCGCACGGGATCCCGTTCCACCACGTGCCGTTCCCGAAGGATCCGGCCGAACGCGGTCCGGCGTTCGAGCGGATGCGCGAACTGGTCGACGCCCACGATCCGCACGCGGTGGTGCTGGCCCGCTTCATGCAGGTGATGCCCGCGCACCTGTGCGAGCACTGGGCGGGCCGGGCGATCAACATCCACCACAGCTTCCTGCCCTCGTTCGTCGGGGCGCGGCCCTACCATCAGGCCTTCGCCCGGGGCGTGAAGCTGATCGGCGCCACCTGCCACTACGTGACCGCCGAACTGGACGCGGGCCCCATCATCGAGCAGGACGTGACCCGCATCGACCACGGCGACGAGGTCCGCGACATGGTCCGGCAGGGCCGCGACATCGAACGGGTCGTCCTCGCCCGAGGCCTGCGCTGGCACCTCGAGGGCCGGGTGCTCGTGCACGGCATGCGCACGGTGGTGTTCGCGTAGGCACTACATCTCGCTGAGGTGCTGCTCAGAGTAACCCGGACAGGCGTAGGAGCTGAGTCGCGAAGGCCTCGTCGTCTACCGGGGTCAGGGTCAGCTGGCCGGCGGTGGTGAGCAGGTAGCGGCCGTCGCCCGCGACGTCGAGCCAGGTTCGGTGGCGGGTGGGCGGTGAGGACGAGTCGTTGGGGGCGGTTGTCACGGTGACGATGCCGCGCGAGTCCACCGGTGCGCGCAGGGTGCGCTGGAATCGGACCACCGGGTCGAGTAGTTCCGGGTCCAGGAGTCTGGCGTCGTACAGGTCCGGGCCCAGGATGTGGTCCGGATCCAGGACGGCGTCGGTCGCCTCGCGCATCGTGGCGTTGCGTCCGGCCGGGGCCGAACCGATCACCTGGACGAGCTGGCGGCCGACTGCTTGCGAGTGACAGATCAGCACCACCACCGACTCGCGCCGGGCCACCAGGATCGCGGCATGTTGCTGGGCGACCGCCGCGAAGGCGATGATTCGTTCGGCGGTGGCGCCACGCTCGCCCGCGACGGTGAGTGCGGTGGCGTCCGGGCGTGCGCACAGCAGCAGCGCGGCGGTCAGGTCCGGATCGGTGTTGCGAACGTAGTGCTGGCGCACGCCGGAACTCTCGTGGTCGGCTCCGGCGGCGGGCAGATCGGGTACGACCGGGATCATCGCGTTGATCGGGTACGGGCGATAGTCCAGGCCGGTTTCGGTAGCCCAGACGTGCGCGAACTCGTCCGGGGTCAGAACCCATTTCAACAACCTGCGACCCTCACTCGAGTAACGGTGGTGTCGCAACCTCGATCGTCATACCGGCGTGGCGCAACCGCTCGGTCAGGGCGTCGCCCATCGCGGCGGCCGGGGTGAGAATGCCCGCGACGTCCGGTAGTTCGTCGAATGCCAGACACAGACCCGCCTCGCCCAGCATGACCGAGGTCGCCTGATAGCCGGGATCGCCGGAACCGGCGAAGGTGCAGACGTATCGGGCTCCGGAGGTGGTCCGGGCGAAGGTCTTCATCGTGAACCAGCCGGTGCGCCTTGCCTTTTCGTCCGGCCCGGTGCCCGGCTTGGGCAGGACCCGATCCAGGATCCTCCTGCCCGCGCCGAACCGGGACACCAGCGCCCCGGCGGCCATCGTGGCCACGATGCCGCCCGCGATACCGGCGGCGAGCAGTGGTGCGGCCGTGGACGATCCGACGCCCATCACCTCGCGATAGCGGAAATTCTTGCCGTACACCCAGCCCAGCAGGCCATTGCTGCGGCGCACGATCTTCGCGTTGTGGTTGGCCATGATGAAGGTGGTGACCCAGCCGTCCAGGCTCGGATCGATCGATGAGGCGCGCTGCAGCGCCTGATCGGACTGGCGTCCGACGTCCGGGTCCATCGTCTTGTCCGGGCTCAGCGAATATGGATGCGCCAGAACGGATCCCTTGGCCGGATCTTCGGCGACGGTCTCCATCATCGCGCGCGCGGAGTCGATCGTGCCGCCGCTGAAGCCACCCTTGATCCAGGCCACCAGCGTGGTATCGGTGAGTTCACCGGTGTTGTCCTCGACCGAGCGCCGGTACAGCCGGTACGCGCTCAGGTCCGACGGAATCGAGTCGAAGCCACAGGAATTCACGATCTTGGCGCCGGTCGCGTAGGCCGCGTTCTGGAATTGGTCGATGCAGTCGCGCACGAAAACCGGTTCGCCGGTGAGATCGGCGTAGTGGGTGCCCGCCTCGGCGCATGCGCGCACCAGCGGCAGGCCGTAGCGCAGGTAGGGGCCGACGGTGGTGACCACGACGCGGGTCCGCGCGGCCATGCCCTTCAACGTCTGCTCATCGGTCGCATCCACGACCAGCAGCGGCCACTCCTGGGCGACGGCCCCCAGACCGGTCCGGACCTTGTCCAGCTTGTCCTGCGAGCGACCCGCCAGCGCGATCCGCGCACCGGGCGGGGCCGCCTCGGCCAGATACCGCGCGGTCAGCGCGCCGACGAAACCTGTCGCGCCGTACAGCACGAGATCGAATTCCCTGTCTGCCATGGACCTTACCTATCCCGTGACGCCAGTCACGCTCTGCTGCGACGTTTTCCGGTACTGGTCTTCTTGCGTGCGGGCCGCCGGGCGAGCCACGCCTGATGTTCCTTGCCCAGGTCCGTGACGGGGGCATCGCCGTAGATCCATTCGCGCGCGATAAGGTGCCAGTTGTTCGTGGCCTGCAATTGCCCGAGCACCCCGAAGGTCATGAAATCGGCGCGCCGGGAGAACAGATGCTCCGGCGGCAGCGACTGCTGTTTCATTCCGGCGTATTCGGTCGCGCGCGGGTCGATCGCCAATACCGCGGCGCCGCTGGCCAATTCGGGGGTGATCGTCAAATCCTCGTCCAGCAGCGCCCATTCGATCGCGGACAGGCAGTACTCGAGGCATTCCTCGGCGGTCACCTCGTCGGGGGAGTCGATGATGCCGCGCTCGATCATCAACCGGCGCAGCTCTTCTGCCTGGTCGTCGGCCGCGGCGCGGATGCAGACCAGCTCGAATTCCACGTCGTCGGGCCGCATCCGGTTGTAGAGGCCGAAATCCAGGAACGCCACTCGCCCGTCCTCGCCGAGCAGAATGTTTCCCGGGTGCGGGTCACCGCAGAATTCGCCGAAGGAGTACAGCGAGCCGACGTAGAAGCGATAGATGATCTCGCCGATCCGATTGCGTTCTGCCTCGGGCAGTTCACGGATCTGCTCGAAGCCTCGGCCGGGAAAGTACTCGCTGACCAGCACGTGCTGACTGGACAGCTCGGGCATGCTCGGCGGGACCACGATGAACGGATGGTCGGCGTACAGCTCGGCGATCTGACGCTGCGTCGCGGCCTCGGCGACGTAGTCGAGTTCGCTCTCCAGATGCAGCCGCAGCTCGTCCAGCACCGCCGGAGTCACCCACGGCATCGCGGTCGCCAGGATGCGGCGAAACATGGCCAGGTTCTTCAGATCCGAGCGCACTGCCGCGTCGATGCCCGGATACTGGACCTTCACCGCCACCGTGCGCCCGTCGTGCAGCCGCGCCCGATAGACCTGGCCGATGGAGGCCGCGGCGATGGGCTCGGATTCGAATTCGGCGAACAACTCCTCGAGGGGGCGGCCGAAATCCTCCTCGACGACCTCGCGCATGGTCTCGAAGGACACCTTGGGCGCGCTGTCGCGCAGTACCGCCAGGCGATGCTGGAAGCGTTCACGGTGTTCGGGCGGGACGATGTCCAGATCCAGTACCGACAGGATCTGCCCGAGCTTCATCGCGACGCCCTTCATGGTGCCGAGCACCAGGACCATCTGCTCGGTCGCGCGGATCGTCGACTCCTCGGCCAGGCGTTTGCGGACCTCCTCGGAACGGCCACGCATGGAACGGCGAGTCTTCTGGGCGCGCAACACATTTCCGGCCACCGCGACACCGAGCTTGGTACCCCGGGCGAGCCGTGAGGTCGGCACTTCCTTCGACATAGCTACCTCCGTTGGTGCCGATGCGCGACGGTGGCACTTCCTGTTCGCGCCGGACTCAGCGTAGCGAACAGGGACGGTCCGGGCCTATACCCGATGTTGCCGACGATTCTGGGCCGCCGGGCATTTGCTCTGGGATGGCGAGCCGGTGGACGGGCTCAGGGGTGGCCGGGCTCGGGGAGGCGATGCGGTGCGGAGTTGAACGTCTTCGGCGATCCGCCCGCGCGCACCATGCCCTCGATGGCGCTCCAGGCCATCATCGTCATGTGGTCGAGCATCGTGTCGGCGGACATGGCGCGGTTGCTGATCCACCAGTCCGTGGCCAGCTGGACGCCACCGACGAGCACGTAGGCGTAGAGCTCGATGCCCTCGGTCTCGAGGTCGCGGCTGAAGGCCTTGTCGCGCAGCACCGCGGCCACGATGTCGGCAAACAGCTTCTCGAAGTCGGCCAGGGTGGACTTGTCGGTGGACGAGCCGTATCCCATGATGAACCGGTACACGTCGGTATCGGCGTCCACGGTGTGCACATAGGCGGCCAAAGTATTGCGGACCAGCTGGTATTCGTCGAGATCGTCGCTGATGGCCTCGTAGATGCGCGGCATCAGGGTGGTCTCGATGAATCGCTCCATGGTGGCGCGAGTCAGGTCGTTCTTATCGGAGAAATAGCGATAGAGAACGGTTTTCGACACACCGATCTCGCCGGCGATCTCGTCCATGCCGACATCGCCGCCCCGCTTGCGAATCGCAGCCAGGGTGCCGTCGACCAATTCTTCGCGCCGGTCGATCTTGTGCTGATGCCAGCGCCGCTTGCGGCCGTCCACGCGGCCGGCACGCGGCGGGGTGGACTCGAGTGCGGCTTCGGTGGACAGGATGACTCCTCTGTGCCTGGATACGGTGCCTGAGTATCGGGTCGGGCCCCCACCAGCTTAGGTCCTTCGCGATGTCGATGTTCCTGTCTCTTATAAACATCTGACGCTGCC
>NZ_JAGPOX010000207.1 GCF_019038435.1 Nocardia alni
GTTCCCGGGGCGGGCGCTGCGGGACCGGGTACCGAGAAACCCGGATTCGGCGCGGGCGCTGGCGGATTCGGCAGCGGAACCCCAGGCGACGGCATGGGCGTACTCGGCAGCGGGGCAGGTGGTATCGGCGCGGCGGGCAGGGGCGGCGCCACCGGCAGCGGCGGTATCGGTGCGGCCGGAATCAGCGGCGGTGTACTGAGGGCCGGGCCGGGAATGGATGGCGGCGGGTTCGGGATCATCCCGGGCACAGGCGATCCCAGCCTCGACGTGTCGGGAGGCACCGGTGTGAGGTTCGGCGTCGACCGCCCGACATCCGGTGTGCCGTTCGGCGCGGGCTGAGCGGGCTGGTTCGCAGGCTGCGTCGTGCCGGGATCCTGCGGAGCCGCGAGGCTGTCCCGGCCGGGCTGCGGGTCCGTCGACGAGACGGTCGTGCCCTGGGCCACAGCGCCGTCGGATGCGGGCGTGGTCAGCGAATGATCGTGGTGCGGGAGGTCGTACTGGACTTGATCGTACTGGGGTCGATCGTAGTGCGGTTGATCATGGTGCGGCACAAACGAATCGGAGTCGTGCGGTCCGAACTGTGCACCACCCGGGGAATCATGCGTCGTGACCCCGCTATCGGAGGTGTGACTCGGAAGCCCGGCATCGAGAGCGTGATTCGAGTGAAATCCCTGCGGGAACTGCGAGCCGTCCTGGAGCCCGCCCAGCCCGTCGGGATGGAACATGACGGTGCTCGTGTTCAGGCCGGGCAGGTGGGATTCGGGGTCATGGAACAGCGATTCCGGGTCCTGCGGGCCCGAACCCTGGTCGCTGAACACGGATTCCGGGTGGTGCAGTAGGGATTCCGGATTGTCGAACAGCTCCTGCGTACCGGGACCGTCGAGCCCGGGCATGGAGGAATCCAGTCCCGCCGCATGTGTGGCGGCAGCGGGAAAATTCGGAATCGTCAGCGGCGAACCATTGTTCGCCGAAGTCAACGGGTCGTCCGCGGAAAGGCCGGGGACAGCGGGCATATTCGCGGGCGGGTACGTCGGGAGCCGCCCGTCCTGATCGGCGAACGGCACCAGATAGCGCTGCTGCATGACGTGGCGAGCGTCGTCCTGCGCCTTGCGCGCGCTACGGGTCTGGTCATCGAAGGCGCTCGGATCCTTGCTCGGATTCGCTCTCGCCGGTACGGGTTTCGGAATATACGACTTGGTCGTCAGTGCGGCCTGCGCGGTGGTGGTGATCACCTGGCCGGTCTGGTCGAACAGGTCGGCCAGCTCAGCGGCTTGATTCCCGTATCCGGTCACCGCCGCGACCGCGGCATCGGCGGCCGCGCCGGTCCAGCGTCCGTCCACGGCGCTGCGCACAGCCTGGACCACGCCCGTCGTCGAGGTGCGCCATTGGCTTCCGGCCTGCTGCCAGGTCGCGACCACGTCCGCGGAGCCGTCGCTGACGGTCTGGAACGCGTCGTAGATCTGCTGGTGCGTCAGCGAATCCACATTCTCGCGATTGGTGATACCCGGTGCGTCATAGGCTGTCATCAGGCCACCTCGCCGGTCTTCGATTGCGCCACACGAAGTTTCGTGGCGAACTCGCTGTCGGTCTGTTGCAGCCGGTCGCAGATCGTGCGGAACAGCGTCTGCAACTCGTCCGCGGTCTTCCAGTGATCCTGCAGTGTGTCGTAGGCGTTGTTGGCGCCGCCGCTGCCCTTGTCGCGCAGGCGCTGCACCATCGTGTGCGCCGAGGTGAGGACGGAGGACTGCTCGCCCATGCCCCAGTTCTCGTGGTTGTGAACGTGCTGCACGAGCTTCTGAATCGCCTGGATCTCCGTTTTGCGCTGCGTCAGCGCCTTGTCCAGCGTCAGAAAGGTCTCGGGCTCGACATTGAGCGAGACCGATCCGGTCTTGGCCTGCTCTATCAGCGGGCCGAAGAGTTGGCCGCCACTGTCGTTGGTCATTCAGTCCCCACCTCGACGTTGTGTGCGTCTATGCCTTCATGTATCGGCACAGAACATCACTGTCCCGTAGGCGGCGATTCTGCCATACCGAACGAAGGGTGCGCATCCATCGTCCGGCGACCTGACGGTTTTCCCCGTGCTTCACCACCGGTCGTTGTGAACTCGCACGGGAGGCATTCGCCGACCCGATTTCGTCCGGACCGGGCGGCTTCCACGCTTCCCTCGGCGCCCGTCCTACGTCGCCTGGCTCACCGACGACATATGGAAATCCGGTATCCGCAACGGCGGCATGGCGGTACGGGTGAAATAGTCCTTCCACTCTCGCGGCAGCGTGATCCCGGTGGCGCCGGCCTCGCTGACGCGGCGCAGGAGATCCAGTGGGCTCTCGTTGAAACGGAAGTTGTTCACTGTCGCGGTGACCTCGCCGTTCTCCACCAGATAGACCCCGTCGCGGGTCAGCCCGGTGAGCAGCAGCGTGGCCGCGTCGACCTCGCGGATGTACCACAGGCACGTCAGCAGCAGCCCGCGCTCGGTGCGCGCGATCATCTCCTCCAGCGTCGCGCCCGAACCGCCTGTCATCAGCAGGTTGTCGCCCGGAACCGTCACGGGCGCATCGAATTCCGCCGCGGTGGCCCGCGGATACACCAGATTCTCGATCGTGCCCTCCCGCACCCAGTCCACGCGCTGGGCGGGCAGGCCGTTGTCGAACACCGACTGCGTCTCCGAGGACGCGGCCGTGGCCACGAACGGCAGATACTCCAGGCCCGCGGCGTTCGGGTCCGAGTACAGGGTCAGCGGCAGGTCGGTCAGGCGTTCGCCGACGCGGGTGCCGCCGGCCCGGGAGAACGCCGTATGGCCCTCGTTCGCACCGCGCCCCTGCATCTCCCAGACCAGGTAGATGAGCAGATCCGCGACCGCCGACGGCGGCAGCAGCGTCTCGTACCGCCCGGCCGGCAGGGCGACGCGGCGCTTGCTCCAGTCGAGCCTGCGGGTGAGTTCGGCCAGCAGCGCGGGGGTCCGCACATCGGTGAAGTCGAGGGTCCCGGTGCCGACCCAGGCACTGGCCACGTCCGCGCCCTCGCCGCGCTTGCCGTTGATCTCGACAGATCCGGTCGGCTGGGTCCAGCGCCGGCGGATGCCGGTGGAGGTGCCCAGCCAGGTGGTGTGCAGCTGGTGGTAGGCGAAACCGTACAGCCGATCCGCGCCGTCGAATCCGGCGGACAGATCCCGGGCCAGGCCGGTGAACACCTCGATGCCGGTGTCGGCGGGCGCGGCGGCCCAATCCGGATCCAGATGCGTGCCCGCCGCCGCGGGGTCCAGCAGCGGCATCGCGTCGCGCGCGGGCGTGGCCGAGCGCGCGGCCTGCTCGCTCGCGCGGACGACCGACTCGATGTCCCCCTCTTCGACACTCGTGGATCGCACGGTGCCCACGCGCGCCGAATTCGGCCCCTCGCGCAGGATCGACACCACCGACCATTCGCGGGACACCGAGGATCCGTTGGTGGTCATGGAATTTCCGGCCCAGCGCAGCGATGCCTCGGCCGCGTCGGTGACTATCACGATCGCCTCGTCCGCGCGCGAGGCGGCCAGGGCCCGCTCGACGACCTCCCCGCCGTGTACGACCGTCATTGGCCCGCCTCCGTCCGAGTGTTGAGAATGTTCACCCCGCGCACCAGCACCGACGGACAGCCGTGGCTGACCGCGGCCACCTGGCCGGGCTGGGCCTTACCGCAGTTGAACGCCCCGCCGAGCACCCAGGTCGAGGGCCCGCCGACCGCCTCCATCGAACCCCAGAAGTCGGTGGTGGTGGCCTGATACGCCACATCGCGCAACTGGCCGGTCAACTGCCCGTTGCGAATCCGGAAGAACCGCTGCCCGGTGAACTGGAAGTTGTAGCGCTGCATATCGATCGACCACGACTTGTCGCCGACGACGTAGATGCCGTTCTCCACGCGGGAGATGAGTTCGGCGGTGCTGGTGTCGCGCACCGGATCCGGTTGCAGCGAGACGTTCGCCATGCGCTGGATCGGCACGTGATGGGCAGAATCCGCGTACGAGCAGCCGTTGGAGCGGGCCAGGCCCAGGCGCGGGGCGAAGGCGCGGTCCAGCTGGTAGCCGACCAGAACGCCGTCGCGGATCAGGTCCCAGCGCTGCCCGGCCACGCCCTCGTCGTCGTAGCCCACCGACGCCAGGCCGTACTGCTGGGTGCGATCGCCCGTGACGTGCATGATCGGGGTGCCGTAGCGCAGCGTGCCCAATTTGTCCGGGGTGGCGAACGAGGTTCCGGCGTAAGCGGATTCGTAGCCGATGGCGCGGTCGTATTCGGTGGCGTGGCCGATGGATTCGTGGATGGTGAGCCACAGATTCGTCGGATCGATGACCAGGTCGGTCGGGCCGGCCTCGACGGTGGGCGCCTTCACCTTCTCGGCGAGCCATTCCGGAATGCGCGCGAGTTCGCCCGTCCAGTCCCACATCCCGTCCGCGCCGGTGACGTACTCCCAGCCGCGCGCGGTCGGGGCGGCCAGGGTGCGCATCGTCTCGAACGCGCCCGCCGCGGGGTCGACCGTGATCGCCTCCAGTTGTGGATACAGCCGCACCCGCTGCTGGGTGATGGAGGATCCGGCGGTGTCGGCGTAGTAGGTCTGTTCCTTGACCTGGAGTACGTGCGCGGCGACGTGGTCGACGCCGTCGGCGGACGACAGGCGTTCGGAATAGTCCTGCAGCAGCGCGATTTTCTCCGGGGTCGGCACGTCGAACGGATCGATTCCGTAGTCCGCGACCCAGTGTGCGTCGGAGTAGATCGGTTCGTCGGCCAGGTCGACGTGCTCGCGGTTGAGTGCGCGCAGCGTCGTCGCGACCGTCACCGCGCGGCGCGCCACCTCGGCGGCGGTATCGGGGGACAGTTCCGCGTGCGAGGCGAAACCCCAGGTGCCGTCGACGATCACGCGGACCGCGAAGCCGAGATCGACCGAATCGGTGACCGACTCGACGCGGCCGTCGCGCATGCGGATCGATTGCAGCACCAGTCGGTGCACGCGCAGATCAGCGTGGTCGGCGCCGGCGGCCCGCGCGGCGCTCAGCGCGGCATCGGCCAGGGCGGCCAGCGGCAGCGCGCGGAACTGTTCGTCCACGGCGCGGGATGCGATGCTCATTGTCCCTACGCTAATTGCTGGGGCTGTGCTCGTTCAACCGTAGGTCGATGTCCCGCACCCCAATTCGACACGCCGCGCAATCGTGCAGCGAATGCAATGTCGCAGGCTGTGCGGTGTTGCGCGGGGTGTAACGCGCACGACACGCAGCCTGCCACGTATTTCGCGTCGTATGCCGTACTGTCTGCCCGCGTGCCGCCATCCGCCCTCCGTGACCGTAAGCGGGAACGCACCCGCCGTGCCCTCCTCGAAGCCGCCGTCGAGATGTTCGAGTCTCGTGGCTACGAGGCGACCACCGTCGCCGAGATCGCCGCGGCCGCCGAGGTGGGCACCCGCACCTTCTTCAATTATTTCGAGAGTAAGGAGGAGTTGCTGTTCCCCGAGCCCGACGAGCGGGTGCGCGGGGCCGTCCACGCCATCGCGACCCGTCGTCCCGAAGAGCGCCCGGTGGAGGTGCTGTTACGGGCTCTACGTGCGGCCGGTGACAATCCCGGCGACCATCTCGGCGATGACCTCGCCGCCCGGATCGCGGTGCTGCGCGCCCAGGTCTCGCGCACGGTGCCCGCGGTGAGCGGCCGTGCGGCGCATGCGCAACTGGCCGCGCAGCAGGAGATCGCCCGGCAGTTGCGGGCGGCGTTCCCGGACGAGCTGGACGACGTCGGGGCGGCGGCCTTGGTCGGCGCGGTCGTCGGCGCCGTGTCGGGCGCGCTGACCGTGCTGTTCTCCGGTCACTACGCGATCGAGGACGGCGAACGCCTGCAACGCAAGATCCGCGAGACGACATCCCGTGTGCTGGCGCCCTGGTTGGCGGGACGCGATGTCTCGACTCGGCAATCCGGCGAGGTGCGCCAGCCGACCGAGGTCCGTCAGACCATGGACGTGCGCCAGCCGACCGAGTTGCGGCAGACCATGGAGGTCCGTCAGCCGATGGAAGTCCGGTGCTGACCGGCGGGAAGAATATCGGCCGGACGAGTCGACCGGCTATCCGCTAGAACATTGGCGCGCGCCTCGGGAATTCCGAGGATGAGCAGGCTCGTGATCATTGCCGCGCGGGCGCCGAGGGGCTCATTGGAGAGGTCGTTTTCCGCGATGGAGAACACGGCGGCGTACGCGACCTGGCTGAGAATATTCGCCGGCAGGTGTCGTCCGAACACCTCGTTCTGCTGGCCTCGTTCAACGAGGTCGGCAAGGGCTTTATCGACTGGTTCCAGGAGGGCGTGGATCTCGTCGCCGTACTCGCCGCGCCGAAGCATCAACAGCACTCGGTAACGGCGCGTCAACGGCCACATGCGGGCGATGAAATCGACCCACACCGTTTCGGCTGGTCTCTCGGGGGAGCTGACCTCGGTGAGCACTGCGGCGATCTCGTCCACCGCCCGTCGCGCGAGGGTCCGCACGAGGTCGGTGCGGGAGGGGAAATGGCCGTAGACGGTGCGGCGGACCACGCCGGCGGCGGAGGCGATGTCGCCCATGCCGGCGTCCGGGTTCTCTCCCAGGGCCTCGAGTGCCACGTCGAGGATGCGGTTCCGGGTGTCGTTCATGGCGCGTGCCCGGGCGGATTCGATCTGCACAGTCACATTGTTGCACGCCTGTGTGCAATGGAGTAGATTGCACATCGGTGTGCATTGCACACTGATGTGCAACGGAGTGCTGCACAGTGAACCAAACTTCAGGAGAACAAGCCGATGACCACACCTTCAACCCTGGTCCGCCCGTTCACCGTCGCAGTCTCGGACTCCGAAATAGAGGACTTGAAGCAGCGACTGGCCAGGACTCGATGGCCGGATCCGGAAACCGTCTCCGACTGGTCGCAGGGTGTTCGCCTGCAGAATGTGAAATCGCTGATCGATTATTGGCAGCGAGAGTACGACTGGCGCCGCTTCGAGTCGGAGCTCAATCGTTTCCCGCAGTACCTGACCACGATCGATGGGCTCGACATTCACTTCATCCATGTCAAGTCCGAGAATCCGGATGCGATGCCACTCATCTTGACGCACGGATGGCCTGGTTCGATCGTCGAATTCCTGAAGCTGATCGGTCCACTGACCGATCCGGTGGCGTTCGGGGGGAAGGTCGAAGATTCGTTCGATGTCGTCATTCCATCGCTTCCCGGATTCGGGTTCACCCAAAAGCCGACCGAGGCGGGGTGGACCGTGTCACGCGTAGCAACCGCGTGGGTGGAACTCATGAAGCGTCTCGGCTATGAGCACTGGGCCGCTCAAGGCGGTGATTGGGGCGCGGTCGTGACAACCGCTCTCGGCGCCATGCGGCCCGAGGGTCTTCTCGGGATTCACTTGAATACTCAGTACGTTCTTCCCGCGGAGATACCCGACACGCTGTCGCCCGAGGAGCGCTACGCGATGGAGACCGTCGCCCTCTACACCGGAGATCTCGGCGGCTCGAGCCACCTTCAGGGCACGAAGCCGGAGACCGTCGGAATTGCGCTGGCAGACTCTCCGGCCGGCCAAGCGGCCTGGATCTATGAAAAATTTCAGTCCAAAACGGACAATAACGGGCTCGCCGAGGACGCTCTCAGCACCGATGACATGCTCGACGCGATATCGCTTTACTGGTTCACGAACAGTGCCGCGTCCTCCGGTCGCATTTACTGGGAGAACAAGACGAGCAGCCTGGCCGGACCGAAGCTGACGCTGCCGGTCGCGGTGACCGTATTCCCGCGCGATATCCCACGCCCGCCACGAAGCTGGATCGAGGACACCTATTCGAACTTGATTCATTACGGCGCGGCCGACAAGGGCGGGCATTTCGCAGCCTTCGAGCAGCCCGAGATCTTGGTCAGCGAAATCCGCACCGGTCTCAGGAGTCTCCGCCCCTGAAACCAACGCGGCTCGACGCGGGACGACCGGCCGTTTCGGGATCGGGTGGTGGACGCGAGGCCGCTCGGGCGTAAGGGTGGGAGCCGCCGATCGACATTCGGATTGTGGCTGGTCCGATCGAAGCCGGCGATGGAGGTGTCGCGGGACGGTCCGGTTCGCCGGGGCACCTAGTCTTGGTGGATGCGTCGATTCAGCCTGTGGCTTCGGGGGCGGCCGATGGTCGCCGACTCGATTCTGGCCGGGCTGCTGATGATCGCCGATCTGCTGACCGTCGGCGGCAAGCGGAACGTGGCCGCGTATGTGATTCTGGGGGTGCTGATTCCGCTGCCGGTGATCGTGCGGCGCAAGTATCCGCGTGCGAGTGCCGGTGTGCTGCTGGGGTTGTCGATGCTCACCTCCGTGGTCGGCTGGGGGGTGGGGGAGAACTTGCAGATGTTCGCCCTCGCGGCGCTCGGTACCGCCTTGTACACGCTCGTGGCGTACGTGGGGCGGCGCGAGGGGCTGATTTTCCTCGGCGGGCTGGTGGTGGACGCGGCACTGACCGATTGGCTACAGCACGAGTCGGTTCCGATGACCATCGCGTTGTTGGCTCTGTATTACGCGCTGTGCTGGACGCTCGCGGAATTCCTCGGCGCTCGCCACGCCTACGACACCGAGGTCGCCGCGCGTCTTGCGGTGGCCGACTATGACCGGGAACGCGGTGCGCACGAGGCGGTTTCGGCCGAACGCACCCGGATCGCGCGCGAGCTGCACGATATCGTCGCGCATGCGGTGAGCGTCATCATCGTGCAGGCCGACGGCGCGAAATACGCACTGCGCGCCGATCCGGACGCCGCCGAACAGGCCCTGGGCGCCATCGCCACCACCGGCCGCGACGCGCTGCGCGAACTACGCCGAACGGTCGCCCTCCTCCGCACCGAACACGCCCCCGAACAGCTGCCCCAGCACGGCACCGCGGGCTTGGCGCGGGTGGTCGAGATGATGCGCAGCGCCGGACTCGCGGTCGAACTCGAATTGTCCGGCGAGCTGGACAACATCGCCCCCGAGGTGAGTCTCGGCGTACACCGCATCGTGCAGGAATCCCTCACCAACACTTTCCGCCACGCCGGACCCGCCGCGAAGGCGTGGGTGCGGGTGCATCGGCGCGACACGGACGTACTGGTGGAAGTGATCGACCTCGGGCATTCTTCCACAAGGGGCGATACCGGAGCAGGCGTCCGCCAGGTCCGCGACGGCCTTGCCGCGCAAAAAGATTCGACGGTCGAGACCACGGGCCCCGGAGCCGACATCCCCGCAGGCCAACTGTCCACCCGTAACGGCATCACCGGCAGCGGCCTCGGCTTGGTCGGCATGCGGGAGCGGGTGGCGGTGCTCGGAGGTGTGCTGGAGGCGGGGCGACGCTCGGGAGGTGGTTGGCGAGTGTGTGCGACGATCCCGCTGCATATTCCAAATTGAGCTACATATTCCAAATTCAGTGATTCAAATATTCCATGCTATTTGGAATGATTTGGCTTTTGCTGAATTTTTGGTCGGAAGGCCGACTGCCGCATAGGGTTTGGTTATGCCATCTACTAACCACGAGGTCCCCCTCGAGATGTTCCGGGATAGGCCTGGACTCGGACCGAAAGTGGCGCGGGACGTGTTGGGGTTACCGGTGCCGGACAAGCTGTGTTGGCGGCTCGGTCCGGAGACGGTGACCGCTATGGGGCCACAAGAGCTGCGTCTGGATGTATCGATGATCGGTGAGAAGACGCGGAAGCCCGAGCATGCGATTATTCACGAAGTGCAGAATAGTTGCAGTGAAAAGGAATTGAGTCGGATTCGGGAAAGCTGGCCAACCTATGTGACGAACCTACGCAAGCGGTTCCACTGTAAGGTGACACTGCTGGCAATGTGCCCGGATGAGCGTAGCGCGCGGGTGGTAGGTGAATCTGTGGATACCGGGCACCCCGGGTTCATCTTCACCCCGGTGACGTACTGGCCGGGCATGCTTGCGGCGGCGATCGACCCCACCAGTGCCCGAACCTGGCCGGAGCTGGTGCTGCTGGCAGCAACGAGTCAACTGAGTGAGGACGAACGTCGGCGCGTGCTGGAGATGGTTCCGGCCGCTGTCGCATCCTTCGACGACGATCGGGGCGTGATTTATTATGAGTTTATCCGCACACGGCTGCCCGAGGCGGCACGCTTGGAGCTGGAGGAAATCATGACGATCTCTCTGGAAAACTTCACCTGGGAAAGTGACTTTGCCCTGAAGCATCAGGCTATCGGCCGGAAGGAAGGCCGCGCCGAGGGTGAGGCCGTTGGTCGTGCCGAGGGGGAGGCGGTTGGTCGTGCCGAGGGGGAGGCGGTTGCGGTGCTGACGGTGCTGGCTGCGCGCGGGATCGAGGTGGATGCCGTCGCCCGGGAGCTCATACTGGCCTGTGGGGATACCGAGCGGCTGACCGAGTGGTTGACGCGGGCGGTGTCGGTGACGTCGGTGGAGGATCTGTTCGTAGACTCCGACAACGCCAGGATTGTCGGCGCCGACCAGTAGGTCGGACGCGTGCCGATCGCCGTACTCGTTGTCGACGACCAGAAACCGATGCGTGCCGGGCGTCGAATGATGCCCGGCGCGCATCTTTTGGTGCGCTGGTCGGGGTGACCCGATCCCGGGTGGTGGGCCTACCGCGGCGCGGCTGTGGAACTTCGGATCCGAACGAACCCGCGCGCGTCGGCGGCCCGCACTCGGAGGGCGAAATCACCGCCCGCAACATCGAACTGGCCGTCCCGATCATCCCGGCCCTCGCCGCCGAACCGCGCTCGCTCTGCGGCCCGGATCGAGCAGTCCACTGCGACCCGTCCCCGCCGAACTCTGCCGGCTGGTCGTGTCAGCAGGGCTCACCCGCACCGGCGCAGTCGACTCACCCGCTACGACTCCACAAGCCGACTGTCCAGGTGGGGCTGCTCGGTCACGCCGACTCCGCAGCTTGTGCCCGTCCATCACACTCGTGGGGCTCACCGTTCCCGTAGGGTTCACCCACCCCGCCGGTTCCACGAGCGGCGCCGGCTCACCAACCCCTAGGATTGACCAGCGTGCCGATCACCGTACTCGTCGTCGACGACCAGGAATTGATGCGAGCCGGGCTGCGGATGGTGCTGGGCGCGCATCCCGACCTGACGGTTGTCGGCGAGGCCGACAACGGCGCGTCGGCGGTCCGCAAGGCCAAGGAACTCGTGCCCGACGTCGTGCTGATGGATGTGCGCATGCCCGTGGTCGACGGTGTAGCCGCGACCTCTCAGATTCTCGAATCAGGTTGCGGCAGCAAGGTTCTGGTGATGACCACATTCGACCTGGACGAGCACGCCCTCGGCGCGCTTCGAGCGGGCGCCAGCGGATTCCTGCTCAAGGACACTCCACCCGACGATCTGATCTCCGCCATCCGCAGCGTCGCCGCGGGTGACGCGGTGGTCTCCCCGAAGGTGACCAAACGCCTGCTGGACCGCCTGATCGCCGACGCTCCCGGCGAGATGCGCGACCCGTCGGTGCTCGAGGTGCTCACCGCCCGCGAACGCGAGGTGCTCGAGCAGATCGCCGCCGGACGCTCCAACGCGGAGATCGCCGGCCAGCTGTTCCTGTCCGAGGCCACGGTCAAGACCCATGTGGGCCGTGTCCTGACCAAGCTGGGCCTGCGCGACCGGGTGCAGGCGGTGGTACTGGCCTACGAAACCGGCCTGGTACGCCCGGGCTCGTAGAATTCTCAGGGACGGCTCAGGCGCTTCCGGGAGAAAAACGGACACCGCGGTCGTTGTATGGGGTAGATGGTTCTGGAAAGGAACGCCATGCCCGCCGTATTGTTCGCCCTCTACCTGGTTGTCGAGATCGCTGCCCTCGTCGTCGTGGGCCACTTCATCGGCGTCGGGCTGACGATTCTGCTGCTGATCGCCTGCTCCGGCCTGGGCCTGATCCTCACCCGTGTCCAGGGCCGCCGCGTCTTCGAGCAGTTCCGGCGCGCCGCCGAGGGCAAGGTCGCCCCGGGTACGGCCGTCGCCGACGGCGCGCTGGTCGCCCTGGGGTCCGTGGCCATGTTCATCCCCGGCTTCGTCACCACGTTGATCGGCCTGCTCCTGCTGCTGCCCACCCGGGCGCTGCTGCGCCCGATGGTGTCCGCCGTCGCGAATCGTCGTCTCGACCGCATGTCCATGGCCGGGGGTTACCGCGGCGTGGTCGTCGATCCGGCCGGCGACGTGGTCGACGGTGTCGTCGTCAACGAGTATTACGACGATGGCAAGGGCGCGGGCCGCCCGATGCTCGACGACAAGTAGGCCGCCCGCCGGTATGTAACGGCTCGCGAGCGTCCACGGCTCTCGTGCTGCTCGCCGACAGGTCCGTTGACCCGATCCGGCTCGGTGGGGAAACTTTTCCGCATGGGCGTGAGAATCGGCCTGCCCACCCTCCTGGTCGCCGAGATCGAGACCGGCACCCGCTACCGAGCCTCGGCCTACGTCGCCGAAACCGACTACGGCGTCCGCCTCGCCTACTACCCCCAGGACATGATCGGCGAACGCTTCGGCAACCTCACCTCTCAGCAACGCGACCAGGTCCGCCGCCAGGTTCACGCCGTCATCGACTGAACCGACGTCGGCAGCCGCGCCGATCGCGCTAGGCGGATCCGTCCTGCCGGTCCCATATTTCCGCACTCGCCGCCCGATCGCCCCGCGTCGAGGACCGTGATATTCGTTGCGGCGCAAGGCTTCCACGATCTGGCGGCCGCGACGCCGACTGCCAGACCGTCGCCCACCGACTCCGGTCGCCCGCCGGGTCCCGGTGGCGCTCACCGATCTCAACGAGAGCGCAGAACCGGCGGACCCGACACTTTGCGATCCGGTGTCGGAAATCAACGTGTGACCGGCGGTGATGTCTCTTCGGTAACGAATTCGCGCGGCGCCCTCACCTGTGAACCACGGCACTGACCATCACGTAATCCACTCCAGGACTCGGTGAGTCGACCGGGGGCAGTCCACGAGTTCAGCGGTAGCCAACCTTTGGCGTCGGGGCCGCGGCCGGAGAAAAGGAAGCACAAGAATCATGACCACTGCTCACAACACCAGAACCAAACGGCTCGTCGCGACATTGGGGGTAGCGGCGGCGGCCGTAGCGCCCGTCCTGCTGTTCGCCGGTGCGGGCATCGCGCACGCCGATGATCCCGGCTGTCTGGACGGCGGCGCGTTGCAAGGCAGCTATTACTGTTCCCCGATGTCCGGGCCTCATGCGACGGGTCCGGACGACTCCGGGCAGCAGTACGCACCGGTACAACCCCCGTTCGGAATGAACAACCTGCCGCAGTGCTCGGGCGGAGCCCTCGCCGGCATAGTCGGGGCGCTCAACGGCGAAGGCTGCTAGGAGGATTCACAGGGCGGAGGTGAACCAGCTGTACCCGGTGGGACTGCTGGAATCCCTTCCGCAGTACTGCATTCCGTTGATCGGATTGGCTGGGTCCGCCCGGGTCTTTCCCGCCTGAGACGGGTCACAGGGCGTTTTCGCCGGTGGCCGTTTCGCGGGCGGTGGGGGTGCGGGTGCGGGA
>NZ_JAGPOX010000208.1 GCF_019038435.1 Nocardia alni
CTCCCCCACCCCCGACACCATCCACCCCTGAAACCAGCCGCTCGTTCCCGACTCCGAAAGCGCCGTAAACTCCCCAGCGCGACTACTCAGTTGCTCGTGCCGAGCCATGCCTGGCGCACCGTCAATGCCGGCTGCCATGCCAGTCCGGGGTATTCGCGGCGGAGTTCGCTGACCACGGCTCGATGCAGGGCCTCGGCGGTCGACCGCCGGTCCGTCAGTGCGATGAGGTCGATATCCTCGGACAGCCGTCCCTCGGGTATCAGGGTGCGGCTCAATGCTGTTCCGCCGAAGAAAAGAACCTGGTCGGGAAGGCGCTTTGCGATAGCAGCCAAGACATGGGAGATCAGATGGTCTCGGCGAACCTGCGCACGAGCGACGCCGAAGCGGCTCACGATCAGGTGTTCGTCGGCTGCGCTGAGCATCAGTCCCCTTTGTTCGGCAAGCTCAGGCGGCGAAGGCCGGCACGGCGTCGTTGCCGGGTGGCCAGCTCGGTGAGCAGCTCGCGATCGGACCGTGCCAATAGCACCCGTGCGGCCGCGGCGGCTTCCTCTGGGAGCCCTCCCAGATCAGGGCGAGCAGCCAGATCCACGACGGTCTGCTCGACCGTGGTTACCCACCCACTTCCCAGCTCCGACGAATACCGCTGCAGGTCGAGGCCGCCGACACTCCGGCGTACGAACAGCACATCGGCATCACGGTCGGCCAGATGCAAGGTCGACCGGTGGCGGCTAGCTGCCACCACTGCCACACTCAACGCGCGCGGTATCGCACCATGCACCCGCGCCGCCGACAACCCCATCAGGGCCACCGTATCGATCCCCTCGTCGGCAGCGGCGATACCGAGCGCGACGGGCTCCAACTCAGGCTGCCACCCCTGCCCGAGCTGGTCGTCCGGGACGATCGCGTAATAACCCGTGGCGACCCGATGCAGCGCTCCGGATCGCGTCAACCGTGCGAACTCGGGTCGAGGGTTCGCGTAGTAAACAGCTCCGTCCTGCGGACGGACCACCCGCAACGGCCGGTGCAGCAACTCGACCGGAACCCGCCGAGCAACCCGCGCCATAAGTGTCACCTCCGTAGGCTTGAAGCCTACGCTCATGACAGTGACGGACCAATAAACTCACTCTGCCGTGCAGCTCCACGGCAGATCATCGGACGCCCGCTGCCTCGGACAGGGGCCAGCGGCGGCGAGGGGTTCGATCGACTCAACGCGGGGGCTCGACGCGCACCAACCCGGACTGGAATGCGATCACGACGAGCTGGGCGCGGTGCCGGGCGCCCAGTTTCGTCATCGCGCGCTGGACATGGGTGCGAATGGTCAACGGGCTCACATACATTCGCTCGGCGATCGCCTCGTTGGACAGGCCCTCGGCGACGAGCGCGACGACTTCGCGTTCGCGTGCGGTGAGCACGTCCAGGGTGTCGATGGCGGGATTGTCGGTTTCCGGCCGGGCGAGGAAACGCGCGATGAGCGTCCTGGTGGCCGCGGGAGACAGGAGCGTGTCGCCGGCGGCAATGGTGCGGATGGCGCGCAGGAGTTCCTCCGGGGCGACGTCCTTGCCGAGGAATCCGCTCGCACCCGCGCGCAGCGCCCGGGCCACGTACTCGTCGAGTTCGAAGGTGGTCAGGATGAGCACACGGGTGGCCCGCAGGGCGTCGTCGTGGCAGATCTCCTGGGTCGCGGCCAAGCCGTCGAGGTCGGGCATGCGGATATCCATCAAGACGACGTCGGGCTGGGTGGCCCGCGCCGTGTCGATCGCCTGCCTCCCGGTCTCGGCCACACCGACCACCTGCATGTCGTCGGCGGACTCGATCAGCATCCGGAAGGTTCCGGCCAGCAGGGCGTGGTCGTCGGCGATGACAACGCGAATGGTCACCAGGGGTTCTCCTTCGTGTCGCGGTGGGCGGCGCCCGGCTCCAGAGGCAGCCGCGTGGAGACCTCGAAGCCGCCGCCCTGGCGGAATCCGGCGAGCAGTTCCCCGCCGACCGACTGCGCGCGTTCGTTCATACCGATCAGGCCGAAACCGGATTCGCCCGAGCGCCGCGCGCCGCGTCCGTCGTCGGAGACGGTGATGGTCAGCAGCGACCGCGAATAGGCCAGGCGAACCGAAACCGCCGCGGCTGGTGCGTGTTTGGTGACATTGGTCAACGCCTCCTGCACGATCCGATAGGCCGTCAGGTCGACGCCGGGCGACAGGGGTTGCGGCTCGCCTGTCACTGTCATCGAAACCCCCGGTCCCAGAGGCTCGAACGAGGCGATCAGCTCCGGAAGCCGCGAGAGTCCCGGGCTCGGTTCCAGGGGAGCCTGCGGGTCGTCCTCGCGGCGCAGCAGTCCGACGGTCGCCTTGAGTTCGCGCAGCGCCGAGGCGGTGGTGTCGGCGAGTTGATCCAGAACCTGTTGTGCCGGATCGGGTTTGGTCCGCAGTAGATAGGCGGCGGTGGAGGCCTGGGCGTGTGCCAGAGCCATGTGGTGGGCGACGATGTCGTGCAGCTCGCGGGCGATGCGAACGCGCTCCTCTGCGACGCGGTGGCGAGCCTCGTCCTCTCGGGTGCGTTCGGCCAGTTCCGCTCGCGCACGCAGCGCGGTCAGATAGTTCTGCCGGTTACGGGTAGCGTCGGCGAAAGCTCCGGCCACCAGCCCTCCAGCGATCAGGGTCACCTTGCCGGGCGCGAACAGCGGTCCCGGATTGAGCGTGATCGACGCTACCAACAGGACGATTCCCACTGCCGACGGATAGGTCAGCGCCCAGCGGCGTTCGGAACGCAAGCCGACCGAATACGCCGCGACCAGGGCAGGGGCCACCAACGGCGCCGAGATTTCGGCCCCGGCCGCGCCCATGAGCACACCGCAGGCGGCTGTCACCGCCAAGACCGTGCGCGGAAATCTGCGATGCCACAGCACAGCGAGCGCGGCGATCGCGGCGAACAGCACCCCGGCCGCGGATACGGGGTAGGAGATGACCGTAGCGGGTCCGCGAACGTCCAGCATGCTGCCCAGCACACTGAACCCGAACACCATAACGACGAGAATCGCATCGACGATCCGGGGATGACGTCGCACGTGGTGCCCCCAGTCTGTGACCATCGGATTGTTCTTGTCCTCACGAAACTAGCGGCAGGGCCCGCAAGGATCAGGTAGACCCCCGCACTGCGCGGTCTACCTGATCCGACCGCTTCACCGACTCGCCGACACCAGGTCGTTCGTGTCACCGGCGGTATCGGGTGCGTCGAACTCGCGGAGGTTCTCACCCTCGATGTCGACGTTCGGCACGATCTTGCGCAGGCGTCGAGGCAGCCACCACGCCCTGTCACCGAGCAGCGCGAGCACAGCCGGGACAATGGTCATGCGCACGATGAACGCGTCGAAGAACACCGCGGCGGCCAACCCGGCGCCCAGCACCTTGATCATCGCCTCGCTCATCCCGATGAACCCCGCGAACACGGCGATCATGATGGTGGCCGCCGCGGCGACCACTCGTGCGTTGTGCCGGAATCCGGTGACGATCGCCTCGGCCGGTGATTCGCCGTGCACATGGGCCTCACGGATGCGGGTGACCAGGAAGACCTCGTAATCCATCGCCAATCCGAAGACCAGTCCGATGAGGAAGATCGGCATCAGGCTCATCACCGGTCCGGTGGTCTGCAGGCCGAAGAGACTGGCCATCCAGCCCCACTGGAAGACCGCGACGATCACCCCAAGCGCCGCGCATACCGACAGCAGGAAGCCCAGAGCCGCCTTGAGCGGCACCAGCAGTGAGCGGAACACGACGATGAGCAGCAGGAACGCCAGACCGACCACGACCGCCAGATAGGGCAACAGGGCATCGGAGAGCTTCTGGGACATGTCGATGTTCACCGCCGCGGTGCCGGTGACCAGCATGTTCGCTCCGGTCGCGGACTTCAGCTCGCTGGATTCGGCGCGCAGCGTGTGCACCAGAGTCTTGGTTTCGTCGGCGGTGGGGGATGTCGCCGGTGTCGCGGTCAGTACAGCAGTGTCACCGGCGGGATTGAATCTGGGCGGCGAGACCGACACGATGCCGTGGGTGGCGGCGACGGTCCTGGCCGCCTGCGCTGCGGCCGCTTTCGGGTCGGGTGCGCCTTTCGCGTCGATGACCAGCGTGAAAGGACCGTTCGATCCGGCGCCGAATCCCGCCGCCAGCGCGTCGTAGGCGCGGCGCTGGGTGGTGGAGGTCGGTTGCGAGGCGTCGCTGGGCATGCCCAGCGTCAGGTCCTGCACGGGCAGGGCCAGTACGCCCAGACCGACCACCGCCAGCAGCAACACGGGGATCGGTCGTCGCACGACGAAGCGCGCCCAGCGAGTTCCCAAGCTCTCCTTGATGGCGCCCGGTGTTGCGAGGGTCGCGAGAGCGCCCGATACAGGCTGGTTCTCGCGCTTACGCAGCCGTCGAGGCATGACCGCCTTGTGGAAGAACCCGAGCAGCGCCGGGATCAAGGTCAGCGCGACCAGCACCGCGATCAGCACGGTACCCGCCGCCGCCAGTCCCATGCTCGTGAGTGCCGGCAGGCCGACCACCGACAAACCCGACAGGGCGATCACCACCGTGAGCCCGGCGAATACGACCGCTGAACCCGCTGTCCCCACCGCACGTGCCACCGCGTCCGGCGCGGCGCGCCCGGCTCCTCGTTCAGCTCGGTAGCGCGAGACGATGAACAGCGCGTAGTCGATGCCGACGGCCAGGCCCAGCATCACCGCCAGGGTGCTGGTGGTGAACGACAACCCCAGCGCCACGATGGCGGCCACGCCGCAGCCGATACCGACGATAGCGGTGATGAGTGGAAGTCCCGCTGCCACAAGGGATCCGAAAGTGATCAGCAGTACGATCGCGGCAATGACGACGCCGACGATCTCGGTCGGGCCGGCTTGGGGTTTGGCCTGCATGACCGTGCCGCCGAACTCGACGGTCAACCCGGCGGAGCGGCCGTCCTGGACGGCCTTCTCCAGGGAGGTCTTGGTCTGCTCGGTGATATTGGTGCTGGACACCTTGTAGGTGATGTTCGCGTAGGCGGTGGTGCCGTCCTTGCTGACGGTGCCCACCCGGAACGGGTTCAGCGCGCCGGCGACCTGCGGCCCGCCCGCAACCTCCGCGACAACCTTGTCGACCGCTGCCTTGTTCTGCTCGGCGCTGATCTGCTGGCCGTGCGGTGCCACGAACACGACGCGCGCGTCGGCGCCGTCGGACTTGATTCCCGGGAAGCGCTGGTCGAGCAGATCGAATGCTTTCTGGGACTCGGTGCCGGGCATGGACAGCCCGCTGTTGGCTGCTTCGGGCGCCTGCGAGGCGCCGAAGGCCAGCGCGGCCAACACACCCAACCAGAGCAGCACGACGAGACGGCGCTTCTCGAAGCAGAACCGACCCAGCCGGTAGAGGAATTTAGCCATGAGTCGATGCTCGTCGGGCAGCTTCGTAGTCGTCATCGTGCAGATGCAGGAGATCGGTCGTACTGCAGGTGCAGTACGCCGGGATTCGCACAGTCACCCCGGTGCGGTCTGGAGGCGTAATCTCGAACCGGGGCGGCGCTGGCCGCCGATCTGGGTGCTGCGCGTGCTTGTCTGATGCCCGAGCACGGCTTCGTGGCGGTCGGCGGCGATATCGCGCATGCGGTGATGTACGCCTCGAGCGCGCGTGCCCGTTGCAGCTCACCGCCGCCGCGGCAGGCGAGATCAGGCACTGGACTGCGCACGAGGAGTCCCTGAAGAAGGACACGGTGGCCTGGGCGGACAGTCGGATCGATGCCGGATGGCAATATTGGGGCCGCCGGGTCGCGCTCCGGCAGACTGACTGATCTCACGAAAGGCGTTGTGCCCCATGCCCACTAACCAGCAGTCGGCTGTGATCTCGGACGGCCGGCGCCGGGTGGCGACCGCCGTGGTCATGTGGTCCTTCTGGGCGGTCATGGTCGGGACTACGGTGCCCACGCCTCTGTATCCGTTGTACGAGCACGCCTTCGGCTTCTCCGCCCTGGCCGTTACCGTGACCTTCGCGGTGTACGCGCTGGCGGTGGTCGTCGGGCTGCTGGCGCTGGGCGGCCTGTCGGATCGGCTCGGCCGTCGCCCGATCGCCGCGGCCGCTCTGGTGATCGCTGTCGTCGCGGCCCTGGTGTTCCTGGTGGCGGGCGATCTGGCCGTACTACTGGTCGGCCGGGTGCTGTCGGGACTCGCGGCGGCGCTGATCACCGGCGCCGCGACAGCCCAGCTGGCGGAACTGGCGTCGCCGGGCGGCGCCACCAGGGCCGGACGGCTGGCGCTGGCCGCGAACATGGGCGGGCTGGCCAGTGGTCCGCTGCTGGCCGGCCTGCTGGCCCAGTTCGGCCCCTGGCCGCTGCGGCTGAGCTGGGTGGTCACCGCGGCTGTACTGGTGGTCGCCCTGGTCGCCCTCGCCGTGGTGCCCGAAACCGTGTCCCGGCCGGCGGCCGGATTGATACGCAGGCCCACGGTGCCCGCCGATATTCGCGGTCGCTTCTGGTCCGTCGCGCTGAGCGCCGGCGCCGGTTTCGCGGTGCTCGGCGTGCTCACCGCGGTGACCGGATTGTTCCTGGCCCAGATCGCGCATATCCACAACCTGCTGGTCACCGCGATCATCGTGGTGGCCGCCTTCGTGTGCACCGGAGCGGGCCAGGTGCTGGCGAATCGATTGGGGCGCGCCGCATCGCTCGCATCCGGCGCCGGGATGATCGCCGCGACCGCGCTTATCGCCGCCGCCATGGTGACGGGTTCGTACCTGCCCTTGCTACTGGCCGCCATACTGCTCGGCACGGCAACCGGCATCGCCGTGGGTCACGGCATCACGCTGATCAACACGAGCACCCCGCCCGACATCCGCAGCGCCACCATCTCGGCCTTCTTCGCCGTCCTCTACACCCTGCTGGCCCTGCCCTCCATCGGCGTCGGCGCCCTCATCGGCGTGCTGGGGTTACGGACCTCGGGCATCGTGTTCGCGGCGGCCGTCGCGCTGCTCGTCGTCGGGGTGCTGGTGGGATCGCGACGATTGAGTCGTGAGGACGCGTTTGTTCGGTGAAATATGTTCCGGTAGATCAGGATTCGTGGCTGTGGATCGCGTTCAGTAAAAGTGCGGCCTCGTTCTGATGGCCGAGTTCGTTGGCATGCAACGGCGCGGCGGGCTGAGTCGGGATGATGCCCTCCGACCAGCGGACTCCCTCGGGCCGGCAGGCGTCGTGACCGATGCTCGCGGTGTGGATGTCGACGAAGATCGCGTGGTGGGCGGGAGCTTGGGCGGCGACGGTGGCGTTCACCGCGTCGATCCGGCCCTCGATCTGCTTGGCCCGGCTGGCGGATATCGGCACTCGGGGAAAGCAGCCGGCGTCGGGCAGCCGTACGGGCTTGCCCATCACATAGACGGTGGCTTGCGGTGCGCGGCGGTGGATTTCGTCGATCAGCGCACCGAACCGCGGAGCCCATGCGGTGCTGCCGCCGGTATCGATCGTGTCGTTGGTACCCAGATCGAGGGTGACGATCCGGGCATCGGAGGTTACCGCGTCGAGTTGAGGCGCGTTGGATCCACCGCGACGCAGCCGCTGCGGGGCATACATGTCCTGGATCTTCGCGCCGGAGCAGGTGGCGTCGTGCAATGTCATGCCCAGGCGGGCCGCGGCGAGATGGGCGTAGTTGTGATCGGATTTCAGGCAGCCCAGCGGCGCGATCTGCTTCGGGATGAGGGGCCCGGCCGCACCCGATTCACCGAGCGCGACGAACACTCCACCGGTCGTATCGGCCGAGACGGGCGCGGCGACGACACCGACGGCGGTGGCCAGCGCCGCAGCCAGCGGGACAAGCCGCGCAACCTTGGTCATATCCATACTTCTAGCGTAACGCTAGTAACACGCTTCGTACTAAAATTAGCGATCTGTTAGTAATACGGGCATCCGCTCGTAGGAGGGATCACATGACAGGCGAACCGCCGGCCACGGGTGCGCGGCGCAAACGCGACCGGGCGCGGACCGAGGGCGAACTCCTCGACGCCGCGGAGCGCCTGTTCGACCGCGACGGCGTGCTCGCGGGGCTCAATCTCAACGAGGTGGCCACCGAGTCCGGGGTGAACCGCGGTCAGATCTATCAGATGTACGGCAACCGGCGCACGCTGCTGCGCGCGGCGCTCCAGCGCGCCCTGCAACGCCTGCACGCGAAGCGCCCCGCGCACTGGAACGACGATTTCGCCGCTCGCCGCCGCGCCATCATCCGGTTCGCGCTCGACGAGGTCCCGATACTGCGCGCGCAAACCCTGCTCGCCCTCGACGGCGACGAAGATCTGCACGTCTTCCCCGAATTCGACCGGACTCGCGCGGCACTGGAACGAGACCGGGCAACCGGCGCCCTGCCCCCCGACGCCGACGGCGAGGCCCTGCACGTCCTGACCGCCGCGGCAAGCTACGGCTACGCCGTCATGCGCGAGGCCGCCGCCCGCGACACCGGAATCCCCCTACCGGAACTCGATGAACGGGTACTCGCCGCGTACGACCGGATCATCGACGCCGTGACCAGGAAAGAGTGATCCCTCGCGTCCGGACACCGCTTCCCATGGGCGGTCGGGCCGGCGCTGTCTGGGTAGGCTGGCGGCGGTCGGGTGATCCGTGCGGATGCGAAGTGGGGTAATGGCCGTGAGTACCGAGACGCTGTATGACGCGGTCGGCGGGATCGACCGCCTTCGGGAGTTGAGCAACAGGTTTTACGATCGGGTGCTGGCCGACGAGATGCTTGCCCCGGTTTTCGCCAATTTCACCAGGACCCATGTCGAGAATGTCGCTGTCTGGCTTGCCGAAGTGTTCGGTGGGCCCGAGGATTACACGGCGAATCTGGGTGGGCATCATGCGCTTCTGAACAGTCACCTCGGGCTGAATATTCAGGAAGAACACCGGCAGCGATGGCTGACGCTCATGGGCGAGGCCATCGATGAGGTGCTGTCCGATCGGCCCGACCTGCGCAAGACGCTGATGGCCTACTTCGACTGGGGTACGGCCATCGCCGAAGACGTGTCCCGGGACCCGGTCGGGACCGATCTGGGTGCCCCCGGTCCCACACCACGATGGGGATACGACGGGCTGGCATGACAACCACAGGTAGCAACCTCGCACTGGTCACCGGCGCCACCTCCGGAATCGGCCGGGCCTTCGCCGAGCGCCTCGCCGCCGACGGCTACGACCTGGTGATCGTGGGCCGGCGGCAGGAGCGGCTCGCGGAGGTCGCCGCCGCCCACCCCGAGGTCGAGGTCCGCTGCCTCGCCGCCGACCTGTCCACCGACGAGGGCATCGACACGGTCGCCGAGGTCGCCGCGACCGAACCGCTGACCATGCTGGTGAACAACGCGGGCGTCGCCCACTACATGCCGCTGGCCGACCTGCCCGCCGGGAAAGCCCGCGAACTGGTCAACGTCAAGGTCCTGGCCCCCACCCTGATCACCCGCGCCGCCGTCGCCGGAATGCAGCAGCGCGGTCGCGGCGCGATCATCAACGTGGCCGGCATGATCGCCTTCAGCGGCCCCGCGCCGCACTCCCAGATGCCCCGCCGTGCCGTCTACGCCGGCAGCCTCGCTCACCTGGTCGCCATGTCCCAAACCCTGAGCGCCGAACTCGAAGGCACCGGCGTCCGGGTCGAGGTCGTCTGCCCCGGCGTGGTGGCCACCGAATTCCACGAGCGCCAGGGCCTCGACCTCAGCGCAGTCCCCCGCATGAGCGCCGACGACGTCGTCACCGCCGCCCTCCGCGGCCTGGAACTGGGCGAGGTGGTCTGCGCCCCCGGCGTCCAGGACTCCACCCTCCTCGACACCGTCTTCCAGGCCGACCTGGCGGCCTTCGCCGGCCAAAGTCCCGAACTCGCCGGCCGCTACCGGCGCGCCTGAATTCTCGCGTGGGTCTGCTGCGCCCGTCCGTGCAGCAGACCCGTTGCCTGCGATCTCTTCGGCCGCTGACGAAAATCAATGGCGTCGAAGGGAACCCGATTGCTACGGTAATTCCGCCGTATCAATGAAAGGCGCCCGAGATGTTCCCGCAGTTCGAATTCCGCAACGCAGAGCGTGGATCCGATGCTGCGCGGGAACCCGAGCGTTCGGATCGCTAGCGCGACACAGGAATTCCTGCTGACCCGTGCGGGCTGCCGACCATCGGCGCATCGCACGCCGCTGTCAGGGAGCCGGGCCGTACAGCGAGAATTCCGTCGCCAGTGCCGAATAATCAAGGCGCAGTTGCTCTGTTGGGATGGGCAGTCTGACTTTCATTCAGAACCCTCGCCGGTTCGATTCCGGTCTGCGTCACGGATATACCATACCCTCGCGCACCACAGGCCGAGCACCGGCCTGGCTGTATGATTGCGCGGGTGGGCCGAGGAAATGTGCGACCGAGCGGCATGCAGATCGACTCCACGACAATGAGTTTCACGAGAGTTGACGAGCGTTCGGCCGGAAGGTCGGGAACACCGGGATGATTGATCTGCAACCCAACGCGGAATTCGCCGGGTACACGATCGAACGCCGTCTCGGCGCCGGTGGCTGGGGGACGGTATATCTGGCGAAGGATCCACTTCTGCCTCGATTCATGGCACTGAAGCTGTTGACCCACAATGCCAGTGGTGACGAAGCGCGTCAGCGATTCATCCGTGAAGGCGATCTGGCCTCTCGCCTGGTACACCCCAACATCGTCACGATCCACGACCGTGGTGTCGAGGGCGGCACCATGTGGATATCCATGCGGTACGTCCCGGGTACCGACGCGTCCGCACTGACCGTCCCGCTGGTCGCCGAGCACGCCGTGTGGATCGGCGCCGGAATCGCCGCGGCCCTCGACTACGCACACCAAGAGGGAATCCTGCACCGCGACGTCAAACCCTCCAATATTCTGCTCGCGCCGGAGCACGGCCGTCCCGAGCATGTGGTGCTGACCGATTTCGGTGTCGCCCGGCTGAATCAGGACACCGCACACCTCACCGCGACCGGAGCCGTCATCGGCACCGGAGCATATGTCTCGCCCGAGCAGGTTTCCGGGGCGCCGATCGGCCACCGTTCGGATCAGTACTCGCTGGCCTGCACGCTGTTCCAACTGCTCACGGGCCATGGGGTATTCGCGATCCAGGATGCCCTCGCGCTGATGGCCGCGCATGTGCAGCAGCCACCTCGGACGATCAGCGAGGTCAGCCCGAATTTGGGCGCCCTCGACCCGGTGTTCGCCAGAGCGCTCTCGAAACAGCCCGGCGATCGGTTCGCCAGTTGTACGGAATTCGTCACGGCGATCGAACGAGCACTGGATACGGGCTCTTCCGGCGGCCCGCACCCCGGATCGGAATTCACGCCGACCATTCAGCCGCAGGACCGAGATACCCAGGCGAGCGGACCGGCCGAGACGCCAACCATGCCGTCCACCTCGACCGATCGGACGCCTCGCAGTCGGAGAGCAGGCCGCGGCCTGCTGTGAGAAAACTGCCCCGGCTCGCCCTCGACCGACCTACGGTAGGGTCGGCCACAGGCGTAGCGGTCGATCGGAGAGGGGCGCCGAAGTGACCGGAGGGGAACGATGATCGAGCTCGAGGCCGGTGAGTCGTTCGCCGGCTACATCATCGACCGCAAGCTCGGCGTGGGTGGTTGGGGCATCGTCTATCTGGCGCAGGACCCCCGGTTGCCCAGGGCGGTCGCACTGAAACTGCTCGATCCGGCCAAGGCGGATCCGGAAGCCCGGCAGCGGTTCGAACACGAGGGCGATTTCACCGCCCGGCTCGACCATCCGAATATCGTGACCATCTTCGACCGCGGGGTCACCAGCGATATCCACTGGATCGCAATGCAATTCGTGCACGGTACCGATGCCGGCGCGGTCGCCGGCGTCGAGCCGGAGCGGATGCTGCGGGTCGGGGAGCAGATCGCCGATGCCCTGGACTACGCGCATCGGGCCGGAGTACTGCACCGCGATGTGAAGCCCTCGAATTTCCTCATCACCGTCCCCGAGCCCGGCCGCCCGGAGCGGGTCCTGCTGACCGACTTCGGGATCGCCCGCCTGCGCGAGGCGACCACTGGCCTGACCAGAACCGGTTCGATGACCGGAACGGTCGCCTACATCTCGCCGGAACAGGTCTCCGGCGGAGCCGTCGATCACCGGTCCGACCAGTACTCCCTGGCCTGCAGCCTGTTCGTGTTGCTCACCGGGCAGCCGCCGTTCCCGGTGACCGATACGATCGCCTTGGCCTACGCGCACGTCCACACACCACCGCTGCTGCCGGGTGATCTGATCCCGGAGCTGGCGGCGCTGGATCCCGCTTTCCGCAGGGCTCTGGCCAAGGAACCGGAGGATCGCTTCCCGAGTTGCGGCGAATTCATCGCCGAGGTGAAGCGGGCCCTACCGGTGACAGGCGATATCACGGCCGTGTCGGCGCCGATGGGAAACCAAAGGCCCCAGCGCAATTCACGAGGCGGCTGGTTTTCGGCACGCCGGGTGCTGCCGGTTGCCGGCGCGGCGGTGGTCATTCTCGCGGTGATCGCCTACCTGCTCATGGGGACCGACCTGTTGGGCGCTTCGAGCAATACCGATGCGTCGGCACCGGTCGCGGTCGGCACCGCATCGGGGTGGGATACCAGGCACGCCGCCGCCGCGACGGCGTTCCCCGAGCTCATCGGCGGTATGAACGCCAATACCGGATGGCGCGGGGCGACATGTCAGCAGAATGATCCGGGCTCTACCGAGGAGCCGCCCGATCACGACTACGCCCGCATTTCCTGTCTCGTCCCGATGGGCGCGAGCCCGCTGAACATCGACGTCATGGACCGCACCGGATCAGCGCACGCGGGCCTCGGTCTCGACGCACTGGTCTCGCGTCTGTTCAACGCTTGCGAGCAGCGAGCCCAGAATCTGGCCCATCCCGAGCAAGCGCGGCCTCCCCTGGTCGTCACCTGCACCGGGACCGATTACGGTCGCGACACCACCCATCCCCCGGTGTGGACGTTCTTCCCGGATCCCGCCTACTCCCGGTTCGTGATCGTCATGACCTGGCAGGGCCACACCATCGATCAGATACTCGACCAGTGGCGGCAGGTTCCGCTGGGCAAATAGTCACCGAATCAGTGCGGCGTTTCGGCGGACGGTGTCGTGCGGTAGAAGTCGGCCGCGTCGAAGGTGACGGAGACGCCGAGTTCGGCGGCGACCGCGTCGGTCGCGGTCTTGCCGACGGCGAGGTCGGCCAGACCGTCGGTGGTGTAGTACGGCGCGATGAAGGCGTCGTAGTGGGCACGGACCTCGGCTTCGGTGTGGCGGCCGAGGAATGCGCGCATGTGGCGGACCGTGGTGTCGGGGTCGTCGTGGATTACCCGGAGGGCGCGGCGGTGGGCGCGGACCACGGCCTCGACGGC
>NZ_JAGPOX010000209.1 GCF_019038435.1 Nocardia alni
CCGCCGACCTGCTGGCGCGGCGGTTCCGGGTGATCGCGGTGGATCTGCGGGGGCACGGCTACTCCGACGCGCCGGAAAGCGGATACGACGATCCGAAGAATTGGGCCGGTGACGTGGCGGCCGTGCTGGCGGGCGAGGGGATCGAGACGGGCGCGGTGCTGCTCGGGTGGTCGTACGGCGGCATCGTGATGAGCGACTATCTCGCGGCCTTCGGCACCGGCGCGGTGGCGGGCGTTGTCTATTGCAGTTCGCAGGCGGGGATCGGGCGCGGGGTGCCGGGTGCGGATACTGGGTCGGCCATGCAGAAGGCCATTCCGGACGTGTTCGACGAGAACGCGGGTAAGGCCATGCGCGGGTTCGCGGCCTTCGGCAGCGCCAATACGGGGAGGGCACGCGATAAAGGGCCCGACGCGCAGCGTCTTTTCGGCGGGAGTCTGTCCACCCCGCCGCGGGTCCGCAAGGCGCTTTTCTATCGCACGGTCGACAACACCGAGATGCTGCGCCGGCTCGACGTCCCGGTGCTGGTTCTGCACGGCACCGCCGACCCGGTCGTCCCGATCGACAACGGACGCTATATCGCCGAGGCCGCCGCGGACGTCCGCACCTCCTATTGGGAGGGTTCGCAGCACGGATTGTTCATCGAGGATCCGGCCCGGTTCGCCGCCGAGGTAGGCGAATTCATCGACGTCCTCGAATAGCCGAAAAGCCCGCGGTTTCACTATTTTCGGACAAATCGATGAAACCACCCCATCGCGATATCGATTCGGCACTCTGGCATGATCGACTTCCATAGATCAACTGCCACAGTAATTTCCGCATCCGATACGCGGTGGCCTCGTGGCGGGATTCCGACGGTCGATCGAATGCCATCTCGCAGCGATGATTACAGGAGGCCGGAGTGCACAAGGCGTTGACCATCGCGGTGGCCCAACCGCGCACGATCGCATTCGACGTGGTGTCGAACGCACGCGCGCACGCTCGGGCCATTCGCGCGGCGCAGGCCCGGGTCGTCGTCTTCCCGGAATTATCGCTGACCGGCTACGAGTTGGACGCGCAGATCGTCACCGCGCGGGACCAGCGGATCGCGCCGATCGTCGAGGCGTGTGCCCGGACCGGATCACTCGCCCTGGTCGGTGCGCCGGTGCTCGGACCGTCCATCGGGGTCCTGGCCATCGACGGCGCCGGGGCGACGGTCGTCTATCGCAAGGTGTATCTGCACAAACCCGGAGAGGGCCATTTCCGCCCCGGCGGCGGCCCCGCGGTGATCGACGTGGACGGCTGGCGGCTGGGCCTGGCGGTGTGCCGTGACACCGGGATTCCCGAACACGCCGCCCGCACCGCCGCGCTCGGCATGGACGGATACGTGGCCGGGGTCGTGCACGCCTCCCGCGAATCCGAACTGCACGGCGAGCGCGCCCGCCGGGTGGCACGCGACCACGGCGTCTGGGTGGCTACCGCCGCCTTCGCCGGGCCGACCGCGGGAGTCGAGAAGACCTCCGGCCGCTCGGGCATCTGGTCGTCGACCGGGCAGCTGATCACGGAGGCGGGAATGGAGCCGGATGAGGTCGTGCGGGCCGAATTCGTCCGTGACCAGGGGGACTGACAACAGAGTGACCACAGGGGCTGCCGGTGCGGGTGTGATCGGTGGTTCGAATGTGGTCGGTTTGAACCCGATGTCCGCCACCGTCGTTGGTTGAGTGTGGGCAATCACAGAGCAGTGTGCCCACATGCGGAATTGTACCAAACGCATTGTGACGACTCTCACTTGGTGGGCCGGGTCCCATCGGTGGGGGGTCGGCGCCGTGCACACTGGAGCGGTGGTGAGTCAACGTATGGACGTCCGACCGAATCGGATCGCGGTTGTGTCGGTGCATACCTCGCCACTGGCGCAGCCGGGCACCGGCGATGCGGGCGGGATGAACGTATACGTCCTGCAGACCGCCATTCAGCTGGCTCGACGCGGGGTCGAGGTGGAGATCTTCACCCGTGCCACGTCGTCCCTGGACGAGCCGGTCGTGGAGGCCGCGCCGGGGGTGCTGGTGCGGCACGTGGTGGCGGGGCCCTTCGAGGGGCTGGACAAGCACGATCTGCCCACCCAGCTGTGCCCGTTCGCCGCCGAGGTGCTGCGGCAGGAGGCCCGGCAACTGCCCGGCCATTACGACCTCATCCATTCGCACTACTGGCTGTCCGGGCAGGTCGGCTGGCTGGCGCGCGACCGCTGGCGAGTGCCGCAGGTGCATACCGCGCACACCCTGGCCGCGGTCAAGAACGCCTACCTGGCCTGCGGCGACAAACCGGAGCCGGCCGCCCGCGAGATCGGCGAGCGGCAGCTGGTCGACGAGGCCGATCGGCTGGTCGCGAACACCGCCGAGGAGGCTCGCCAGCTGGTCGAGCTGTACAGCGCGGATCCCGATCGCATCGACGTCGTGCTACCGGGTGCGGATCTGGGGCGCTACCGTCCCGGCGACAAGGCAGCCGCCCGCGCCGAACTGGGTATCGATCCGAACGAGCAGGTCGTGGCGTTCGTCGGCCGGATCCAACCGCTCAAGGCCCCCGACGTGCTCGTGCGGGCCGCCGCGCAGGTGGTGCGCGCCGAACCGGACCGGGCGCTGCGGGTGCTGATCGTGGGCGGGCCGTCCGGCACCGGCCTGGATCGCCCGGACGCGCTGATCGAGCTGGCCGCCTCCCTGGGCATCGCCGACCGGGTGACCTTCCTGCCGCCGCAGGCCCCGCAACGCCTGGTCCAGGTGTACCGAGCCGCTGATGTGGTCGCCGTGCCCAGCTACAACGAATCGTTCGGTCTGGTCGCCATCGAGGCACAGGCCAGCGGTACACCGGTGCTCGCCGCCGAGGTGGGCGGACTGGGAACCGCTGTGCGCGATGGGATTTCGGGCCTTCTGGTGCCGGGGCACCGCGCCGACGACTGGGCCGCGGCGCTGTGCTCGATGCTGGCGGACCCGCGGCGACTGGAGGTGATGGGCCGTGCGGCGGCCGAACACGCCGCCGACTTCTCCTGGGAACACACCGCCGAGGGGCTGCTGGACAGTTACGCGGAGGCGCTGTCGGCCCGGCTGAGCATGCGCTCGCGATTGGCGGGTACGGTGCTCACCGAGGGCAGTCAGGCCAGGTCGCGGGCGCTGTGGCGGCGCCGGATGGGAGCGGTGAGCAGGTGACTATCGACCAGACCGCGCGGTTGATCGAGGACACGCTGCGCGATCGGGAGGTCGAGTACACCCGCGAGGGCGAGAACACCTTCGTGGTGATCCTGCCCGGTGAGCGCAAGCTGAAGACCGCGGTGCAGGTGACCGTCGGGCAGCACGGCGTGCGCACCGAATGCTTCGTCTGCCGCAAACCGGACGAGAACTTCGAGGGCGTCTACAAATTCCTGCTGCGCCGCAATCGCCGCATCTACGGCGTGGCGTACACCCTGGACAACGTCGGTGATATCTACCTGGTCGGCCGCATCGCCACCCACGCGGTCACCCCGGACGAACTGGACCGCGTCTTCGGTCAGATCCTCGAGGCCGTCGACGGCGACTTCAATGTCCTGCTCGAACTCGGCTTCGCCGAAGCCATTCGCCGCGAATGGAAATGGCGTGTCTCGCGCGGGGAATCCCTGAAGAACCTGCGCGCTTTCGAACACCTCGTCGAGGCCGACGAATCCTGAACAACGCCGCAACCTGTCCTTCCCGCGTGCTTGTGGCGGGAATCCACCTATGAGGCAATGGGTTCCGGTGGATCACGGCCACCAGTGCGTCGGGATAACGATGTGGTGTCCAGACCCGGCGGGGTGTGCGGAATCGTCTCGATCGACAATGACCGTATGGAACTAGCCGATGCGCTGCGGACGACGGGGGCGGTCCGTGAATTCACCGACGAGCCGGTCGAGGATCGGACGATCTACGAGATTCTCGACACCGCGCGGTTCGCGCCCAGCGGCGGTAACCGGCAGGGCTGGCGGACGATCCTGGTCAAGGACCCGCAGGTGCGGCTGGGGCTACGCGATCTGTATCTGCCGGGGTGGGACGAATATCTGGCGATGACCCGGGCCGGGCTGGTGCCGTTCGCCCCGGTGACCGACCGCGAGGCCGAGGCCGAGGCGCTGCGGGCGGCGACGCCGCGGGGACGCGGGGCGTTCGCCGACAATCTGCACGAGGTTCCGGTCCTGATCGTGGTGCTGGCCGATCTGCGCGTCCTGGCCGCGACCGATCGGGATCTCGACCGGTACACCCTGGTCGGCGGCGCGTCGGTCTATCCGTTCGTCTGGAGCGTGCTGCTGGCCGCGCACGAGCACGGGTTGGGCGGGGTGCCGACCACGATGCTGACCCGGGCCGAGCCCGAGGTGCGCGAGCTGCTCGGCGTGCCGGACCATTACGCGGTCGCCGCACTGCTGGCCCTGGGCCACCCGGTGCGTCGCCCCACCCGCCTGCGCCGCGCCGCCGTCGAGGAGTTCACCACGCTCGACCGGTTCGACGGACCGAATTTCACACACTGAGCGCTGGTAGTTTGGCGGGGCTGCGGTGGCAGGATGCCGCTGTGATCGTTTTGGCGTTGGATATCGGGGGCACGAAGTTGGCCGCGGGGGTCGTGCACGGTGGGCGGCAGGTGCGCGAGGTACAGGTGGCCGCGGTGCCGCGCGAGGGTGTCTGGGAGGTGTGCCGTGAGCTGCTGCGCGCGGTGGCGGGGCAGCAGCGGGTGAGCGCGGTGGGGATCGGCACGGCCGGGCCGGTGGATGCGCGGCGCGGGGTCACCATGCCGATCAACATTCCGGACTGGAGTTCCGGATTCCCGGTCGTCGCTTCCGTGCAGGAACTGTTTCCGGGGGCGGTGATCCGGATCGCGCACGACGGCGCCTGCCTGGCGCTGGCGGAGCACCACATCGGCGGGCTGCGCGGGGTGCGCGACGGCATGGCCATGACCGTGTCGACCGGAATCGGCGGCGGGATCATCGAGGACGGCAAGGTCGCCGTCGGCCGCACCGGGAATGCCGGGCACGTCGGGCATATCGTGGTACCGGGCTCGCAGGATCCGTGCAGCTGCGGGGGTATCGGCTGCGTGGAGGCGGTCGCCAGCGGCACGTCGTCGGTGCGATGGGCGCGGGCGCAGGGTTGGACGGGCGAATCGGGTATCGAGCTGGCACGAGCCGCGCACGCCGGCGACGCGATCGCGCTCGCGGCGCTCGAACGAGCGGGAACCGCACTGGGGCAGGCGATCTCGTCCGCGGCGGCGCTGCTGGACATCGATCGCGTCGTGATCGGCGGCGGCTTCTCCGAATCCGGTGAGCCCCTGTGGAATCCGATGCGCGCCGCGCTGGCCCGGCACGCCCGCCTCGGATTCCTGCGCGAGCTGCGGGTGGTGCCCTCGCGAATTCACAACGGCGCCACCCTGGTCGGGGCAGGCGTGCTGGCGGCCGGACACGCTACCGCCGATGAATACGATTGAGCCGAGACTTCCGGTGCGTCAGCGATTAGGTTCGACAGCGTGTCAGTCGACAACGTGTCAGTCGAATACGTCCCGGGCGACGTCGTTTTCGTGCCGAGGGGACCGTTCCAAGGATGCTGCGGCGTAGTCCGGGAGGTCGACGCGCCTCGCGCCGAATTGCGGCTGGACATTCCGATGGGGCGGCGCAGTCACCGCGTGCTGGTGGGTTTCGACGAGGTCGAACGGGCCTGAGCGCAAGACGCCCCTACCAGCGCGCACAGTCGGATTGACTAGCATGACCGGCATGACGTACACCCTCGTGCTGCTGCGCCACGGCGAGAGCGAATGGAACGCGCTGAACCTGTTCACCGGTTGGGTGGACGTGCACCTCACCGAGAAGGGGATGGCCGAGGGCAAGCGGGCCGGTGAACTGCTCGCCGAGCACGGCATCCTGCCCGATATCGTGTTCACCTCGCTGCTGCGCCGCGCCATCGGCACCGCCAATCTCGCGCTGGACGCCGCGGACCGGCACTGGATTCCGGTGATTCGCGATTGGCGGCTCAACGAGCGGCACTACGGCGCGCTACAGGGCAAGAACAAGGCGGAGATCCGCGACAAGTACGGCGACGAGCAGTTCATGCTGTGGCGTCGCAGCTATGACACCCCGCCGCCGCCGATCGATGCGGGCAGCGAATTCAGCCAGGACGGCGATCCCCGGTACGCCGGGATCGATGCACCCGCCACCGAATGCCTGAAGGACGTCGTGGCGCGCATGGTGCCGTACTGGGAGTCCGCCATCTCCCCGGAACTGCGCGCGGGCAGGACGGTTCTCGTGGCCGCGCACGGCAATTCGCTGCGCGCGCTGGTCAAGCACCTCGAGGACATCTCGGACGAGGAGATCGCCGAGCTGAACATCCCGACCGGCATTCCGCTGCGCTACGAACTGGACGAGGATCTTCGTCCGATAGGCAAGGGGGAGTACCTCGATCCCGAGGCGGCCGCCGCGGGCGCCGCCGCGGTGGCGAATCAGGGCGGTAAATAGGACCCACGGCAGTTTGAAACTTACCCGTGGGTAAGTAAGCTCCGGACGTCAGTTCACTTCGAGAGGTGGATCACGTCCGATGAAGTACGCGCTCCAGGCCGCAGCGGGAGTTGTGGCCGCAACCCTGCTCGCTCCCTTCCTCAGCGGTACGGCCGTCGCCGCGCCCCCTGTCGCCGGCCCCGACGGCGGCTGGGCGGGCGCGGCGTGGACGGCCACCGAGGACGGCCCGCAGCAGTTCCCGAATATCCACATCGACTGGGATGTGCCGATCACGATGAGCGACGGCACGGTGCTGAAGGGCAATGTGTACCGGCCCGCCGACGCGGCCGGTCGGCCGATCGCCGTGCGGGAACCGACGATCGTGAACATGACCCCGTACACCAAGCTGGTGTCGGCCATCGCCGATCAGGCCGAGTCGATTCCGGGACTGTCCGACTCGCTGCTGCGTCTGTTCCGCGAGATCGATCTGTCCGGCACTCCGCTGTCCGGAATCACCGATCTCACCAAGGCATTCGGCGGCGGTGAGCTGCGCAACTTCGGTGTGGACCGCAAGCTGGTCGAGAGCGGCTACACCCAGGTGGTCGTCGATGTGCGCGGAACGGGCTTCTCCCAAGGGGATTGGGATATGTTGCGCCAGCGCGAGCAGCAGGACACCGTCGAGGTGATCGACTGGGCGTCGAAGCAGTCGTGGTCCGACGGCAAGGTCGGCATGAACGGCATCTCCTATTCGGGTATCAACCAGGTGCAGGCCGCGCAGCAGCATCCGCCGGCGCTGAAGGCGATCTTCCCGATCGTGCCCGGCAGCGATCTGGTCGACGACGTGCTCGCGCCCGGCGGCGGGTTCGGCTTCAACTTCATTCCGTTGTGGCTCGGCGCGATCAACGCCCTCAAATGGGTGCCGGACCTGCATTCGCTGGCCGCCGGGCAGCTCGATACCAAGTGGCTCACCGACCGTATCGATGATCCGCTCACCTACATGGACGTGCTCGCGAACGCTTATACCACGCCGCGGATGCAGGATCTGGACCCGCGGGTGAAGCAGATGCTGACCGACACGTCGGTGGCACGGAAGGCGTGGCTGGGCGATCCGAGCCGAATCCGGATTCCGACGTTCGTCGTCGGCGGCTGGCACGATCTGTTCACCTACTCCGAATCCAAGATCTACAACCAGATTTCGGTGCCGCCGGGCCAGAAGCAATTGCTGATGGGCAATACCTATCACGCCAACTCCGGCAGCGAGGGCGGCAAACCTGGCCTGCCGCCGCGCCTGGACGTGCTGCAACGCGCGTGGTTCGACAAGTGGCTCAAGGGAATCGACAACGGGATCGACTCCTACGGCCCGGTGACGCTGCGCCGACAGGGTGGCGGCTGGATCACCCAGGGCGGATTCGGGCCTTCCGCCCCGGCGGAGGAGGCGGCGAGATATCGCCGGATGTACCTGTCCGCCAACCGGTCCGGCACGGCGAACAGCCTCTACGACGGATCATTGACGGGCGGACCCAACCGCGATATCGCGCGGCTGACCGTCGCGCCCGGCCTGACCACGCTGTGCTCCAATGACGCCGCGCAGGCGACCGCCGGTGTGCTGTCGATCATCAATGGCTGCGCGAAGGATTCGCGCGTCGCGGAGACCAACGCGCTGACCTTCACCAGTGCGCCGGTGCTCGGCGAGACCACACTCTCGGGCCCGATCGCCGTGCGGCTCAATACCGTTCAGGACGCGGCGGACGGGTACTGGACGGTGACGGTGAACGACGTCGCGCCCGACGGGCGGTCGACGGTGTTGTCCTCCGGGCAGCTGATGGCCTCACTGCGGCAGGTCGACGATGCGCACAGCTCGCGGTCGGCCAACGGCGACTACACCGACCCACGTCCCTATACCTCGCTGGACCGGCGTCAGCCGACGGTGCCCGGACAGCCGACCACCCTGGATATCGCGCTGCCCGCCACGCAGGCGGTCTTGGCGCCCGGGCACCGGCTGCGGGTGGATGTGTTCGCGGGCAACTTCCCCAAGGGCCTGCCGATCCTGCCGATGCTGCTGGACACCGGCCTGAAGCCCGAGCACGTGCAATTGGACCCGAACCGTCCGAGCTTCGTGAACATCCCGGCCCGGGGCGAAAGTGGCTGGTAGGAAAAATGAGGCGCACTTCACTGCCGGGACGATGTGCGGCTGCGGTCACAGCCGCGCGGCACAATGGGGGACAGTTCACGCGGGTTTCGCGCAATCTCCAGATACGCGGTGTCGCAAGGAAATGTGTGCGCGCGATCGTCGTATGCGGTCGGAGGTTGTCCGACAGGATGCCCACGGGTCGGTATAACTCCGCGTAAACGTTGGGCTAACGCTGCCATAATGCGCTGCGACCTGCGCGAAATTTCACCGACCCGTGCTCATGAGGATGCTCCGCGACCGTACGATTCAGGGTGTGAGTGTTCCTCAGGCCGTACTTCTCGCAGTACTTGCGGCCGTAGTCGGGCTGGCCGTGGGTGGCCTGCTCATCCCGTACGTGAACGCTCGTCAGGCGCAGCGGCGCGAGGCCGAGAGCGGCCTGACCATGTCCCAGGTGCTCGACCTGATCGTGCTGGCGTCCGAGAGCGGTATCGCCGTCGTCGACGAATACCGCGATGTTGTGCTGGTCAATCCGCGTGCCGAGGAGTTGGGCGTCGTGCGCAACCGGCTGCTCGACGAGCGCGCCTGGGCGGCGGTGGAGAAGGTCATCACCAGCGGCGAGGACGTCGATTTCGATCTGACGCTGAAGAATCCGGTGCCCGGACGCGGCCGCATCGCGGTGCGCGGTGTGGCCCGGCCGCTCTCGCGCGGGGAATCCACTTTCGTGGTGCTGTTCGCCGACGACGACTCCGAGACCGCGCGCATGGAAGCCACCCGCCGCGATTTCGTGGCGAATGTCAGCCATGAGCTCAAAACCCCCGTCGGCGCGATGAGCCTGCTCGCCGAGGCGCTGCTGGAATCGGCCGACGATCCGGATTCGGTGCGGCATTTCGGCAATCGGCTGCTGGCCGAGTCCGGCCGCATGGGCAAAATGGTGACCGAGCTGATCGCGCTGTCCCGATTGCAGGGCGCGGAGAAATTGCCGCAGCTCCAGGCCGTCGTGGTCGATGATGTGATGAATGCCGCCATCGAGCGCTCGCGCACCGCCGCCGAGGCCGCGGGCATAACCGTCAGCACCGATTCCAACAGCGGACTGGAAATCCTCGGCGACGAGACGTTGCTGGTGACCGCGTTGTCGAATCTGGTGGAGAATGCCATCAACTACTCCCCGCGCGGCTCGCACGTATCGCTGAGCCGCTCGGTGCGCAACGGATATGTCAATATCGCGGTGACCGATCGCGGTATCGGCATCGCGAAGGAGGATCAGGAGCGGGTGTTCGAGCGCTTCTTCCGTGCCGACAAGGCCCGTTCGCGCGCCACCGGCGGTACCGGGCTCGGACTGGCTATCGTCAAGCACGTGGCCGCGAATCACAATGGTGAGATCACGTTGTGGAGCAAATTGGGCACGGGTTCGACGTTCACCCTGCGCATTCCCGCCGTCGAGGACGTCGAGCAGGACCCGGCCGCTATTGCCGCGATTACCAGCGTGACGGCGGACAAGAGACCACCCCCCGGAAATCCGGTGGGTAAGAAGGAAACCGGCCAACAACGCCCTGCGGGGCGGGCCAGACCCAACGGTGTGGAGGCAACCCGATGACGAGTGTGCTGATCGTCGAGGACGAGGAGTCGCTGGCCGATCCGCTCGCCTACTTGCTGCGCAAGGAGGGTTTCGAGGTCACCATCGTCGGTGACGGACCCTCGGCGCTGTCCGAATTCGATCGTTCGGGCGCGGACATCGTGCTGCTGGATCTCATGCTGCCCGGGATGAGCGGCACCGACGTCTGCAAGCAGCTGCGCATTCGCAGCAGTGTGCCGGTGATCATGGTGACCGCCCGGGACAGCGAGATCGACAAGGTGGTGGGCCTGGAACTCGGCGCGGACGACTACGTCACCAAGCCGTATTCCGCGCGCGAGCTGATCGCCCGCATCCGCGCCGTGCTGCGCCGCGGCGTCGGCGAGGAACTGGAGGGCTCCAACGAGAACGCGATCCTCGAGGCCGGTCCGGTCCGCATGGATGTGGATCGCCACACCGTGCAGGTCAACGGCCAGCTGGTGATGTTGCCGCTCAAGGAATTCGACCTGCTCGAATACCTACTGCGCAATTCGGGCCGTGTGCTCACCCGGGGCCAGCTCATCGACCGGGTGTGGGGCGCCGACTATGTCGGTGACACCAAAACCCTCGACGTGCACGTCAAGCGGCTCCGCTCGAAGATCGAGATGGACCCGGCCAAGCCGGAGCATCTGGTGACCGTGCGCGGGCTTGGCTACAAGCTCGAAGCGTAGGAACTCGCGGCAACCCCGATCAGCGGCGCTTGGCGCCGCGTGGCGCCTTGGCCGGGCTCGCGGCCTGCTGTATCTCCGCGGCCTTCTCGGTGGCGGGATGCACCGCGATCAGGCCCAGGCCCTCGCGGCGCTTGCAGTGCCGGGCCAGCTCGTCGTAGGCCGGCCGGCCGAGCAATTCGATGAGTTCGGGGGCGTAGGACTGCCATACCGGGCGGGTGCCGACGTGTGCGTCCGGGGAGCCGCTGCAATACCAGTTCAGGTCCTCACCGCCGGGGCCCCAGCCGCGGCGGTCGTATTCGGTGATCGTGGTGCGCAGGATCTCGGCGCCGTCGGGCCGCTCCACCCAGTCCTGGGTGCGGCGGATGGGTAGTTGCCAGCACACCTCGGGCTTGACCGTGAGTGGCTCCAGGCCCTTGCGCAGGGCCATGGAGTGCAGGGCGCAGCCGATGCCGCCCGCGAAGCCCGGACGGTTGAGGAAGATGCAGGCGCCCTCGTGGCGCCGGGTACGCAGCGCGGGCTCGTCGTCGAGTTCGTCCTGTTCGAGGTACAGCTTCTTGCGGACCTTGCCCTCCTCGTCGGTGGCCTCGTCCATCAGCTGCCAGTCCTCGGGTGTGAGCATTTTCACAGCTTTGGCGAGCTTTTTGCGATCGTCGTCGTCGCACAGGAACGCGCCGTGCGAACAGCAGCCGTCGTCCTGACGGCCCTCGATGATGCCCTGACACGCAGGTGTGCCGAAGACGCACGTCCAGCGGGACAGCAACCAGGTCAGATCGGCCGCAATACTGTGCTCATCGTTTGCCGGGTCGACGAATTCGATCCATTCCCTGGGGAAGTCGAGCTCGACCTCTGGGCTGGGGTCGATCTTCGCCGCTGGTCGCAGCCCCGTCGGGGCGGTCGCGGAAGCTCCTGCCGTCACAATGCACGAGTCTATTGCAAACACACGCGGTCACGGCCACGCGCGGCGGCCGAACGCCGACGGAGTCCTGACTATTCCAACACCGCACTGGCCTACCCAGTACCGTGTTGTTGTGCGGCTCGGTGTGCTCGATGTGGGAAGTAATACCGTCCACCTGCTCGTGGTGGACGCGCACCGCGGTGCGCACCCCATGCCTATGAGCTCCACCAAGGCGACGTTGCGGCTGTCGGAGAATATGGATCCCGAAGGCCGGATCACCCCGGAGGGGTCCGCCCGGCTGATCGCGACCGTCGCCGAATTCGCCAGTATCGCAAAGACTTCCGGATGTGTGCAGCTGATGCCGTTCGCCACCTCGGCGGTGCGCGAGGCCGCCAATTCCGAGGACGTGCTGGCCCGGGTGCGCCGCGAGACCGGTGTGGAGCTGCGGGTGCTGTCCGGAGCGGACGAGGCGCGACTGACGTTCCTGGCGGTGCGCCGCTGGTACGGCTGGAGCGCCGGGCGCATCCTCAATCTCGACATCGGCGGCGGCTCGCTCGAGCTCACCAACGGCGCCGACGAGGCCCCCGACATCGCGCTGTCGCTGCAACTCGGCGCCGGGCGGCTCACCAGGGATTGGCTGCGCGAGGACCCGCCGGGCAAGCGCCGTGTCGCGGTGCTGCGCGACTGGCTCGACGCCGAACTGGTGGCCCCGGCCAGACAGCTGCTCGGGCCGGGCCGTCCCGATCTGGCCGTCGGCACCTCGAAGACCTTCCGCTCACTGGCCCGTCTCACGGGGGCCGCCCCTTCTTCCAAAGGGCCGAGGGAACGGCGTATCCTCACCAGTTCCGGTCTGCGGCAGCTGATCGCGTTCATTTCCAGGATGACCGCGGCGGACCGGGCAGAATTGGAGGGCGTGAGCTCCGATCGGTCACAGCAGTTGGTGGCCGGCGCATTGGTCGCGGAGGCGAGCATGCGGGCGTTATCGCTGGATACTCTCGAGATTTGCCCCTGGGCACTGCGGGAGGGACTGATCCTGCGCAAACTTGATACCGACCTGGACAGCGACCCAGCGATCGGCAACGGCCGATCCAAAGGTGTGCCGGGCCCGACGGAAACGGTTTCGCAATGAGTGATGATTCAACTCAACTCTCGGTCGCCGAGTTGCTGGCTCGCAACGGCCAGGGCGCGCCCTCGTCCAACGGGGGTGGTGGTCGGCGGCGACGCAGCGGCCGGGGTATCACGGTCAACGATCTGACCGGCGATATGCCCCTGGTCCGCGAGGGCGGGTCCGCGCACGCCGCACCCGATGCCGAGGAACCCGCGGCACCGCAGGCGCACGATCCGCTACCGCAGGCATACGACCCACCCGCGGCCCCGGCCGCGGACCCTTCGGCCGGATACTCCTCCGGCCTGGACTATTCGCCGCACTCGGCGCCCGGCTATTCGCCGTCGGGGCCCTGTCTCTTATACACATCTAAAAAAAAAAACAAGATGAATCGAGGCATTTAACAGATAATAATGAAGAGAAC
>NZ_JAGPOX010000020.1 GCF_019038435.1 Nocardia alni
GGGGTGGGCGGAATGCGGTTGGTGCTCATCGGGATCGGGGTGAACACCGTGCTGACGGCGGGGATCAGCTGGCTCGTCGGGCAGATCGGCTTACCGGACGCCGCCCGCGCCGAGATGTGGCTCACCGGATCCCTGGACGAGGCCGACTGGACCCGCGCCGCGCCGGCCGCGATCGGACTCGTACTCGTGCTGGTGGTGAGCATCGCCTCGACCCGCACCCTCGCCGTGCTGCGCTTCAGCACGGATACCGCACTGGCACTGGGCGTCCGACCACGATCGGGACACGGCCTACTGCTCATCGCGGCAGCGGCGGCGGCTCTGGCCACCGCTGCGGTCGGCCCGCTCTCCTTCGTCGCACTGGCGGCGCCCCAGATCGCCCGCCGGCTGATGCGCTCCCCCGGCGAACCGGTGCTCTGCTCGGCCCTGACCGGCGCGCTGATGGTCCTGGCCGCCGATGTGATCGTGCATACCGCGCTGCCCGTTGGCCTGCCGGTGGGGCTGGTCACCGCCGCACTCGGCGGACCCGTGCTCTTGTTCCTGCTCGTGCGCGTGAATCGGAAGGCCACCCTCGCATGACCACTTCATCGTCGCCGACCTGGGACTCGTCACGACCAGCCTCCGCATCGCGGACACCGACGTCCGATCAGCAGACCTCGACATCACCACCACAGCCCCTGACGTCGAACGATCGGACCCCGGCCGCTCCGTCGGCACCCGAACAGGAATCGCTCGCGCGGGGCCGAGCGTCATCCGTGCCGGACCCAACCTCGCATGTGCATGCCGAAACGCGGTTCACACGGGATTCCGTTTCGCATCGGCTGGTCGCGGACAATCTGACACTCGGCTACGGAAGCCGCGCTATCATCGAACGCCTCTCCCTCACAATCGAATCCGGACTGGTCACCACGATCATCGGCCCCAACGGCTGCGGCAAGTCCACACTGCTGCGCGCCCTGGGTCGCCTACTTCGCCCGAAGTCGGGCCGAGTCCTGTTGGACGGCAAGGCCATTTCCGGCATGAAGTCACGCGATGTGGCCAGGCTGCTCGGCGTGCTGCCGCAGACACCGGTGGCGCCCGAGGGGCTGACCGTCGCGGATCTGGTTGCGCGCGGGCGGCATCCGCGTCAATCCTGGCTGCGGCAGTGGTCGCCCGACGACGAGGCCGAAGTCGACGCCGCACTCGAACGGACCGGCATCGCCGAGCTGGCCGGGCGAACCCTGGACGAGTTGTCCGGTGGGCAGCGTCAGCGAGCCTGGATCTCGATGGCCTTGGCGCAGGGCACCGATGTGCTGCTGCTGGACGAGCCGACCACCTACCTGGATCTCGCCCACTCACTCGAGGTGCTGGACCTGGTCGACCTGCTGCGGGCCGAACTGGGCCGCACCGTGGTGATGGTGCTGCACGATCTGAACATGGCCATCCGCTACAGCGACCAGCTCGTGGTGATGCGCGACGGGCGAATCGTCGCCCAGGGTTCGCCCATGGAGATCATCGACGCGGATCTGCTGGCCCGGGTGTTCGGGCTGCGCGCCCAGGTGCACGAGGATCCGGTATCCGGGCGGCCGATGATCGTGCCGATCGGGGGTAGGAACGTGCGAGCCGACCTGGTCACTATGAAAAATCCCACACAGCTATCGGCAGGTTACGACGACCTGTAGTACGCGTGGATGTCGTTGACTCCGTAGACTCGAGGGATGGCAGGTCTTGGTGAACTCGAGAAGGCGGTCATGGACCAGTTGTGGTCGGCCGATCAACCCCAGACGGTCCGGCAGGTCCATGAGGCGCTCGCGGCACATCGCGAACTCGCGTACACCACGGTGATGACGGTTCTGCAGCGTCTGGCCAAGAAGAATCTGGTCGTGCAGCAGCGCGACGACCGCGCCCACCGCTATGCGCCGGTGCACACGCGGGACGAGTTGGTCGCCAGCCTGATGGTCGATGCGTTGCAGCAGGCCGACGAGGTCGGCAGCCGCCGCGCGGCGCTGGTGCACTTCGTCGAACAGGTCGGTAACGACGGGGCTGCCGCTCTGCGGGAGGCACTCGCTAAGCTCGAAGCAACCGAGGCCGCGCGTGCCCATCCGAAAGACGACAAGCGCACTGCGTCCGACGACAAGGGAGTCGCCCCGCCGCACTAGTTTCACGGGTTGCGGCGTCTCCCGCGCCGCGATCTCGGGCCCTGGCCCCACAACGCAGTGAGCTGAGCATGAACGCAACCGCGCCGATATTCGCCGGTCTCGCCTTGCTACTCGCGGGACCGGTCCCAGCCCTGCTCAGCCGAGCCAGATGGCCGTACCGGACGCCCCGGGCGGCACTGGTGCTCTGGCAGTCCGTGGCCCTGGCCGCGGTGCTCAGTGCGTTCGGTTCCGGCCTCGCGATCGCCAGCCTGCTGCTGGTGCCCGACCCGCGCGGCCGCCCCACCACCTCCCTAACCGGCGAGATCCACGCGCTGGGCCTGCCGTTGTGGGTGGCATACGTGGTCGTTTTCGCGCTCACCCTGCTCGTCGGCGCCCGGCTCATCTACATGGTGGTCCGCGTGGGCATCCACACCCGCCGTCGTCGCGCGCGGCACCGCCTGCTGGTCGATCTGCTCGATCAGGGCGGTGAATTCAGCGGTCAGCGCGCCGCCGACATTCGGGTGCTGGCCGCGGCCGAGCCGATCGCCTACTGCCTGCCCGGCCTGCGCCGCCGGGTCGTGCTGAGCCAGGGCACGTTCGCGAGCCTGTCCGAATCCGAACTCACCGCGATCGTCAGTCACGAGCGTTCGCACCTGCGCGCCCGGCACGATCTGGTGCTCGAGGCGTTCACCGCCGCGCACGAGGCGTTCCCCCGATTCGTGCGCAGCAAGTCCGCACTGGATTCGGTGAAACTGCTGATCGAATTGCTCGCCGACGATTCCGCGATCAAGGTCACCGGCCCGACCCCCCTGGCCCGCGCGCTGGTCGCCTGCTCGAATTCGACCGCGCCACAGGGCGCGATGGCAGTCGGCGGCCCGACCACCCTGATCCGTATCCAGCGCCTGTCCGGCCCCCTGGCCGACCCGCGCATCGCGGCCGCGGCCTATCTCGTGGCCGCGGCGATTCTGGTGGTGCCGACCCTGGCGGTCGCGATCCCCTGGCTGGTCGAGCTGGACCGATTGTTCAGTGCCTGAGCCGCGCGGCATGGCCGAGCCGGGCACGGTGCCAGGGCTGGACACTACGGGCGAGCCGGGTGTCGTAACCGGCGCAGAGCCGGACGCGGTGCGGGCGGCCGGGTTCGCGGAGCTGGGCCTGCCGATACCGCTGGTGCATGCGTTGCGGCGGGCTGGGCTCGAGACCGCGTTTCCGATTCAAGCCGCGACAATCCCCGACATTCTCGCCGGGCACGACCTTCTCGGCCGGGCAGCGACCGGATCCGGTAAGACCCTCGCATTCGGACTGCCGATGCTGGCCCGTCTGACCAAAGGTGTCTCGGCCCCACGGCAGCCGCGCGGTCTGATCCTCGCTCCGACCCGAGAGTTGGCTCTGCAGATCGAGCGTGCGCTGGACGAGGCGGCGCTCGCGCTGGGTTTGCGGTTGGGCACGGCGGTCGGCGGCGTTCCGATCAAGCGGCAGGCCGAGCGGCTGGTTCGGGGTGTGGATCTGCTCATCGCCACTCCGGGCCGCCTGGACGACCTGATCCAGCAGGGCGCGGCGGCGCTCGATGCGGTTCGGGTGGTCACGCTCGACGAGGCCGACCATATGGCCCAGCTGGGTTTCCTCGAACAGATCACCGTTCTGCTGGACCGGCTTCCCGCCGACGCCCAGCATCTGCTGTTCTCCGCCACCCTCGACGACTCGGTGGATTCGCTGGTTCAGCGATATCTGCGCGATCCGCGAACACATACGGTCGTGTCGGCGGTGACGGATGCCGACTTGCCGGTGAACGCCCCGGACGCCGCGAGTCTCGACGTCGGATCCGGCCCGGCCATCGCGCATCATCTGCTGCAGGTGCGCAAGGCCGACAAATATTCGGTGGTGAGCGAGATCGCCGCGCGACAGGGCCGCACGCTGCTGTTCGTGCGCACCCAGTACGGCGCGGACAAACTGGCCCGCAGGCTGCGCGAATCAGGCGTCGCCGCCGACGCGCTGCACGGCGGCCGGTCCCAGACTCAGCGCACCCGCACCCTGGCCGCCTTCGCCGACGGTTCGGCCCCGGTGCTGGTCGCCACCGATGTGGCCGCGCGCGGCATCCACGTCGACGACGTCTCCCTGGTGGTGCACGTCGACCCACCCGCCGACCCGAAGGACTACCTGCACCGCGCCGGACGCACCGCCCGCGCGGGCGAGAGCGGCACCGTCGTCACCATGCTCACCGAGGACGAACACACCGAATTCGAGGACCTGCTGCGGCGCGCCGGAATCCGGGCGACGACGGCCCGGGTCCGTCCGGGCGACAGCGTCCTCACCACCCTCACCGGCGCGCGCAGGCCCTCGGGCCGCCCCGTGCCCGATCCGGCCACTCCCCCGCCCCCCGCACGCGTGGATCCTCGCGTGCGTCCTCGCCCCGGCGCCGGACGACCGTCGTCCCCGCGTGGCCACCGTCGATCGGGTCGCTGACGAACGTCTCGTAACCTGGCGACCCACCGTCCACATCCAGCCTCGGTCGCGGATTCACCAGGGCAGCAGGCTCTTTCGTTCATCGCGGGAGGGGCTTATCGTGGAAGGTGTTCAAGTCCAGCACAGTCCCTCCCCCCAGGAGTGAATTCCAATGGGTATCAAGGACCAGAAGGCAATCCGCACCGCAAAACAGAAGGCCCAGCAGGCCAAGGTCGCCGCGCGGCAGAACGACCTGCGAAAGAGCAAGGTGGCCAACGAAAGACGCCTACAGGGTCGTCAGCGGGTGAGCACCGTAGCGCCCGATTGAATAGACGATCGATTCTCGGTCCGGTCGGTCGCACCTCACCGATCGCCACACTCCGCGCGGCCGATCTGCCGGAACCCGCGGTCGATCCGCCGCGTGGAATGTAGCTGTAGGCTGAGCCTGCGCCGCTCGATGAGACCAGTTCTCCACGCGGAACCGGCATTCCGACGTACTCGGGATGCCGTCCCGCACCGCGGTTGCGCCCCAACCGTTTACGCTCGCGCATCCGAGGAGATCAGGCAGTGCAGATCGGTACAGGAATCGCCAACCAGATACGGAACATTCGGCCCGAACTGATCCCGGAGTTCGCCAGACGCGCCGAAGAGGCCGGGTTCTCATCGTTGGCGACCGTCGGACGCCACGCCTACCCTGGCGTGTCCGATACCGTCGCACTGGCCGCCGCCGCGGCCGTGACCAGCAGGATCGGCCTGTTCAGCGGTGTGCTGCTGGCCCCGACCTGGCCCGCCCAGCTGCTGGCCAAGGAGTTGGCGGGCATCGACGGCATCGCGGGCGGACGGTTGACGGCCGGATTCGGCGTCGGCGTGCGCCCGGACGATTTCGTCGCCGAGGGCTTCGGCGAGGCGGGCCGCGGGGCGCGGTTCGACCGGGATCTGGAGACCTACCGCGCGGTCTGGGCGGGCGAGAACGTCGGTGGCGCAATGAATCCGGCCGTAACTCCCGACGCACGGCAGATCCCGCTGGTATTCGGCGGATTCGCACCGGCCGCGCTCAGACGGATGGCACGCTGGGGTGTCGGCTACGTAGCCGGATCGGTGCCCGCCGCGATGGCGGCGCCGGCCTTCGAGGCGGCGCGCGCGGCCTGGAAGGACGGGGGCCGCGAGGGCTCTCCGCGGATGATCGGCCTGGTGTATTACGCCCTCGGCGACGGCGAGGCGGGTCGCCGCAATGTGTACGACTACTACAGCGTCGCAGGGGATTACGCGAAGGTGGCCACGTCCGCGCTCTGCGATTCGCCGCAGGCCGTGCGGGAGATGACGACCTCCTACGGCGATCTCGGCATCGACGAGCTCATCTTCAATCCGGGCACCGACGACCCCGACGATATCGAGCGCCTGGCAGACATCGTGCTGTAGATCGCCCCGGCGTGGACTCGGGTCGTCATCGGAGGTCTTTATACTACCGATCGTCGTAGATACCGGTTATCCTGGAGATACAGTGTCGATCAGGGAGGGCGACGATGACCGAACGCAAACGTCCGGGCGTGAGCTTCGAATCCTGGCTGGACAAACAGATCCGCGCGGCGAACGAGCGCGGCGATTTCGAGAACCTGCCGGGCAAGGGCAAACCCCTGCCCGACGCGGGTCGGCGCTACGACGAAGACTGGTGGCTGAAGGACTATCTGCGCCGCGAGGGCGTCACCGGCGACGGCATCCTGCCCGAATCCCTGCTGCTGCGGCGCGATCTCGAACGCCTCCCCACCGTGGTACGCACGATGAACTCCGAACAGCGTGTCCGCGACCACGTCGCCGACCTCAACACCCGAATCACCAAGTGGCTCCGCATGCCCCACGGCCCCCACGTCAACGTCACCGTGGTCGACGTCGAGGAGACCGTGAGCCAGTGGCGCGCACACCGCAGGCCCGCACCCCCATCCGCACCACCCACAGGCGCACGCCCACCTGAAACCTCATGGTGGCGGCGCCTCCGTCGTCGCGCGTAACTCGAGCCATTCGGACCTCGTCCCGGCCGGTCACCGAGACGTCCTGGCAGGCGTATTCGTAGCGATCGCGTGGTCGGCTCGTGACCAGGGCCGGGCCGAATTCGCCCGGCTTTTCCGCACACACCGGGCACTCCTCTACAATCATGGAAGTGCAGTTCCTTCCCGGCCATCAGCCGCCCTATGACCTGACGTACGACGACATCTTCCTGGTGCCGAACCGGACGGATGTGGCGTCCCGCTTCGACGTGGACCTGTCGACCAACGACGGAACCGGCACGACGATCCCGATCGTGGTGGCGAATATGACCGCCGTCGCGGGCCGCCGGATGGCCGAGACGGTCGCCCGGCGCGGTGGCATCGTGGTGCTGCCGCAGGATCTGCCGCTCGAGGCGGCCGCCGACACGATCTCGTTCGTCAAGAGCCGTTCGCTCGTCGCCGACACCCCGGTCGTGCTCGGCCCGGACCATTCGGTGTCCGAGGCGCTGGCGCTGATCCACAAGCGGGCACACGGCGCGGTCGTCGTCGTGGAGAACGATCGGCCGATCGGCGTGGTCACCGAGTCGTCCTGCGCCGATGTCGACCGCTTCGCGCGCCTACGCACGATCGCGGACGCCGGATTCGTCTCCGCCCCGGCCGACACCTCGCCGCGCGAGATCTTCGAACTGCTCGAGTCCCGGCACGCGCCGGTCGCGGTGCTGCTGGCCGCCGACGGCACCCTCGCCGGCGTACTCACCCGCACCGGCGCGGTCCGCACCGGCATCTACGACCCGGCGGTCGACGCGCGGGGCAACCTGCGCATCGCCGCGGCGGTCGGCATCAACGGCGACGTCCCCGCCAAGGCCAAGGCGCTGGTCGACGCGGGCGCGGACGTGCTGGTCATGGATACCGCGCACGGCCACCAGATCAAGATGCTCGAGGCGCTGCGCTCGATCGCGGATCTGCGCCTGGGTACACCGCTGGTGGCGGGCAACGTGGTCTCCGCCGCAGGCACCCGCGATCTGGTCGAGGCCGGAGCCGACATCATCAAGGTCGGCGTCGGTCCGGGCGCGATGTGCACCACCCGCATGATGACCGGCGTCGGCCGCCCGCAATTCTCCGCCGTGGCCGAATGCGCCGCCGCGGCACAGGATCTCGGCGCGCACATCTGGGCCGACGGCGGTGTGCGGCATCCGCGCGACGTCGCCCTGGCCATCGCGGCGGGCGCGTCCAACGTGATGATCGGCTCCTGGTTCGCGGGTACCTACGAATCGCCCGGTGACCTGCGTGTCGATCGCGACGGCAACGCCTACAAGGAGAGCTTCGGCATGGCCTCCAAGCGGGCGGTCGCCGCTCGCACCGCCACCGACGGCGCCTTCGACCGTGCCCGCAAGGCGCTGTTCGAGGAGGGCATCTCCTCCTCCCGCATGCGTCTGGACCCCGAGCGCCCCGGCGTCGAGGACCTGATCGACCACATCTGCTCAGGCGTCCGCAGCGCCTGCACCTACGCCGGCGCCCGCTCGCTCACCGAACTTCACGAGAAGGCGGTACTCGGCGTGCAATCCACCGCGGGATTCAACGAGGGCCGCCCGCTGCCGTCAGGCTGGTAGGACACTCACCGTTGGAGTCCACATCGGCCGGGCTCGCATTCACGGCCATGCAGTGCCGCGCACGCTGTTCGTCGTGCGCGGCCCGCATGGCGCGCTGTGCGAGTTGAATCATCCCAGCGACCCGAGGCGGATTCGCCGACTCGGGCGCAACTGTCCGAGATAACGAGAATCCGTCTGGCGAGAACCGGCCTCCAGCTGCATTTTCCCGCCTCGAAACTCTGGTTTCGGACGATTCCGCCCGAAGAATGCAGCGGGAGGCCGGTTCTCCCATGCCGCCCCGACATCGCACCCGCGACCCGATGCACCGTCGCAACACAGAGCACCCTGCGTGCCGACTCCGAACAACACTCCGGCGGACCGCTGCATTACCGCGATGGATTGATCGGGAACCGGATGTGAGCGTCGCCGCGCACCGCGGTAGGCGATTCGTCGGCGGCTGCCGGTATTATGGCGAGTGTCGGACGTGGGGGTGCTCTCTTACGCCCGGATCGTCAGACGAAATCTGCCTCCACCTGCGAAAGGAACCCTTTGTCACCCGCGTCCGGCGGCGCTACCTCGGAGGGCGACTCTACCGAGCCGGGTGACATACCCGGCGCCTCCGTCCACACAGCAGTTCATCGACATACTCCAGCCCGGCAGTCGAGCCCAATCGGACATTGGGGACGGTGCTGACGTGTCGGTCGTGCCAACGATTCTCAGCCTGGCGGGTTTCATCGCGCTCACCGCGGGCACCGCCCTGTTCGTCGCAGCCGAATTCTCGCTCACCGCACTCGAACGCAGCACCGTCGAGGCGCATGCGCGCGATGGCGACCGTCGCGCCCGGCAGGTGCGTCGCGCCCACCGAACCCTGTCGTTCCAGCTCTCGGGCGCTCAACTCGGCATCACCCTCACCACCCTGATCACCGGCTATATCGCCCAGCCCGTCCTGGCTCGGCTGATCGCCCCGCTGTGCACCGCTCTGGGCGCGAGTCCGGGTGCGGCGCAAGGTATTTCCATTGTCGTAGCGCTGGTGCTCGCCACCTCGCTGTCCATGGTCTACGGAGAGCTGGTGCCCAAGAATATGGCCATCGCCGCGCCCCTGCGCGCCGCACGCCTGACCGCCATCCCGATGATCGTGTTCTCGACCACCTTCACCTGGCTGATCCGGCTGCTCAACGGCACCGCGAACTGGGCGGTGCGGCGTCTGGGCATCGAACCGGCCGAGGAGCTGCGCTCGGCGCGCTCCCCGGAGGAACTGGGCTCGCTGGTGCGAACCTCGGCGCAGCGCGGCGTGTTGGACCAGCGCACCGCCCTGGTGGTGGACCGCTCGCTGCAATTCGGCGAGCGCAGCGCCGAGGATCTGATGACCCCGCGTGTGAAGATCGAGTCCCTCGATCAGGACGACACCATCGCCGACCTCATCGCCGCCGCGAGCCGCACCGGATTCTCCCGGTTTCCGGTGATCGACGGCGACCTGGACGACACCCTCGGCGTCGTGCACGTCAAACAGGCGTTCGCGCATCCGGGCCCCGATCGCGGCAGCATCCGGCTGCGCACCATCGCCCGCCGGGTGCCGATCGTGCCCGCCAGTCTCGACGGCGACGAGGTCCTGGAGCGAGTGCGCGCGGATGGCATGCAGGTCGCGCTCGTGGTCGACGAGTACGGCGGCACCGCGGGCATCGTCACGATGGAGGACATCATCGAGGAGATCCTCGGCGATGTGCGCGACGAGCACGACGAGGAGGAGCTCGACGTGCGCCGCACCTCCGGCGGCTGGGACTGCTCGGGCCTGCTGCGCATCGACGAGGTCGCCCGCACCACCGGATACGATGCGCCCGAAGGGGAATACGAAACCCTGGGCGGTCTGGTGCTGACCATCCTGGGCCGCATGCCGGAACCCGGCGACGAGGTACTGCTGCCCGAGCCCGGTTCCGGGCAACATAATTCGATGCAGCCGAATTCGGCCGGCGGCTGGCTGGCACGGGTCGAGCGCATGGACGGGCGGCGGATCGACCGGATCCTGCTGCGACCGGTCGACGCGGACACGATGGTCGAATGGGAGGTGCACCATGCATGACCTGTTCGGAATGCTGCTGACGCTGATCCTGTTGTGCTGCAACGCATTTTTCGTCGGCGCCGAATTCGCCCTCATCTCCGCCCGCCGCGATCGGCTCGAGGCCCTGGACGCACAGGGCAAACGCGGTGCGGTGACGGTGATCCGGGCCGGTGAGCACCTGTCGATGATGCTGGCCGCCGCACAGTTGGGCATCACCATCTGCTCGCTGCTGCTGGGCCGCATCGCCGAACCGGCCATCGCACACCTGCTGCACGAGCCGTTCGCACTGGCCCACGTGCCCCAGCAGCTGGTGCACCCCATCGCCCTCGCGGTGTCGCTGTGCGTGGTGGTCGTGCTGCATATGCTGCTGGGCGAGATGATCCCGAAGAACATCGCCCTGGCCGGTCCGGAACGCGTTGCGCTGCTGCTGGTTCCGGTGATGCTGATCTGGCTGCGGCTGGCCCGGCCGGTGATCATGCTGTACAACCTGGCGGCGAATCTGTCGCTGCGCGCACTGCGGATCGAGCCCAAGGACGAGCTCGACGTCACCGTCTCCTCGGTCGAACTGGCCGAGATGATCGGCGAATCCCGTTCGGAGGGCCTGATCGACGAGGAGGAGCACCGCCGCCTCACCCAGGCGCTGGGCACCACCGACCGCATCGTCGCCGATGTGATGGTGCCCCTGGAGAAGGCCCGCTCGGTGCCGCTGCGCGGGGACGGGACCACGCTCGGCGATATCGAGTCCGCGGTCACCGAGACCGGATTCTCCCGTTACCCGGTCCGCACCGACGACGGCACACTGGTCGGCTACCTGCACGTCAAGGATGTGCTGGACAAGGTCGCCGACGACGCGGCGGGCCCGGCCACCCCCATCCCCCGGGCCGATATCCGCCCGCTGCCGACTGTGAGCATGGGCACCACCCTGTACGAGGCGCTGTCCCGCCTGCGCCGGACCAGCTCACATCTGGGCCGCGTCGTCGACAGCCGGGGCAATACCGTCGGCATCGTCGCCCTGGAAGACTTGGTGGAGGAGTTCGTCGGCACCGTGCGCGACGCCACCCACCGCATCGCGGAATGAGCGGGCAGGATCGGGAGCGAGCCGGAGCCGATCGGGCACCGGTGCACTCCGGCGACGTGCCTCGCTCCGACCTGGCGCAACGGCGAATTCGGCTACTGCCTGAGCACGAGTGGCGCGCCCTGGCCGCAGCCCACTGTGCGCGGGTCGACGGCCTCATCGGGCCCTATCTCGAACACCGGGCGGCGGGTTCGAAGCATCCGGTGATCGATTTCCTGTTCACCTATTACGGGCACAAACCCGCGCAGCTGCGCCGCTGGCATCCGGGGTACGGCGTGGCGCTGGAGAACGCGCGCGAGTACGACGGCGCGCGCGGATACCACCGCCATTCCGTCGCCTCGGTGCGACCCCCGGCCGTCATGCCGGAGCGCTGGTGGCGGGATTCCACCGCCTCGGCCCCCGAACTAGCGGGTTCCGGCCATAGTCACGCCGGAATGACGGAGGCCCACGCCGAGGCGGCCGCGCCGGATATTCGCACCTGGACCGCGGATCCCGCCTACCTCGCCCGCCGCGCCGACACCGTCGGATACGTGGCGGATCTCTTGCGCGCCACCGCATCCCGCCCCGCCCAGCTATCCTGTTTCGGACTGCACGAGTGGGCGATGGTGTACCGCAGCGAAGAGGTACGCCACCAACAGGTCCCGCTACGCCTCGGCCACGAGGGCACCGATTCGGTGGTCGAGTCGATGTCATTGCGCTGCACCCACTTCGACGCCTTCCGCTTCTTCACCCCGGACGCGGTCCCCCGCAACGCCGAACCCCTCACCCGCGAATCCCAGCTCCAGCGCGAACAACCGGCCTGCCTGCACGCCAACATGGACCTGTACAAGTGGGCCTTCAAACTGGTCCCCCTCGTCGACTCGGCCCTCCTGCTCGACTGCTTCGAACTGGCCTGCGCCGCACGCGAACTCGACATGCGCGCCAGCCCCTACGACCTCACCGAGTACGGTTACACCCCCGTTCGCATCGAAACCCCCGCCGGCCGCGCCGAGTATGTCCGCAACCAAGCCGACCTCGCCGACCGTGCCGCAGACCTGCGCACCCGGCTACACACCGCCTGCCAGGACCTGCTCGCCCTCATACCCGCCGACACCGCCCGGGAAGGTCATCCCTCGATTCGCTTCGAGGAGGCTCGGCGAGTGGATTCCGGCGGGAGCCGGTAGCCTGAGCCGCGGATAGACGGGCACGACACGATCCAGAGCGTCGCCCGGAGAGAAGGGACCTCCCGATGGTGACCGATCGACGCGCCCGCCGCGCCGTGTTCAAAACCTCCAGCGCATTGCTACTGGGCATCGCAGCCCTGTCCGCGCCCATCGCACTGGCCCCCGCCGCGGACGCGGCCGCCGGAACAGTCAGCGTGGTCACGGCCGGCAGCATCAACCACGCCCCCGGTGCCGTATTCAACTACTACATGACCTGCTACGCGGCCGACACCGTCTACAGCCTGGACGTGAAGGTATCCCACCCCGCCGACGGGTCGGTCGGCGCAGTCACGATCACAGACCAGTACATCACCTGCGACGGCACCCCCCACGCCGTACCGATCACCGTCAATTCGAACAAGGGCGGAGCCTGGAAGGTCGGCGACCAGGTCAACATCGTCATGACCCAACTCGACACCACCGGCCGGCCCATGCCGGACGGCACCACCAACGAGAAGACAACGCTGCAACAGCCGAACTACTGAGGATCGAGAATCCAGGTGCCACCTCGGCGCCAGGATCGGGGTCGAGCACTTGTGGTGCTCGACCCCGATTCGTGTCCGCGCAGTAGGTTCACATAGCAGCTGGACAGTATGTCGGTGTACACAGCGACGCTGTCCATATGCAGGCTTCTTCGGTTGAGTCACCCGCCGGTCGACCGCTCTCGACCGCACCGCCTCCAGGCTCTCTGACCAGTCGGCACGCGGAGATGATCCTACGAGAAGGGACATCCGACCTACGTGCAAGCTCTCTCATCATTCTGTCGTGGTTGTTCTCGGCACGACGTTCGGCCTCGGCGCCGATACGGGCGGTGCCTACCATCAGCATCGGCATAGCGACGAGCTGGACAACATTGGACCAGTACAAGTAGATACCCAGGTGGTGCGGGTCGAGAAGTGGACAGAGTCCGAATACGGTAAATCCATAGCATGCCCACATGGTGCCGAACAGCTTCGTCCCTACTACCGCGAGACGGTTGTTGAATCTCCGGAGCAGCCGATCCAGCCGCCAATGCCGAACGGTCTCCGGCCCAGTACCTGCCGGATCTGAATTCGAGGATAATAATTCCTTGTTTCGGCATGCCGGACTATGATGGTATTCGGGGCTCATTCAGACCCCTCCTGTGAGTTGTCGCAGAACAAAGATGACTTACGTTGCTACCCGGTGGGGCGCAATCCCGCCGGGTAGCGTTCACTTACTCGGTGTGCCGCCGCAGACACTGCAAGTGTGGTTTAAATGGTTGCGATATCGCAACCCGCCGTGAAGCGTAGCTTGCGATAAAATTCAGTTCAACTATCGCATGGGTGCTCGGAGTACGCATGCACTCGAAGTACAGGCAGGTAGGCTCGCGCCGATGAGTCGTGAAGTGAAGCTGGGCGAAATTCTGTCGGACCTCATCGACCAAGGTGGCTACAGGAGAAATCGCGGAAAAATCTGTCAAGCCGTGAGGATCAGCCCCGCCGCCCTGTCCCAGTACCTCACCTCACGCACGCGCCCCAGTTTCGAGGTGCTCGTGAGGCTCGCGGACTTCTTCGGCGTGAGCCTGGACTATCTGGTGTACGGCGACCAAATCCGCAGTTCCGCTCCACCGGACCTCGGCCCGCTGGTCCGATACGTCGATGTCTCCGTTTCACGTGCCCAGGAGGTGACACGCCAACACTCGGCTGTCGTCTCACGGGTAGGGCGTGTGCTCGCCGAACAGATCGACGCAGCGGTGATGAGTGCAGTGGAAGGAGATCGCCCCATATTCGCTGGCTTGCTACCGGATGATGACACCACCATCCTCGAGATGTGCGCGGAACAGATCTCCATTATCACCATGGACCTCGCTGCAGACATTATCGTCCTACCGGATTCCGGACAGGATGCCGCCGGCCGTTACTTGACAATCGTTGCACAGAATATCAATGCGCAGCGGCGATATCGGTTTTTGCTTCCGGGATGGCTCGACACCGATTGGAAAGAGCTTGTAATCCGCATGCGTAATATGCTGATTCAACAATGCTCGGCCGATTCTATCAACAAATGCTGTCAATTCCGCGTCACAGACGCTCCGATTTTCTCGGGCCTCGGTATCTGCAGACTCGACACTGCGTCTCTGATAATGCAGAAGCCTTCGTTCTTCGAAACGATCCGAGACTTCGTCGACGAAGATGGCTGGATAAGCTTCACACTCCCACCGTCAGGACACTTCACTGCACATGCACTTCACGATCGAGTACATCTAGATAATTCCAGAAAGCTCTTCGAATATTTATGGAAAAATAGCTCCCCGCTCTGAATAGGGCTCCTACCTTTGACCGCACACCATAATAAAACCATCGTAACCTATCTTCCCTTCCAAATTTTCTACGACCTCGCTATATGTCACATGGAACCCTAGGTCTGCATACAGATCGAGCACATCCCCCGGCGTGAGCGTCACCGCAGGATACCTTACGCCGCCGGCAGTCCAATGCGATGCGTTCAAAAGTGAAACAGTGACATACAGACCTTTTCTGTCCACCAGTCCGGCAAGCTTTCGATTGAGGCCTTCCCATTGCGCCTTGTCTTCGATCATAGAGTCGAGACAGAACGTATTGGCGACCACACCGTACGGGCCGAGCGAGCATCCCAGTAATGGATCATCGGCGAGGATATCACAATACGAAATCTGACGAATACGTCGGCGCAGCAGGCCAGCCCGCTGTAGTACATCCCCTGCAGCTCCGCTTCCCGCACCATCCTTTTCACACTGCAATGCGTAATCAATAAATCTACTCCAGTCGAACGCGTCATCGCCGTTACGCCACCATAAATCCACCTCGTGCAGGCATGCCGAATTATAGTCGCAAAAATGTATCCAACCAGCCGTACGGGCCGCCGTGATGATAGAATAAATCGTCGGACCGCCACCGAATTCGAGTAGGCTTCTCCCGGCCAGATCCAGATAAACCGTGGCATAGAAGCGCAACAATGCCTGATTACCGGGATCGACATCACCCTCGTAGAACTGAGCCAGATAGTCTCTCGGGAAGGAGTAGTACGAACGCACTGTCCCGGAGGATGGACCGACCTGAGAGTCCAGGGATCTGCTGCTGCGAAAGTTTTGCGCCGGGAAAGGCCGCGAGCATGGCGTATACAGGAAATCTGCGGCGTCTATGGTTCGAGGTAAAGGGCCCACGCGTGTACCTTTCATAATACCAAGCTACCGCTCGAGATATACGGAAATGGCCTGGAAGGTACGGATCATAATTTCGCATATTCGGCGATAGCAACAGTGCTTATTTCACTGTACCGCTCGAACTCGAGGATCTGGTCCTGATCCGAGTACCCCGGAGCAAGTCTCCAGGCGCTCGGTTGCGCAACCTACACCCTTGCAGCGGTATGCCATCAGAACATCCGACCGCAGGGACAGTAGGTCGAAAACGTGGTCCAGGGTTTGGCCGATTTGGAGGTTCTGGTCGAGAAGGGCCACTTCATCCGGGCCACAGCTGGTCCATCCCAACTCGTCCGAGCTGCACAACATACCGTGAGAGGACTGGCCGCGATAGTTTCGCTTGCGCATCTTCTTCTTGCCGGGGACCCGCGCTCCCGGCGGCGCGGCAGGCACCAGATCACCCGGACAGAGTTCGCGGGCACCGCCGTAGACAACTTGCCTCTTGAACCCGTCGCCGAGGTCGATGATGGCCAGTCTGATACGTTCCGCGTTCGGATGCGGCGCGACCTCTATGACTCGTGCGATAACCACACCCTGAGTGCGCCCGAAAAGGCTCCCCCACACAACACACATACTCTTAAATTGCCGAGAGTATTGTGGCGGGCAGTCCGCATCCAATGACATCTCGCGGAATTGGCTCATGCACGAGTACCTTTCGCGGCACCCGGCGCTGAGCTGGTATCACGACCAGGTTCCGGAAGCAAACGCTCCAACACTTGCGAAGCAAGCAGTCTGTGTTCTCGATCCATCAGAGAGTGCTCGAAGTGGCTCGACGACCCCGATTCGATAAATCCTATCCGACCATCTTCTCCGATATACGACTCGACATATTGATATAATACCGGACTTTGGCTGCGCAGCCCCGGTACATCCAACTTGAAGAGGCAGAAGCCAACATAAAAAATATCCGAGGCAACACTGAATGTACAGCGATCGAGATCACTGGGGCTCAACTCTTGCCGCAGGAGCAGTGTACGAAACTGCTGGATGAGTGAATCACGATTCCGCATTTTCGGCGAGAGTACGAAATGATAGCTGCGCTCCCTGGCGAGATTCTCCGCTACGACCGTGAGGAAGCGCCCCGCAGCCACCCCCTGTTCGACATCGCTCTTCACCCTGATGAGATCCGCGTTCAGATCCATGGCCGCGATCGTACTGACCTCGCTGAATCGTTCCAGTTCGAGGGCCTGATCCTGGTCGACCATGCCATAAAGAGTTGCCGGGCGCTTGGCGGCGACCTGTGCCGCCGCCGCGATGTGGTCGGTGACTATCGTCCCGATCTTCGCGACGAACGCCGACTGTGCGGCGAACTCGGCTCGCATGGAGTTGAGGCGGGTTTCCATGTACCGGGCGAGCGGACCATAGTCCAACGTACCGCTCGCGTCGGCGACAATGTCTTCGCCGAACATCAGGTAGTCCAACGAGACCCCGAACAGGTCGGCGATCGCTACCAGCTTGTCCACGCTGGGTGTTGTCTGACCGTTTATGTATTGAGACAAAGCGGCTGGCGTGATGCCGAGTTCGGCGCTAATTCGCTTTCGGTTACCTCGATAGTCACTCTCGTCGATGAGACGCCTGAGTGTCGCGGCCAGCTTCACCTCACGCACGCCTGTATCCCTCTCCTAAGGTCCACCGCTACGCTGCGGGGACCTGGTGGGCCCGCTGCAGGGGGCCCCGAGGCAGCCCTCCGACGTAGACTGCCGTTAGCAGGACACCTTGTCAAGTCGGACTCGCCGACAATTCCAAAGTGATTAGTACAGCTTGAAATGGGTAATTATCAGGCATCCGGGACCGTAGGGCTCGAGGCCCCCGATCCAGCGGAAGAGGTGCCTGACGATGTACAAGCGTTCCTACGGTAGCAGCAAGGCAATTCGGCCGGAGACCTTCCGCGAGACCGCGTTGCGTACTGGACGGGCAGTTGTTGTGGGCCACGGGATTGTGGGCCATCAAGTCGTCTACGAGTTGTTCTCGGCCGGGCGGCGTGCGTCCAGGCCGATCGAGATTCTGTGGGTCGCGGATCGGCACGATCGGCGGATCGCGAGCTTCGGCGCCAGCGGCTGTCACATGCCGTTCCTGAATCGGGATCCCCGGGCCGCAGAGTGGGCGCGACGATCGTTCCAGCGCTGGGATATGCTGTACGAGTTGGGGTTCGGCGACTTGCTCGGGCACGCAGAGACCGTATTTCTCACCCGGGAAGATCGGGTCGAACTCCCGCCCGGACATCCAGGGACCGCGAGAATGGCTGCCCCGGCTGACTTTTCGCCCTTCTACCATCGAGCGGCCGTCCTGGACAGCGGATCGGTGGTATCAGCTTGCGCACTCATGCCCCGCCTGTTCCGCGCGGTCAGCGACCTGCCCGGTGTGACCGCACTCCCGCGTCATCTGAGCGACATCGGTGATCTGCTGACCATGACCGTGGAATTCGGCGCGGAACTCGCCTGCGTCGCCGCCGGTGATCGAGCCCAGTTCCTGCTCGGCGAGCGGCGGATCGAGGGAGACTTTGGCGCACTGCTGCTGATCGATCTACACAAGGTGCCTGAGCCGTTCGATCGGATGGTGCTGATGGACCAGGACCGGGAGCACGAGCTGACCTACAGCGTTCCGCACCGGGCATGCGGGCACGTATGCCTGGGCGGTGTCTCCGGCAGACTGGTTACCGAGCCAGAGGAATACGAGGAACTCGCCCGCGGACTCGACGATCCGGCCCGCGTGCCCCGGTATGTAGTCGACGCGATCCACGAGATCCGAGACCGGGTGCTCGAACGACTTCCCGTCTTCGGCCCCGCCCTAGCCGCCGGCGACTATCTATCCTGGTATGGCCTGCGCCCTGCTGCGGAACGTGCGATCGCGGAGTGGGTTCCGTGGAGCAGAACCGGAAACCTCGGCGTACTTCATCTCGGCGGGCTGGGTGGATCCGGGTTCACGCTGACACCCGCATTCGTCACGGATGGCATGAATATTCGCAGACCGACACAGGGCATCGAGACCCACTTCGAATCCCATCTCGGCAGGCCCACACCGGCACACTCCTCGTAGCACATCGCCGGATCACCGCGAAGAAGTCGGACACTGCGGGCTCGGCCGCCCTGCCTGCCCAGCGCACCGCCCGCGCCCAGCCGCAGCACGGGACGGGCGTTCGGACCGTTGCGGCGGTGCACGACTGCTAATATGTGCTGTAGGTGGCTCGTCATGGTCGTGTTTCGATGGTGCTGAAGCCTCTTTCGTTCACGGCCCAAAGGCAGGTGTGCAGTTCATGACTCGCAACGCCGCCGAAACGCGGCTCACAGTCGGGTTCTTGGCAGCCATCGTGTCGCGGCTGGGCAGCTTAGCCCATGAAACGGCCACATCCGAACAGGAGCTCATCCGGTCTGCCATTGTCAAGATGCTCGATTCCTTCGATGTCGTCGGTGATATCAACCCGATCGTGGGAGCGTCCGAGGTCGACGTCCACCACATTTCCTGCGTACCGTGCGCCCGATCCGCTGATTTCGACGCACTATCCGGCATGGTAGTCCACCAGGGAATCCGGCGGCGCTTCATAGAACCGACCGACATCTGCATTGATGCGCATACCTCCCAGCGGCTCATCGAGTTCTGTGATGCCGCCGGGCTGAGCAGGGCCCGGGCAATTCGGAATGCCGTAGATCAGTATCTCTTCGATGAGGTCACCGGGCTCACTGTGTCGACAGCGGCCGACAAGGCGACCACAACCGACTGATCCCCGGTAACAAGTGATCGTTCGCACCGTCAGGACAGACCCAATTCCGAGAGATAAGCCTCGGCCGCAATGGCTTCCGGTGCATCGATTCGCCGGTACACTGCGACCGCCTCTCGCAGTTGCTCGATACCGCTGATATCACCGATACTCACTCGGCACCGGGCGATGCCCTCCAGCGCACGTGCCTGTTCGAGTTGGCTGCCGACCTCGCGGGCGAAACCGAGAGCCTCGGTGAAATTCTCCATTCCGGCGTCCGGCATACCAGTTTCCAGCAGCAGCGTCCCGATATCGATCAGCACTTCCACCTCACCGCGCCGATTACCGAGCTGATGGAACAGTGCCCGCGCCTGCGTATGCGCGTCAACAGCCTCGGCGTACAGACCGGTCCGGGTCTGCACGATACCAAGATTGTTCAACGCATTCGCCTCACCCAACCGATTACCCAACTTGCGATAAAACTCCAACGCCTGCCCATGCAAATCAACCGCCTCCGCATGCAAACCCGTCCGCGTCCGCACGATACCAAGATTGTTCAACGCATTCGCCTCACCCAACCGATTACCCAACTTGCGATAAAACTCCAACGCCTGCCCATGCAAATCAACCGCCTCCGCATGCAAACCCGTCCGCGTCCGCACGATACCAAGATTGTTCAACGCATTCGCCTCACCCAACCGATTACCCAACGTATGATAAAGCGCCAATGCCCGCTGATGCAGATCCGCGGACTCGACGTAATCACCGGTCTCCTCGTGCACGATACCGAGATTGTTCAAGGCATTCGCCTCACCCAACCGATTACCCAGCGTGTCATAGAGCGCCAATGCCCGCTGATGCAGATCCGCGGACTCGACGTAATCACCGGTCTCCTCGTGCACGTTGCCGAGATTATCCAGAACGTTTGCCTCACCGAGCCTGTTACCGAGTCGGCGATACAGTACGAGTGCCGCGTCGAGCCGGCCGACAGCCGCGTCGTAATCTCCGGCTCGCCGGTGCACGGCGCCGAGGTTGTTGAGCGCACCGGCCTCACCAAGGCGGTCACCGAGATCCCAGGCGACATCGACCGCCCGCTGGTGTAGCTGGCAGGCCAATGGCCACGGTCCGTCCCGGTCCAGTAGCCCCCCGAGCACTCCGGTCAGGGCGGCAACCCGGTCGCGATGACGATTCATGGTGTGGTCGAGGCAGGCCAGCAGGTTGTCTCGCTCGAGGCGCATCCACTCCAGTGCCTGAATCTCGTCGCCGAACTCGCGGGCGGGCACTCCCCCTGCCGGGACGGCACCGGATTCGCGGCCAGGACGAGTCGACCGAGCCAGCCAGCAATCCGCTGCGGTAGCGACGTGCTGGAAGTAGTCGAGCAGTTGTGCTCGTGCGTGATCGGAGCCGGGTTCGGCGCCCGCCAGCGCATGGGCGTACTCACGCAACAGATCGTGCAGCCGATAGCGACCATGGACGGGCTCGTCCAGAAGATGGTCGGTATACAGCGATTCCAGTTCCCATCGCGCCGCCTCGACATCGATGCCGGCGAGCGCCGCCGCGGCATATGCGTCCAGGTCAGGTCCCGGATGCAGCCCCAATCGGCGGAACAGCAGCTGACGCTCGGACGGCAGCTCTCGATAGGACAGATCGAACGCGGCACGCACGACCCGGCTCCCCGCATCGAGCTCACCGAGCCGGTCCCTCGCGGCGCCGAATTCGTCGGCGAGCGCGCTGATCGTCCAGCTCGGATGGTGTCCCAGGCGACCGGCCAGCAACGTGATCGCCAGCGGCAGGTACCCGCACATCTGCACGATCCGGGCCACCGCTGCCCTATTCTCCGGATTCTCGACGGTGCGACCGGCCAGTGTGGTGAAGAGCTCGGCTGCTGAGCCGGGATCGAAGATCTCCAGCGCCAGCGGCACCGCGTTGTCCAGGATGAGAAGCCGGCGGCGACTGGTGACCAGGGTCAGACATTCGGGGGTGGCAGGAAGCAGCGGTTCGATCTGAACAGCGTCGCGGACGTCGTCGAGCACCAACAGCACTCGCTTGCCGGTCAACCGGTCTCGCCACAGATCGCGCCGTCCCTCAAGGGTGGAGGGCAGGTACCGGATATCCACACCGAGGCCGATCAGTAAGCCTCCCAGCACATCCGCCGGATCGGCCACGGCGCGGCCGGGGGTGTGCGCGTGCAACTCGACGAAGTACCGGCCGTCCGGATACCGATCGGCCAATAGATGCGCGGCGCGCGTGGCCAGCGCGGTCTTACCGACACCCGGCATGCCGTCGATGATGTAGATCGGCGCTCCCGCATCGGCCGCGGTCACGATGCGCTCCAGTTCGACCTCACGGCCGATGAACGTGCGGATATCCCGGCGCAGCGCGTTCACAGCCGGACGTGACGGCGGGTCTCCCTCCGGCATTGGATCCGGTGGCACGTGCGCGGGCTCCCTGAGCACTCGACGGCGTGTTTCCAGCCAGGCCGGCAGATCCTCCTTCGCGACACCACAGCACCACAGGTAGATCTCCAGCCTGTTGTCCTGCCCAGAGCCGATCCGGTTGCCTTCGAGCCGTCTGCCCTTCTCCATATCCTCGATGAGATTTTTCGTCAGATCGACGAATCTGGGGACACCACCATTGTTTGGATCGGTTGCCTTTTTCCCGAGTTCACGAATCGAGAGGTCGGCCGCTTCCCGAATTATACGCAGGGCGCCACCGAGTTCGAACGGCGTCGTCAGCGTATCGAGATATTCGCGAGTCACCGACCGATTCGGATTCATGATCACTGCCTGCCTCCCCACTCATCGGCGACCGCGGTCGCCGCATGTCAACAATTGTCCGGCACCGTCGGCTTCCTGTCCGCCGGACACCTGTAAAACGCGACGAGCCACTGCCGATTTGTCCGATCCGATGTCGGACGCCGAGGTGATTCGGATGTGCTGTGCACAGCGGCCGATGCGCCGCAATCGGACACGAAGGACCACCACCATGAATCCGAATATGGCCCCACGAGCTTCGAGCGGCGAATGTGCCGCCTCGGGTGTGAAATTCTTCGCCGGTGCGTTCGATCGGCTCGCTCACGATGAGGTCGTGACGCTGTCGGAACGGGAGGCGGCTCAGGTATGGGCTTCTGCGTTGCAGGCGGTCGCCGCGCGGCACGCCGGCAATGATCCCGTCGAGGTCGCCGCAGGTCTGATCAGCGGTCTTCCATCGAGAGTGACTGTCGCCCTGCATCGCTTCCGCACGGTCGGCACGATGCACAACGCCTTGTTGCTGCGAGGAATGTGCGCGGATCTCACGGATTTGCCGGTCACTCCGGCCACCTCGACACCGGCCGACGCGCTGCCGGTGGTCGAGGCTGCCGCGCTGGTGTTGCTGACCATATCGCTGGCGCTGGGTGAACCGTTCACGTTCCGGTCGCTGTACGAGGGGCAGCTGGTGCAGCATGTCACCCCGGTCCCAGGTCGTGAGAACACGCAGACCGGTGGCAGCAGCATGGCGGCGTTGCAGTGGCATGTCGAGGACGCTTTCACCGACGACCGGTGCGACCACTTCGGACTGCTGTGTCTGCGTGGCCATCCCGGAGCCGTCACGGTCCTGGCGCCGGCCAGGTGTCTCGACCTGTCCGATGATGTCGTCGCGATACTGCGCCAAGCGCGGTTCACAATCCACCCGGACACCGCGCACGATCTCCCCGACCATACCGAGCCGATGGTGATCCCCGTACTGACCGGCCCCGCCGCCGACCCGGAGATCTGCTTCGACGCGATCTACCAGCATCCTGCCGACCCGTCGGACCACCACGCGGCCGCAGCACTGAAGGCCCTGCGGGCCGCTCTGGACCGCGCCGCGATCGGTCTCGAACTGCAACCCGGTGATGTACTGCTCGCCGATAACCGGCGAACGGTCCACGGCCGCACCGTATTCCACCCTCGATACGACGGCACCGACCGCTGGCTGCTGCGCACCATGACGTGCGCATCGATCCGGGCGCACCGCCGCCGCGGGGCAATACGCGCGCTCAACTGAACGCCTTCCCCCGAATATCCGACCCCCTGTGTTCGAAAGGACAGCGCCATGTTCTACCCACGCACGCCCCAGCAGAAACCCGCGCCCCAGCACTCGCTCGTGTCGCCGTACCCACTCACCCCGCGGCCGCTCATCACGCCGCGGCCCCCCGTCAAGCCGCCGCATCTCATCGCATCGCCGCACCCGATCACGACAGAGCTTGCTCCGGCCCGGGCATGTCCTGTACCCGGGCCGGTCGGCTCGGACGACGAATTCAGCCCGTTGGCGGAGGTGGTGGTCGGCCGGGCGGACAGCGCTCGGATCCCGCCGCTGGACCGATCCGCGCGGCTGAACCTCTACCCCGATCTCGACGCGGATGAGCTGGCGCGGATCCCGGTCGGCGCATTCCCACCCCGGATCCTCGCCGAGGCCGCCGACGACCTCGACGGGCTGGCGAACCTCCTCGCGGGCCTGGGGATCACGGTGCATCGTCCCGCTCCGGTCGACCACGCCCGTGAATTCGGCACACCGCACTGGCGCACCAGCGGCTTCTACTCCTACTGCCCGCGCGATCTCGCCCTGATCGTCGGCTCGACCATCATCGGTACGCCGAGTCCCATGCGGGCGCGCATGTTCGAGCTCGCGGGCCTGCGGGAGCTGTTCCAGCAGCGCATGCTCGCCGGATCCGCCTGGATCGCCGCTCCCCCACCACAATTGCGGGACGAGCTGTTCCCGGACGACGGCGACGGCCGCGTCGCCCTGGGAGAGATCGAGCCGGCCTTCGACGCCGCGAACGTCCTGCGCTGCGGTCGCGACCTGTTCTATCTGGTCTCGGCCAGCGGCAACGAACTCGGCCATCGCTGGTTGCAGACCACGCTGCGCGCCCTGGGCGACTACCGCGTGCACCCGATCAGGGGCGTCTACCCGTACACCCATATCGACTCCACCATCAGCCTGCTGCACGAGGGCTTGGTCCTGCTCAACCCCGAACGCATCCAGGACCTCGAACAGCTGCCGGAACCGCTGCGGTCCTGGGACCACCTCTGGTGTCCGCCCATGGCCACTCAACCATGCTCGTCCCGATATCCGTTGTCCTCCATATGGATCGGGATGAACCTGCTGATGGTCCGGCCCGACCTCGCCGTCGTCGACGCCGCACAGCACGACCTCATCGCCGCACTGCGACGCCGAGGCGTCGACGTCGTCCCGCACACCCTGCGACACGCGCGCGTTATGGGCGGCGGATTTCATTGCGTCACACTCGATCTGCGCCGGGACTCCAGCCCGGCGCGGCACCCGGTGCCCGCGGATGGATCCGGGCCGCGCGGCGAGCCGATCATGTGAGCATGTCCCGGCCGATGGTCGAGTCCGCGGCCGAGGACTCGACCAGTTCGCGGACCTCCGCGACGTGACGGAGGGAGGCGCGGTCGGCCCCCAGGACATCGAGGATCTCCACGGCCCGTTGCGGAACGAGCCCGGAGTGGAATTCGCTCGGCAGATGTCGCCACGTCGTCGTGATCGTGTGACAGCCCCATTCCAGTTCGCCCGCGTCGATCCGGGCGGCGGCCTCGTCGAGGTGCATCAGCGCCTTACCGACCTGATCATGCTCGGCCAGTGGAGAATTCAGCACCTGACCGCGCAGCGGTATTGCCTCGGTGTGCGCCCCGACCAGAGTCAGGGAGCTGGCCTGACCCCAGCGCAGCAGATACTCGCTGATATGGAACCCGTCGGCCACGCAATCACCGTCCGGAAGCATGGCGAACATCCGGTCGGCATTGCGAACCGCGTCGAAACTCTCGCGGCGACGCCCCATGCGTGCCTGGATGGCAGCCTCGGCGAGAAAGCCCAGGACCGCCGACGAGCTGGCCCGGCCCGGTCCGGCCGATTGGGCGGCGTGTGCGGCCGCCAGACCCGGTCTGAACTGGTGGTGGAAGCCGCATGCGTCACTTGTCCCGCTGGCGATCCATGCCTGCACCATCGTGTCCTCGGACAGTCTGGCAGCGCGGCGGGCGATGCCATACCACTCGAATGTGTCGCCGGCGCTGGCGACATCGGTGAGCCGCGAGGCGATGAGCCCGGCGTTCTTGGCGAATACCCGATACAGCCGGCGCCGGATGTCTTCGGTCGTCGTACTCAACAGGCACGCCTGCACGCGAGCCAGGTCGACCATCCGTGCGGGAATGAACTGTCTCGGCGAGGTGTAGAGCTCATATCCGCTCTGCTCGGTGAGTTCCTCGAGCAACTCGACATAGGACGTCGTCGCGCGTCGGCCGCCGGGTGGATCGAATTGCTCGCCGAACAGTCCGGCAGTCGGTGATGCCGAGATGAACATCGCACCTGTCGCGGCAAGGCCCACGAATCGACGCCTATCCATGATGTCCTGGACTCCGTTCTCTGAGACCGGATCCGGATCCGAATAGTCGTGCCCGAAACCGAGCCGGTCGGGTCTGGTTCGGTACAGATAACACAGCGCGTCGAGGTATCGCGGGGACGGCATGTCCTGTTCGTGCTCCCATCGGGACAGCCGCTGATGGCTCAGGCCCTCGCTCGGGGTCCCCCGCGACGCGAGGATCTCCTTGAGTGCCTCGATCGCCTCGACCAGGGTGTAGCCGCAGGCTATTCGATGCGCCCGCAGCAACGACAGGCCGCAGTGCCGGTGCACCGCCAGCGCGACCTCGTAATCGGAGCCGCCCGCGATCTTGGTCTCCCGGGCGACGCGACGCGCACACCTGGTGGTGTGTGGGGCACCTGTCATGCGGACCACCCGTTCCTTACCGGGATCGCTGGAAATCAAGCGTATTCCGCACTGCGCGGGATGTCGATCCCGGCTTTCGGTCTGCACGATTTGCGTGCATTACCGCTCCGGCAGGCGCCGATTGAATTGATCCGTATTCACATACCAGTATTTCCGGATCATACTGACGACGTCATCCGACAAATATCTCTCACGAAGAGGGCACAAGGTGACTTTATACTCCACCGCATGGTCGATCAGCAGCGACATCACCCCGGAGCGAGCCTTCCGGGTGTCGACCGACCGCGCCAACACATGGCAGCTGAGTTGGCTCGCCGGCCGGATGCTCACCCGCGATCAAGCGATCGTCGGCATGGAACTCGATGAACTGCTCAGCGATCCCGGCTACGTATTCGATCGTCTGCAGATCTCCGAGGTCGACGAGCGAGCCGGCCTGCTCGGAATCCTGAGCGAGCAGGCGATAATCCTGCTGGCCCGGCGAGTCGCCGAGCGAATTCGAATCACGGAGGAATTCGAGACTCGCGCCGATTATATCGACGCGTAAAGCCGAAGGCCGCCGTATACCCCGGAAATGCGGCGGTCTTCGGTTCCCCAGCGCATTGCCGCCGGATATCGCGCTGCGACAGGATCACAGAACCAGGTCGGTGAGCCGATCCCAATCGATACGAATCCGGATCGGCACATCGACGGCGGCTCCCAAATCGGGCCGCAGTTCCCGGACGAATTTGTACGCCCGGGTCTGATGGTCCAGTACGTGCACCTCGATGCCGTGGACGGAGTTGTCCTCGAGGGTGACGATCCAGTACCAGGGGATCCCGGCCGCCGCGTACTCCGCCATCTTCTCAATCCGGTCGGATTTCGCGTTGTCGTACGAGATGACCTCGATGATGACCTTGATATGCCGGGCCGGGAGGGGACGCGCCTCATTCGGCGCACATTCGAACAGGGCGGCATCGGGTCTGCGGATCGTCGCCCTGGGGACCTCCCAGAGGACTACCTCTAAGCCGGCATCGGTATCGAGACAGTCCTCCGGGTTGGCCCGCATATAGTCGCGCGCCGCTTCCTCGATCATGTTCGTGATCTGACGGGCGGCCTTCTGATGCGCCCTGGTCGCCGGCTCGCAGCGGACCGCATTACCGTTGACGACCTCGACGCGTCGGCTGAACTCCTCCGGGAGCCGCCGCCAGATCTCGACCGTGATCGGCTCGGGCTGAAGGTTGTCGGCAGTGGCCCAATCGAAGATCGCGGACATACCGTGAACCTACTGCGATGGACCGACAACAACCGCTCGGCCGGCCGCCTCTCGACCTACCGGAGCGCCTCAGTTCAGCGCTCGCCCCGAGGGTTCCCGGAGCACCAGGGTCAGAGGGATGCCGATCAGAAAGACCACTCCGGCAAGGAGTTCGGTGTGCGGAAGGCCGATGTCGGCCAGGAGGACAGGAGCGACCAGAGCGCCTACGTATGCGCCGATCTTGCCGATGCCCGCGGACAGGCCGTGGGCGGTGGCTCGGACGCCGATGGGGAACATTTCGGCGCCCAGGACCATGGTGGTCAGGCAGGGACCGAAGGTCGATCCGAACGACGACATGCCGAACAGGATCACGAACATCGCGATATGGGTGGTGACGCCGGGGAGCAGGCCGATGGCCAGCAGCGCAACGCCGGATACCGCCAGGCCGATGATCTGCTGGACGCGACGCGGGATGCGGTCCATCAGCCAGATGCCCGCGCACAGGCCGGTGAGCGCGAAGACGACGGCCAGGATCAGGTTGATCGCGGTCACCTCGACCGGCGAAGGGTGCGATATGACGCTGTTGATGATCGCCGGCTGCGAGATACTGTTCCCGTACACCGCAACGTCGTAGGCGAACCACGCCCCGGCGGTGCCGAGCAGCGTCAGCAGCAGCGTCCGGCTGGTGAACAGGGTGCGCCAGGAACCGCGCGCGCTCGGCCCGGCGATCTGCTCGCCGGCCTTGTCCACCGCGCCCGGCAGCAGGCTGTTCAGGTCGCGGACCGCCTGCGGCCGGTCGCCCGAGAACGCGGTGAACCGCGGCGACTCCGGCATACGGCGACGGCTGTAGAGCACCCCGAGCGCGGGCAGCGCGCCCAACCCGAGCATCAGCCGCCACGCGAGGTCGTGGTTCACTCCGGCCGCCAGCAGGGTCAGGCCGACCATGAACGCGCCGATCTGGCCGAAGGTGTACGTGGAGAACATCATCGCGACCTGTTTGCCGCGACTGCGCCGGTTGGCGTACTCGGTCATGATGGTCGCCGAGATCGGGTAATCCCCGCCGATGCCGATACCCAGGACGAACCGGGCGATAAGCAGCCAGGTGAAGTTCGGCGACAGCGCGCTGCCCACCGCGCCGATCACCATGATCGCCGCCTCCAGGCCGTAGATCCGCTTGCGCCCCACCAGATCTCCGAGCCGTCCGAACAGCACGGCGCCCACGAAGGACGCGATCAGCGAGGTACTGCCGATCAGCCCGACCTGTCCGGCGGACAGGTGGTATTCGGGCTTCAACAGCAGCAGCGCGGTGGAGATGACGTTCAGGTCGTAGGCGTCGGTGAAGAAGCCCATCCCGGACACCACCGCCGCCTTCAGATGGAAGATGCTCGGCGGCGCCTCGTCCAATGCCCGGTTCACCTGGTCGGTCTGCGGCGGATGTTCCAGGGTCGTAGTCACGCGATGTACTCCTTCACGATTTCCCCTGCTCGACGGCTCACGCTCCTCTCGTTCGGTGAATGCCAGCCGAATGCCCGTGGGACGAAATCGAAAGCGCCCGGGAAGCCGCCAGCAGGTTGTCGCCGGTCGAAACACCTCCCGGCAACGCGGTACTGCGACGGCTACCCCCGGATGAAGGCGAGCCGTCGCAGTACCGGGTTCGCGTGGATCAGCCCCTGATCGCCGCCGCGATCTCCTCGGCCAGCTGCGGGGTCGCCGCCACCACCCCCGACCAGCGCCTGGTCAGATCGTTGTCCACGACCAGCGGTCGGCCGTAGGCATCCAGCACCGCACCACCGGCGGCGGGCACCAATACCATCGCCGCCGCCAGGTCGACGATGCGGTGCGTATCGGTTCCGGCGTCCGCGAACGCGTCGGTGGACCCCTCGGCCACCAACGCCGCCTCCAGACAGCTGGTGGACAGGATGCGAACCCGAGCGGCGCGTTCGGTCACGCGCCACCACGCGTCGCGGTTGCCGTGCGGATGCGGGCGCAGCAGGCTGATCGCGCCGCCGTCGAGCGCGGTGCGGCCGGTAGTACGAAACGGGGTGGGGCGGCCCGCGACCGCGTGCCAGCAGCGGCCGGTGTCCAGCCAGCAGGTGAGCGATTCGGTGAGCACGCCGTCACGGCTGACCGCCGCGGCGAAGGCGGACAGCGGCACGCCGGCGGCCGCGTTGGCCGTGCCGTCGACCGGGTCGACGACCAGCGTTGTCGCGGAACCGTTGTCGATGACGCCGATCTCCTCGCTGAGCAGGTTGATCCGGTGTTTCTGGATCACCTCGGCGATGGCGGTGTCGACCGCGAGATCCAGCCGCATCGTCGGGGTGCCGTCCGCGCCCATCTGTACCTTCTCCGCGAGTTCTTCACGGTCGAAACGCCTGCGGGCCAAGCGGAACGCGGTGACCGCGGCACGCGCGGCCTCGGCGAGGATCGGGCTTACGTCGTCGGGCACAACCGGGTCCGGGACCGGCCAGCCGATCATGCGCGGACGCTGCCGCGCGCTGTCGGCGGCGTCCATCGGTCGCTCGCTCATCGCGGCACCGCCGACAACACCGCGCGGACCGCGGGTCCCGCGTCGACGTCCACGATCGCCAGATCCGCACGGCTACCTGGAACCAGACTGCCCCGATCGGTGAGCCCGGCCACGGCCGCGGGTCCGGCGGTTATCAGCCGCACCGCCTCGGGCAGCCCGACCGCCCCGTCACCGGCCAGCCCGAAACATGCCGCCAGCAGCGCCGACGGCAGGTAGTCCGAGGCCAGACCGGTGACCAGACCCCGCGAAATCAGCTCGACGGCCGACACGTTGCCCGAGTGGGACGAGCCGCGCAGCACGTTGGGCGCGCCCATCACCACCGGCATACCCCGGTCCCGGGCGGCCGTCGCGGCCTCGATCGTGGTGGGGAATTCCGCCACGGCCCCGCCGCGTTCGGCCAGCTCCGCGATGGCCTCCGCGGAGTCGGGGTCGTGCCCGAGCAGCCGGATCCGGTCCCCGCGCGCCAAGTCACCGAGCCAGCCCAGGATCTCGGTGCGCGCCTGTTCGCGTCCGGTGCGCTCGGTGATCAGCTCGTCGACGTGCGTGCGGGCCTCCTCCGCGGACAGCCCGTCGGTGCTCATCACGTACTTTTCCATGTAGCTGCGATCGACGTACTGGCCCTGGCCGGGAGTGTGGTCCTCATGGGAGACCAGCGCCCGCTCCCCCGCGCCCGGCAGTTCGGCGCGCAACACCTGGGCTCCCTCGGGAGAACGGATGTCCAGGCGGTACAGGATGCGATGATCCACCGCGCCTTGCCTTCTGGCCCGCACGCAGGCGCAGAGTTCGGACGCGGTCGCCACCGTGCGCGCGGTGCCCCGGCTGGTCTTGTGCTGGAAACTCGCGCCGTGGAACACCGTGGTCACACCCGCCGCGGTGAGCTTTCCCTCCAGCGACACGATCGCGAACTCCCACGGCAGCGGCGCGGACGGGCGGGGCAGGCGTTCGCGCTCGAGTGCGTCGCTGTGCACGTCGACCAGTCCGGGCAGACACAGCAGTCCACCGCCATCGACATCGGATCCGGTTCCGGCCGGGTGGGGCGAGACCTCTTGAATCAGCCCGTCCCGCACCACGATCCGAGCGTCGTCGAGGACGCGCTCCGGCAGCACCGCGCGAACGTGGCCGAGCACATAATCGTCCGGCGGGGCGGCCAGCGGCCATGCCTGAGCGGACGGTTGAACAGGTTGAGCGACGGTCACTTCGCCACCTCCATGGTCTGGGAATCGAGGCCTGATACCTGAGCCCTGGAACCAGGACCGCGTTCACCGGCGGGACCGGCCGGGGCTTGCGGCACGGCTCCGCCGGGGCTTGCGGCCGACGCGCCGGGGTCGCGCGCAACGGCATCACCCTCGGCCTGGGCGTCGGACCCGCCCGCGAGCGCGCTATCCGGCGGTGTACCAACGCTTTCCGACGAGGCACCAAGGCTTTCGGCCGATGCGCCCGGCCCCTGCGCTACGACGCGACCATCGGCCATGCGCAGGGCGCGGGTGGCCAGGCGCCGGACTGCGGCCATGTCGTGGAATACCGAGAGAACCGCGACACCGCGGTTCGTCAGGTCCGCGATCAGGTCCAGTGCGAGGTCGCGGTTGGCGGGGTCCAGGGCCGATACAGGCTCGTCCAGCAGTAGTAGCCGGGGCGGTGCGACCGTGGCGGCGGCCAGGTTGATCCGCTGGCGTTCGCCGCCGGACAGGACGCCGCAGTCGACATCCCACAGGACCTCGTCCAGGCCGAGCGCCCGCAGCGCGGTCGCGGCGGCGTCGCGGGCCTGGTCGGCGGGCACACCTCTGCGCCGGGCGGCCGCCGCGACGACGGCCAGCGCACTGGTACGCGGTGGCGCGGTGAGAAACTGTGCGACATAGCCTATCTGGCGTCCACGCAGCCGGGCCAGCGTCCGGTCGGGCAGGGTGGTCAGCTCGATGGGATCCGAATCGATGTGCAGGACAACCGATCCGGAGTCCGGCAGATAGGTACGGTAGACACAGCGCAGCAGGCTCGATTTGCCCGCACCGCTGGGCCCGACGAGGGCCACGTGCTCTCCCGCTGCGACGTCCAGATCCACGCCGTGCAGCGACTGCACGGTGCGGCCGTCGATCGTGTGCAGGACAAAGGTTTTGCGTAATCGGCGAACTCGAAGGGTGGGGTGCATGGCCTATCTCCTGGCCGCGGCGACCAGCCGCTGGGTGTAGGGGTGGTGGGGGTCGTTCAGCAGTTGGTCGGTCAGGCCGCGCTCGACCACGCGACCGGTCTGCATGACCAGGGTTCGATCCGAGAGCGCCTCGATCACCGCGAAATCGTGACTGACCACGACCGCGGCGATATCGCGCTCGGACAGCAAGCCGCGCAACAGATCCAGCACCCCCGCCGCGACCGACGCGTCCAGGCCGGTGGTCGGCTCGTCCAACAGCAGCACCGGGGGCTCGATGGCCAGCGCCTTGGCGATCTGCACGCGCTGGCGCATACCGCCGGAGAAGGTGCTGACGGGATCGTCCATACGCTGCGCCGGAACCTCCACCCGCTCCAGCAGTTCCGCCGCCCGGCGGCGAATCGCGTGATAGCCGCGCCACCCCGCGGCGGTCAGCCGCTCGGCGATATTCCCGCCGGCGGTGATCCGCAGATCCAGCCCCGCGGCCGGATCCTGGTGCACCACGGCCATCGTGCCGATCCGCAGCAGCCGCCGCGCGGCCGGATCCAGCCCGACCAGATCGGTACGACCGCCGTCCAGGACCGACAGCCGCACCGACCCCTCAGTCGGCGTCTCGTCCCCGATGATGCAGCGCAACACGGTCGACTTGCCCGAACCCGACTCACCGATCAGCCCCAGCGCCTCACCGGGAGCGATATCGAAGCCCACATCCCAGGCAGCCACGACCGCACCGGTACTCGGGCTGACAGCGGTGCCGAAGTCCGGACCGGTGCCCGCGACATCCGCCCGGCCGCCACGGCCGTACAGCTTGCCGAGACCGTCCACACGCAGGATCCATTCCTGATCGGATGCGCCCACGGTGCCGCTGGCACCTGCCCGGCCGAGAGCGGTTGCACCCCCGCCGAAGCCGGACCCCGGGTTCCGTACAAGCACACCGGCCGCACGATCCGAGGTGGCCGTCGCCGCTGGGGCGAACACGATCACGCCCGAATCGGCCTCCCCAGGAATACCGTCGCGATCGGTTGCACCTTCGACAGATTCGCCGTGCGCCGTACCCGCAATCACTGCTCGGCCGAATACCGGCGCGCCCGAGCCCGAAACAACCTCCACAGAACTGTCGTCGCGATCGGTTGCACCTGCGCCGTATTCGCCCTTCGACCTGCCCTCGATCGCTGCCTGGCCGAAGACGACCTCACCCGAGCCCGAAACCGCCTCCGCAGAAATACCGTCGCGATCGATTGCATCTGCGCCAGGTTCGCCCTTCGACCTGCCCGTGGCTGCCGGTCGGTCGAGTGTGGTTGGGGCTGAGGCCGATTCAGCAGCCTCCGGATTCGACCTGCTATCAGGGGCGACGGCGATCCTGGCGCGAGCATCTGCACCGGCGACCCGCTCAGACTGTGCCAGCGCGCGGCGGGTCGGGTCGGGCAGCCAGGCCAGGGGTGCGGTGTTCCGGTGTTTCTCGGTGTCGGCGTCGTTATCGGAAACCCTTGCGCACCATTCGGTGTCGCTGCATGCGTAGTCGTCGCCGGCTTCGACCAGGAAGGTGTCGGTGCTGCCGCAGAGGGCGCAGCGGGCGTCCGGGACGTGTTCGACCTCGAACGGGACGTCGTCGAACGCGAGCGGGGTGACGTCGGTGTGTGGCGGGATGGCGTAGATGCGCTTCTCCCGGCCGGCGCCGTAGAGGTTGAGGTGCTCGCACTGGTGCAGGCGGGGCACGTCCCAGCGCGGGACGGGGGTCGTCGACATCACGTAGCGGTTGTTCACCAGCACGGGGTAGCCGGTGGACCTGGTGATCACCCCGTTGCGCACCAGATCCTCGTAGAGGCTGACCCACATCGCGGAATAGTCGGCCTGGGCGTGCATCCGTGCGCATTCGGCGACCGACTTCTGCACGCCGCGCAGCGGTTCGGGCACCGGAACCTGATAGACCAGAACCTGGTCGCGACTCAGCGCCTCCTCCGGCACCCGGTGGCGGGTCTGGATCACGCTGGCCGCGCGGGCGTCCGTGGTGGACGCGCAGCCCTCCGACGCGGTGACCAGGCGGCGCAGGTTGGTCGCGTTCACCCCGCCGTCGTCGCCCTGGTCGATCACCTTGAGCGTATCGTCCGGGCCGACCACGCCGAGGGTGACCTGCAGTCCGCCCGAGCCCCAGCCGCGGGCCACCGGCATCTCGCGGGAGCCGAACGGGACCTGATATCCCGGCACGCACACCGCGACCAAGGTGGCGCGGCGGATCTCGCGCTTGGTGCCCTCGTCGAGCAGGCCCGAATCGGCTTGCGCTTCATCGGTTTCGGCGAGTAGTTCGAGTACGGTCATCGGCAGTCCTCTCCGAAGGGTGAGCTGGGGCGCGAGACCTCCGACCGATTGGCCAGCTTGCGGTCGACCATGGATCGGAAGGTGACGTAGTGCGGAAGTTTCAGATGTTCCAGGAACCCACCGGAATCCAGGCCGTCGACGGTGAGCAGGAGCAGTTGCTGCAATGTGCCGGTGGTGTCCGAGCGGCGGCACGCGATGTCCAGGTTGGCCATGGCGATGGCCTTGCGCTCGTTGTGGCCGAAGCACAGTCCGTAGCCGACGTCGAATTTGGTCCGGTCCTCGCCGGATCCGTTCAGGTCCTCGATGGCTTCCGCCTCGGTTACCCGGATTTCACCCACGGCGACCGGATTTCCGGTGTGCGGGTGCCGGATTCGCAACGGCACCCGGCCGTGCCGCACCTCGCCGAGCGTGACCTCGTGAATGTGTCCGTCGGGGCCGAGAATCGAGCGGTACCACAGGGATACCAGCGCCCCGGTCTCTCCGCGCGCCATACTGGCCAGCACCGCCGAGCGGTGGGCCGGCGGGCGGGGAGCCTCGCGGGTCACATCGAACGGCTCGGTATCCGGCTCGGCCGGCTGCGCGGCCATCAGGTCTTGTTTGCGCAGCACCTCGGAGAAGCGCGGCAGTTCGCGCCGCACGTCCGGGGTGCTCGCCGCCGGTGCGGGCTCGGGCCGCCCGGTCGGCGCCGACGACTGCCTGTTCAGGATTCGACCCGTGTAATCGGTTGTCCGGCCGAGTAATTGCGGACCACCCGGCGTTCGGTTCGCGGGCACGATCCGGCGCAGTGCTGTCATCTCGTCCGGATCGATCGGCTCGGTGATCGCGAACCGCGGCAGCCCGGAACGATAGGCCCGCACCAGATGCGCGGCCTCCAGCGTATCGCCCTCGGCCTGCCGAAACGCATCGGCCGCGAGAGCTTCCGCGTACAACCCCGCCTCGCCCAGGATCCGGTCGACGGCCATGCGGAACCGCTGGATGATCTGCGCGCCCGAAACCCACGGCGACCGCGCGTGATCGCGCTTACCGTGTACCAGTCGCTCGGCGGCCAGGATCGCCTCCATGCCGCCGCGCACTCCCGAATATCCCATCAGTACTCCTCGATCACGGTGCTGCGCGGAATTCCGGCCAGCCGTCCGTCCGCCGTCAGCAGCACGACGTCGATTCCCGCCGGAAACTCGATCAATTCGTCACGCACGGACCAGAATTCGTCCGGCAGGCCGATGACGCCCAGCGCCCGGGACCCGGGCACGCCCGGACCCGACAGCCGCAGCGGGCCGTCGTCGGTCAGTTCGGAGACCGCGACGAAGATCTGAGCCGCCGCCTGCGGCTCGGCGGCGCTCGCGGGGCTCAGTGCGCGCAGTTCGTCCGGGTGCGGCCGGTCCAGCGCCGCGACCAGCCTGGCCACCGATAGCTCGGCGATCGGCGCGCCGGTCGCGGTGGATACCATTGCGGCCCACCGGGAATCGCCGGAAATCACGTGCACCGGTGTCATCAGATCGGCCAGGGCCAGTACCGGCAGCAGCGCGGCGGGCGTCGATCCGGAGACCGGTATGCGGCCGATCTCTCCGGGCCGGGCCATCGCGTCGAGAAGACCGCGAAATACCTTCTGGCTCAACGACGGCGACAGCTCCGCGAGGGCCGTGCGCTCGTCCGACACTTCCGTCGTACTCACGACTCCACCTCGCTCACGTTCGGCACCGTCATGCGTACAGTGCCCTGTGCTGATTGCTTCGGTCCGCTCACCGCAGCTCCTCGAAACGAACAATGGTCGGTTCCAGCTCGGCCCATTCGGCCGCCTCGTCGTCGCGGATGCGCTCGGCGACCCGCACGCAGAGCGCGTCGACCTGCTCGGCACGAGTCGCGTCGGACTGAGCGGCGGCATCCAGGATGGCCGCCGCCAGCACCGCGGGACGATCCTCGTCGGTCCGCATCGCCCACCCGCGATATCCGGACCATTCCACCTCGGCCCGGCAGACGAGCACATCGCCCAGCAGGAATCGTTGTCCCACAATGGGTTCACGCACCTGCGCGGTGATAGTGCCCAGCTCCGGGGCGACGATCACCACCGGATCCGGATCGATACTCAGGCACGTATCAGCCAGTTCGATCAGTTCCGCGGGCTCGGCGTAGGCCAGCAATTCGGTGCGGCGCTCCCGGGACAGCGGAATCTGTTCCGGGACAGTATTTTCTGACATCCGTCCTCCGTTCTCGGTAGATCTTCGCGCCATGGCGAGGGGCCTGGCGCGATCGACTGTGCGCTCATGGCCTCGGCACACGGTCACGACACGTCAGCGCCGGGATGCTTTCCGTCGCCCATCTCGACGACGATGCTCACGGAGTCGGTACGCGTCCAGGTCTTGCTGCACATGACCGGACGCCCGCCCTCACCGTCCCGGCTCATGCTCTCCACCAGGTACACCGGACGGGTGCCCTCGATATCCAGCGCCTCGCTCAGGGCCGCGTCCGGCACCGCGATACCGACCCGGCACCACGCGCGGGTGGGCAGCACCCGAGCCAGCTGGCGCAGGATCTCGTCGAGAGACTCCACCGTTCGCGCCGCGACCTCGAGCTCGGCCAGCACGTCCAGCGGAATCCACTCGTTGGTCCAGGAGACCACCAGCCCATCCACGAAGTACTGCCGAACCAGGAAGTGCGCCGGTTCGCCCGGCTCGCGCTCGAGCCGCGCGGCCAGTTCCCGCGGCAGCGGCACGGTCCGCAACTCCCGCACGACCGAGCGAGGCTCACCGCCGGCATCCCGGACGGTCTGGTGCCAGGACGGCGTCCGATCGGGTGACAAGACGTAGTCCATGCGCCAGCTGACGTAGGTGCCGGACCCCCGAACCCGCCGGACCAGCAGCCGCCGCTCCAGCTCCTGCACCGCGGCCCGGGCAGCGGCCCGGCTCACCCCGAACCGCTCCGCGATCTCGTTCTCACTGGCGATCTTCGTGCCGGACGGCAACCCCGCCAACTCACCGGCCAGCACCTCGGCCGTTTCCAAATATCGCACGCCATTCACAGGTAGCTACCTTTCCCGGCAAAGTTGTCCGGACAACTTTACCTCGGTGAACGAGCGGCAATAGGCGCGCGAACGATGTGAACAGTTGTCGCCGAAAGCCGGATATTTCGGATCCGATCGGCCAGGGCCGGGAACGCGCCCGAGGCCAGCGGTTCGGCGAGGATCGGCACGAGGTCCGGCGGACCAGCCCCGCCGAATTCACCAGGGACAGCGCGTCCGATTCCGCGCGCGCTCGAGCCGCTCGGCCAGACCCGCCTTTGACCTCACCAAACAGGTTGCGGGCCAACAACACCCCCGAATACGGATGCGCCCGCCGGGGATCATCCCGACGGGCGCACAAGCAACGAACGGCCCCTACAACGGCGGAAACCCCGACGACCCCGTGGAGGCCCAATTCCACAATGCCGCAACATGCGCAATAAGCACATCGGCCAAGTCGATCACCGTACTGCTCATCAGAGTTCCCAACAACGCGTATCAGGTTGGCGGCCCCATGCTATCGCCGCACCCACCACCCATCACCGGAAAGCATCACTCCCCCTTGTCGACACGGCGGCTCGATGTGTCTCTGGGCTTCGCGGCCACTAGTCCATGGCTGCCGTCCGAACAGCAGACAATCAGCCCTGCCGCGCCGAGCTACCGATCGGTGTCCACAATCGGTCCATCGGTATCACGTGCAGGCGATCTTCGTAGGTGTACGAGCGCTGGCCGAGGTTGACGACTACGCCCCCGGTAAACCCGTCACCAAGCTTGTCCCGCAAGAGACGCATTCCGGCGAAATCGTTGTCAGAGACCGTGTTCGCCGCCTTGACTTCGATCGCGGTAACAGCCCCGGCGGGGGTCTCGATCACAAGATCGACCTCTTGCTGGTCCTTCGTCCGGAAGTGCGAGAAGCTGACCTGCTGTTGTGCCCATCCCGCTTGTTTCATCAGCTCGTTGACGACGAATGTCTCGACGAGGTGACCGAACTGGGTCAGCGTCGCGGGCATCCGCGCAGACAGCTTTTGCTGAGTCAAGCCGGTGAGGTGGGCGGCGAGGCCGGTGTCAACGAGGTGTACTTTCGCGCTCCGAACGGTTCGGGAGGCTACCGCGCGGGTGAAGGGCTCGAGCCGATGGATCATGAAGACCGCCTCGAGAAGTCCGAGGTATTCCCTGACCGTGGTGGCATCGAGCCCGACCGCGTCGGCAACGTTGGCGGCATTCACAACTTGCCCCGTCTGTCCCGCCAAGCGTCGTAGCACCTGCGGTAAGACCTGACGTTGTCGAATCTTTCGGATTTCCAGCACGTCCCGTTCCACGACCATCGTGACGAAATCACTGAACCAGCGGTCACGAGATCTGCCCGGCTCACGCGCCAGGGCGAGCGGGAATCCTCCGGCCAGCACAACCCGCTCGTAGTCGGCGCGAGTGGCCGCCGACGGCTCGCCGGTAACCAGACTGGACGGGTCGCTGGTCAGCGCGTCCAGCGCCCCTTCGCGGTGACGCGACAACTCACCTTGGGACAGCGGCCACATCGTCACGACATGTGCTCGGCCGGTCAGTGATTGGCTGGCACTGGGGAGAGAGTTGTATCTCGTGGACCCGGTCAGCAAGTACCGCCCCGCCCGTAGATCGCGGTTGAGTTCGGATTTGATTGCGTCGAGTAGCAGCGGCACATGCTGGAACTCGTCGATGCAGACCGGGGTGGGGCGATCCGCAGCGACGAACAGTCCGGGATCTGCCGCGACAGCTCGTCTGGTTTCCAGGTCGTCGAGGTCCAGGACAGTCACCTCTTTCAGCGCGGCACACGCGGACAGGAAGGTGCTCTTTCCGACGGTTCTGGCGCCGGTGAGGATGACCACTGGTTCTTCGCGGAGAAGTTCAGCGAGGACATCCTGCAGATGCCGTGTGATCAGGCCGTCATCGCCTCGGTCCACCCTGTTATCTTCCTCTCCTCTGTGGTCCCATATCATTGAAGCAGCACTTTGGCCGGAAATCTAACCATAGAATAGTCGACACTCTAACCACATTTTGGTCGGGGATCTAACCATGTTTTGGTCGGGCACCACCCACTGTCTTCCGGTCGCCCAAGTTGCTAGTCATTCCGACATGAATACAGCTGGATTCGGTGTGAAGTGTGGTCCAGAGGCAGGAAACTGTTTCGCTCGAATCAACCCTACTGGTGAGTCAGGTGAGTTACCGTTCTGCACTGTCGGTGCAACTAGGGACGGCGTCCCGCGCGTCGACGGCATTATCTGCTCGGGAGTTGGGTACCGCGATGGCATGGTCGATGAGGATCCGCCGATCGAAGCCGGTGCTGGTCGTGATGGCCGCACTGCTCGGGGCGGCGCTGCTGCCGTTGGGTGGGGCGGCGGCCGATCCGCAGTCCGACCTCGCCGGTCAGGTGCAGGAATTCCTGGATGTGGGGACGGCATCCGTGCCGCGGGCGGACTGCGGAGCCGGATCTATGCCGGAAACCGGTCTGCAGGGCGATGTTCCGGCGGCCGAACGCGACAACGGCCGCAGCGCACAGGGTTACAGCTGCAATATGTCGATGGTCGGCGGATACGCGGGGCGCGGGGGAGGCATCACCTCCACCACCTACGACCATTGCTCGTATACCGGAACCTTCTTCCCGGGCGACCTGCTGGGCCAGGCGCAGGGCGTCCAGGTGCTCGACGTCGCCGATCCGGCGCATCCGGTGTTGTCCGCGACGCTCACCGCACCGGCCATGATGGCCGGGACCTGGGAGAGCCTGAAGGTCAACAGGGCGCGAAAGCTGCTGGTGGGCACCGGGGTTCCGTTCCTCGAGGGCGCCGGCTACATGTCGGTCTACGACATCTCCGACTGCGCGCACCCGCGGCTGCTGAATCCGGGCCCGGGGACCGATCTGCGGATGCCGCTGCCGATCACGACGCACGAGGGCGGCTTCTCCCCCGACGGCCGGACCTATTGGGCCTCGGGGATCGCGCCCGGCTTCGTCAGCGCCATCGACCTCACCGATCCGGCCAACCCGCACGTGATCTGGCAGGGCCTGACCGGAATCGAGTCGCACGGCTTCGGTATCAGCCCGGACGGTAACCGGATGTACCTGTCGGCACTGGCCGGATTCACCGTGCTCGACATCAGCGCCGTCCAGCGCCGCGATCCGAATCCGCAGGTCTATCACATCGGCCGCGTGTTCTGGACCGACGGCTGGGCCACGCAGCACAGCATTCCGGTCACCTACGGCGGCAAACCGTATCTGTTCACCGTCGACGAGGCCGGCGCGGGCGGGGTGAAGCTCATCGACATCTCCGACGAGCACAACCCGAGGGTCGTGAACAAGATCAAGCTGCAGATCGATCTGCCCGGCCACCTGGACAGCCAGCTGGCCTCCTCGATGGGCGGCTCGGTGTTCTCCTACGACCCGCACTACTGCGCGGCGGACCGCCCGGATAATCCGACGGCCCTGGCGTGCGGCTGGGAATCCTCCGGCATCCGGGTGTTCGACGTGCGAGATCCGTTCCACGCCCGCGAGATCGCGTACTTCAACCCACCCGCGCGAACCGGGCAGAACCTGCAGCGGTGGAACTCCCCGCACGCGATGGCCTCGCTGATCGGACCACCCGCGCTGGAGGGCTTCTCGATGGCGCGGGCCATCCTGAACGGGAAATTCGATCCGGCCAAGGCGATCTCGCCGCGCTCGGGAATGCTCGCGCTCGGCGATCTGTCCACCGACTGGTGTTTCTCCCCGCCCGAGTGGCACGGCAGCCAGCTGTGGACCACCTGCAGCGACGACGGATTCATGGTCCTGCAACTGCGCAACCAGGTGTATTCCCCACCGACGAACCAGCATTCGATCGTGGGCTCGTAGATGGGCCGCTGGTACCGCCTGGCCGCCTATGCCGCCTCGGCGCTGATCCTGCTGGTGATCGGCGCCGCGCTGCGGCCGGTGATATTGCCCGAACAGCACACCGCCGCACCGATTCTCACCGACACCGAGATCGGCTTCGCCCAGGATATGACGGCCCATCACCAGCAGGCGCTGATCATGGTGCAGCGCTTGGACCCCGGGGCCGACCCGATGGTGCTGCGGCTGGCTCAGCAGATCGATCAGTCCCAGCGCATGGAGATCGGCGTCATGCTGGGCTGGTTGCGCCTGGCGGATGCTTCCCCCATGACCGAGCATCCGATGGCCTGGATGCACGGCGCACCCGCGACCTCACCAGAGGGTTCCATGACCATGGTTCCGTCGGCGACCACCATGCCCGGTATGGCTTCCCAGGCCGAACTGGACGGCCTCGCCGCGGCCCGCGGTCAAGCCGCGTCGGTGCTGTTCCTGCAACTGATGTACCGCCATCACCTGGGCGGCATCGCCATGGCCCGGGCCGCGGACCAGCAAATCACCTCCGGCGCGGTAAAGCAGGAGGCCAGGGCGATGATCACCGAACAGAGCGAGGATATCGGGCTGATCCTCGCCTTGCTGAGCCAGCTCGGCGCCGCGCCACTGCCGTAAGCGGACCGAACCAACACCACGCCGCGCCACTGCCGCAAGCAGACCGAACCAACACCACGCCGCGCCCGGCGAGCAGGACGAACAAACATCCGTCGGCAAACGCCATCCGCGGCCGGAGCATGCTCGATCGCCTGACCGGCAGCACGCACCACTCCACACCACTCGCGTAAGCAGACCGAGTCGACTCCACTCTGCGAGCGGCCCACAGCGACGCGCGGCCCCCGGGGCCGCAGAAGAGCCTTCGGGCGGGCCCGCAGCGAGCACACACATCACACCAGCGACACAACCGACGGCCCGGGACCTCCGAACGGCCCGTCGTACCGCCGAGTAACATGACATCCGTACTTTATCCGGCTTCTCGAAATGAGGCAGTAGATGACAGAGCGGATCCAGGTCGGCGGGCTTCAGGTCGCGCGCATTCTCCACGAGTTCGTGCAGAACGAGGCGCTCCCCGGCACCGGCGTAGATTCCGCCGCGTTCTGGTCCGGTGCCGAGGCGATCATCGACGAGCTCGCCCCGCGTAACCGCGCCCTGCTGGCCGAACGCGACGAGATCCAGGGAAAGCTCGACGCCTGGCACGCCGAAAATCCGGGCACCGGCTACGACAAGGCCGCCTATAAGCGGTTCCTCACCGAGATCGGCTACCTGCGCCCCGAGCCCGCCGACTTCGCCATCGGCACCGCGGGCGTGGACGACGAGATCGCCACCACCGCCGGACCGCAGCTGGTGGTGCCGGTGATGAACGCCCGGTTCGCGATCAACGCCGCCAACGCCCGCTGGGGCTCGCTGTACGACGCGCTGTACGGCACCGACGCCATCCCGGAGACCGGCGGCGCGGAGAAGGGCACGAGCTACAACCGGGTCCGCGGCGACAAGGTCATCGAATGGGCCCGCAACTTCCTGGACGACGCGGTGCCGCTGATCACCGGCTCGCACGTCGGGTCGAAGGCCTACAAGATCGTCGACGGCGAGCTGGAGGTCACCCTCGAGGACGGCACCGACATCGGCCTGGCCGACGCCTCCGCGCTGGCCGGCTACTTGGGAGATCCAGCCGCGCCATCGTCTGTGCTGCTGCGGCACAACGGCCTGCACATCGACATCCAGATCGACCCGTCCTCGCCGATCGGCAGCACCGACACCGCGGGCGTGAAGGATGTCGTGCTGGAGTCCGCCGTCACCACGATCATGGACTTCGAGGATTCGGTGGCCGCGGTCGACGCCGAGGACAAGGTTCTGGGCTACCGCAACTGGCTGGGCCTGATGAAGGGCGATCTGGCCGAGGAGGTCAGCAAGGGCGGCAAGACCTTCACCCGCACCATGAACCCGGACCGGGTCTACACCGGTCTCAACGGTAACGACGTTGTGCTGCACGGCCGTTCGCTGCTGTTCGTGCGCAACGTCGGCCATCTGATGACCAGCGACGCGATCCTGGACGCGCAGGGTAACGAGGTGCCCGAGGGCATCCTGGACGCCCTGTTCACCTCGCTGACCGCGGTGCACAGCCTGCGCGGCGACGCCAGGGTCTCCAACTCGCGCACCGGTTCGGTGTACATCGTGAAGCCGAAGATGCACGGCCCCGACGAGGTCGCCTTCGCCAACGACCTGTTCGCCCGGGTCGAGGGCGTGCTGGGCCTGCCGGTCAACACACTCAAGGTCGGCATCATGGACGAGGAGCGCCGCACCACGGTCAATCTCAAGGCGTGCATCGACGCCGCCCGCGACCGCGTGGTGTTCATCAACACCGGCTTCCTGGACCGCACCGGCGACGAGATCCACACCTCCATGGAGGCCGGGCCGATGGTCCGCAAGGCCGATATGAAGTCCCAGCAGTGGATCGCCTCCTACGAGGACTGGAACGTCGACACCGGCCTGGCCACCGCCCTGCCGCACAAGGCGCAGATCGGCAAGGGCATGTGGGCCATGCCGGACCTCATGCACGACATGCTCGAGCAGAAGATCGGCCACCCGCGCGCCGGCGCCACCACCGCCTGGGTGCCCTCCCCCACCGCCGCGACCCTGCACGCCACCCACTATCACCTGGTGGACGTGTTCAAGCGGCAGGCCGAGATCGCCCGTGGCGGCAAGCGCGCGACGGTCGACCAGATCCTCGAGATCCCCCTGTCGCCCACCACGACCTGGTCGGCAGAGGAGATCGCCAACGAGTTGGACAACAACTCCCAGTCCATCCTGGGCTACGTGGTCCGCTGGATCGACCAGGGCGTCGGCTGTTCCAAGGTCCCCGACATCAATGACGTCGCCCTCATGGAAGACCGTGCCACCCTGCGCATCTCGAGCCAGCTGATGGCGAACTGGCTGCGCCACGGCATCATCAGCGCCGACCAGGTCGTCGCCAGCCTCGAGCGCATGGCCCCGGTCGTCGACCGCCAGAACGCCGGCGACGCGAGTTACCGCCCCATGGCCCCGGATTTCGCCTCCAGCGTCGCTTTCCAGGCCGCCAAGGAGCTGATCCTCGAGGGCACGGCACAGCCCAACGGCTACACCGAACCCATCCTGCACCGCCGCCGCCGCGAGGCGAAGGCGTTGGCCGCCAAGGGCTGAGCCGGCATGCCGCATACGACGAGTCCCCCGGTCGCGAGCGCCCCGGGGACTCGTCGTATTTGACCGGTGGTGCCGCGTGCAGCCTCGGAAAGGACTGGGGGCGAATACTTTTCAGCCGAATCGTCTTCGATCGGACAGCCGTCGGCCGCTAGGTGCGCGACCACTCGACGGTCGGACGCGAGGGTACCCCGGGGCTCGATGATAAACACTCGACGCCCATCTCGTCCTCTGATCACGCCACACAGCACGGCTTGGACCTGCGGGCCGGGACCACATCCGGACGCTGCTGGGCGACAGTTGTCGCCTCACCGGTGCGCTGCCGTCGGACGGCACAGCGGTCGACGCTGACTGAACTGATACGTAAGCGATGCAGGACAACCCGGCCTATCGCTGCATTTTCCCGCCTCGAAACTCTGGTTCCCGAGGATTCCGCCCGAAGAATGCAGCCGGAGGCCGGTTCTCCCGCACCCCGCGACCCGCCAGCCATCAGCGCACGGCCACCACACCGATCCGCGAGCCGCAAGCCGCAAGCCGACTCCACGCGACGACCCGGCCTCCCGCTGCATTTTTCCGCCTCGAAACTCTGGTTCCCGACAATTCGACCCGGAAAATGCAGCGGGAGGCCGGTTCTCCGATGCCGACCCGCCACCGCACCCACGACCCACCGGGTGTCAGCGCACGGCCCTCGCACTGAACCGTGCTCTGCCGGCCGACCGCACACCATTGCGGGAATAGCACCCGGCCTATCGCTACATTTTGGCGGCTCGGGACGCCGCTTTCGGATAATTCGGGCCGCAAAATGTAGCTGGAAGCCGGTTCTCCGGTGCCGGCCCGGCACCGCGCACCTGGCCGATTTGGTCAGTGCCGCAACGCCGCTGAGGTGGAGACGTCCATCTTGGATTGCAGTCGTCCCAGGGGGTGAAGCGTGTCGGACAGGATCCTCTGCGCCTCGATCCAGCCGGAACTGTCGATGCCGAGCGCGTGACGAAGGTAGGCCAACGTGACCTGCTGGACCAGGCTGACGTGGGCAGGGTTCTCGTCGGTGGTCTCGGCGGCTTCGTAGCCGGAGACGCCGCCCAGGAAGTGTTCCGCGCCGAACAGGGTGAGCAGGCTTTTGTCGCCCGAACTCAGGGTGTAAGGGTCGATCGTCCAGTCCGCTCCCCGGACCGTCAGCGGAAGGTCGTCGTGATCCCCCGCGACCACGAGAGCCGGGGTGGTCATGGGCGCGAAGTCCGGGTTTCGCAGCCAGGGGAGGTTTTCGGCCGCGAAGGGGGTCAGATCGTCACCGCCCGTGCCCGCGGTGGCGAGCAGTACGCCCGCCGTGATCCTGGCGTCGGAGAGGTCCTCTGCCTCGCCGATTTCCGGATCGGTGACGCGCAGGCCCAGCAGGACGCCCGCCGTCTGGCCGCCGAAGGAGTGTCCGGCCGCGGCGATGCGGCTGCGATCCAGGCGGCCGGACAGACCGGGGACGGCCGCTTCCAGCACGTCGAGGTCGTCCAGGACGCGCTTCATATCCTCGACGCGGTATCGCCACATCCGGGGCTTGCGGGGATCGTCTGCGGGCAGGCCCAGTGTCCTGGAGTCCAGATGGGTCGGCTGAATGACCACGAAGCCGTGGGCAGCCCAGTAATCGGCCAGGGGACCATAGCCGTCCAGCGACGATCCGAAGCCGTGTGCGAACAGGATGATCGGCAGATCACCCCCGGTCACCGGTGCGGACACACGGATACGCAGGTCCGCACCGCGCTGCGGCGCCGGCAGCACGACCGGCTTGACCGAGACGACGGGGGTGGGCGTGGGCTTACGCGGTTCTGGCGTCCGGGCGTATTCCTCGACGCCGACGATTCGCCGCACTGTCTGACCGCTATCGGACATGCCTTGCTCCTTCCTTCGCCTCCGGCGGGAAGTGCCGGAGGGGCCTGTACAATCAGGCTAGAATCTGACGTTGACGTCAGAGGCAAGGTTTAGTGACCCGCTTCACACGGGGAGGCACGATGCGCATCGGGGAGGTCGCCGCCAGGACGGGTGTCAGCGTCCGCGCGCTGCGGTACTACGAAGAGCAACACCTGCTCACTCCGGAACGCAGCCCCAGCGGTCAGCGGCATTACCCGGACAGCACGGTCGATCATGTCCTGCTGATCCAGCAGCTCTACGCCGCCGGTCTGTCCAGCAAGGCGATCGTCGACCTCACGCCGTGCATCGTCGACGGCAATGCCACACCCGAACTCCTCCACCGGCTGTCGGAACACCGGGACCGCATCGACACCCAGATCACCGAACTGGTCGACACCCGCAATCGACTCGACTCCGTCATCACCGGCGCCACAACGAATATGCTCACCGGCCTGCCCTGCCCGGCGAGGGCCGACCGACTCAGGGCCGTTGCCGGCACATCGGAGCCGGTCGAGCACTGAGCGCCCGCATATCGCGGATCCAACACAAGCTGATGGCCTGGGCGCGGGCCGACTCCGCCGCGGCTCACACCTCGCCACGGGAGTGCTCGGCCCGCCGATGCCTCCGCGCAGGGCACGCTCGGCCGCGGACGCGCAGGGATCGGGCTGATCCCTCTCCGGCACGAATGCCGAATCCCCGGTCGCGGTCGACGGGGATTCACCTTCGAGGGCCCTCGAAAAGCGCTGGACCTACTTCTGCGCCCAGTCGTCATCGATCGGCCACCCATTGGCGACCAGATGCCTACGGACGCGCTCCATGTCGGATTCCAGCGGCATCTCGTGCGTGAGCTTGGTGATGGCCACGCCGACGTCGACGCGGTCCGCGGGGAGGGCGCCGTGTTCGATGAGCGACTCGATCACCTGAATCACTTCGCCGTGGCCGAGACGGCGGGTCAGCAGCGCCAGCAGGGGGATGTAGTCGTGCTCGGGCACGCCGTGCGGGTATCCCTCCCGCAACCACTCGACGATCTTGGTCAGTACCTCGGATAAAGCCATCGTTTACCAGTTCTGTCGGTCGACACGGAAGGGGCGCCGATGCGTACCGGAGCGCTATGGCGCGGCCGAGGGCCGCACGGCAACCTTGCTGTCATCGTTGTGCGCCAACGGATTATGCGCAAGCCGAGTGAATCGGACATCCACGAAATTACACGCGAACGCTCCCGGACGTTCATCACGTCCGGGAGCGCTGTTCACCGATTCGCGGCGCCTAGCTCTTCTTGGCGCCGAACAACTGGATGTCGAACGAGTGGCTGATGAAATCCTTGGCGATGTACAGGATTCCGACGACCACCGCCAGGATGACGATCGCGAAGCACAAGTAAGCGACCGCCTGCGCGATCGGATTGCGCCCGCCGGCCGTGGCGGTCCCATCCGCCGACACGGTCGCCGTCTCCATCGACCAGAACCGTACCCCGATCGCGTAGATCAGGGGCAGGCCCGCCCCGAGGATCACCGAAATCAGCACGACCTCGCCGAGCGATTTCACAATGGCATCGAATGTATGCATGCTTATGCTCCTCAGACCGCCGCGCTGGTCTTCTCATCGAGTTCGGACGGCGGGGTGAGCCCGTCCTCCCATTCCTCGTTGACATTGCTGGTGTCGATCGTGTTCTTGCGCGAGCGCAGGTAGATGTAGCTCGACAGCGCGATCAGGATCACCAGGTCGATCAGCACGCCCGGGAAGCCGCCGGCCAGATCGGTGATCCCCCAGCAGATCGCGCCCACGATCGCGGCCGCCGGCAGGGTGATCAGCCACGCGGTGCACATGCGGCCGAACACTCCCCAGCGCACCTCCCCGCCCGGCTTGCCCAGGCCCGTGCCCAGGATCGAGCCCGTCGCGACGTGTGTGGTCGACAGCGGGAGCCCGAACTGCGCCGAGGTCAGAATGATCGCGGCCGAGGACGTCTCGGCGGCGAAGCCCTGCGGCGCGTCGATCTCCACCAGCCCCTTGCCCAGGGTGCGGATGATTCGCCAGCCACCGAGGTAGGTGCCCAGGGCGATGGCGAGCGCACAGCAGAGCTTGACCCACAGCGGGATGTCGTCGTGGTTGTTGTACGTGCCGTACGCGACGAGGGCCATGAAGATCACGCCCATCGTCTTCTGCGCGTCGTTGGTGCCGTGCGCCAGCGAGACCAGGGCGGCCGAACCGATCTGACCGATCCGGAAGGCCTTGCGCATCTTCGTTTCATCGGATGCGCGGTTCAGCCGATAGATCACATAGGTGCCCAGACCGGCGACGATCGCCGCGACGAAGGGCGACAGCAGGGCGGGAACGATGATCTTGTTGATCAGACCGGTGCTCTGATTGCCGGTCCAGATCACCCCGCTGGCCCCGAGTGCGGCCATCGCGGCGCCGATCAGACCACCGAACAGCGCGTGCGTAGAGCTCGACGGGATGCCGAAGAGCCACGTGAGCAGGTTCCAGACGATGGCGCCGATCAGGCCGGCGAACACGATCTGTAGTAACGCCATGTGGTGCACATTGTTGATATTGAGCAAACCTCCGGAGACGGTCTTGGCGACCTGCACCGACAGGAATGCGCCCACCAGGTTCAGCACACCCGACATGGCCACGGCGGTGCGGGGGCCCAGAGCCCCTGTGGCGATGGATGTTGCCATCGCGTTCGCGGTGTCGTGGAAGCCGTTGGTGAAATCGAACCCCAGGGCGGTGACGATAACTATGACTAGGACGATGAGTTCTACGCTCACTCTTGCAGTCTCGACCTCCCGCCACCCCCCTACCACCGGAGGACGAGCAATTCATCCGCCGTTCAGCAGACCACCCACCAGCAGTTAGCCTGCGGTATCCACAACCGTAATGTGCTCGCTACCGGGACCTTCACCCGCGTGTTCGACTACCCGTTCGAACAACCCGCAACACCTGCGCATCAACGCCGGTATCTACTCGCCATCTCGGCCGTATGCCCGGCGATACGATCGCGAAGCTCCTTGGGGCCCATCACTTCCGCACCCGATCCCAGTCTCAGGATCTCCGGTAACGACCACTCCGCGGACCCTATCGGCAGGGCGATCTCACGCCAGCCCTCGGCATCGGGCTCCCCCGCCGAGTCCTGAACCGCCCCGACGAGGGCGGGCTCGAAATACCGTGGCAGCCCTTCGAATACGAGTGGTGAGACGCGCAGCGTCGCCGTCTCACTCAGTCGCCGCTCGTCGAATTCCGACAAATATTTCCGCCAGTAGCCGATAGGGTCGCGGAACCCGCCCAGCAGCCGGTAGCCGCCCTCGTGACCGAGCCCGCCACTGCGACACATCGCAGCCGGGCAGGCCGTCGCCGAAGTACGGGCCACTGTTGTCGTCGAGTCAGCGGTCGAAGTCCTCGAGCCAGGACCGTTGCAACCCTGCGCGACTGGGCCATGGTGTCGATGACGACCGCCTCACTGCGGGTGGCGATCGAATGCGACCGCGCGGTGGTGGAGACCGACTTGATCGACCGTGCCGCAACCGATCCCGGCCTGAGCGAGCGCGAGACGTGCTGACGATGCTGCTCCAGTCGCGGCACGCCGGGATGACGGGGCGAGGTCAGCACTCGGATAACGCGGCCATCAGCACTCGGTGGGCGCGGGCACCCCTTGCAACCGTTGGTCGAGCCAGTAGACCAGATCCGGCCAGCCGGTATCCCCGGCCAGGAAGTGCTCGCCGAGTTCGTCCCGGTAGATACCCCGCACGCCCATCGCGCACTGCTGCCGGTACAGCTCCCGCGCACCGGCGGCCGGGATCCAGAAATCCTGGGCGCCGTTGTAGATCATCACCGGCACAGCGGATTTCAGGCCGGACATATCCGTTTCACGGAACACCCGCTGTGCCGCCGGGCTGCGCAGCGGATCGACGACGTTCGCGACCAGATCCAGCGGCGGCTGGGCCACACCCGGCAGGGAGGTGATGTTCATGCACGAGTTGCGCAGCGACGAGGTCGCCACCTGGAGCGCGAGATTGTTCATGCTGGACAGGATTTCGGGATGTTCGCGGCCGATCCCGAAGATCGCGGCCATGAACACGCCGCTGGCCAGGTTGGCGTTCATCGTCCTGGCGAGCATCTGGTAGTCGGCCGGCACGCCGCCCATGGCCGCGCCGAGGGCCGAGGGCGCCAATTCCGGTGCGTACGAACTCATCAGCACCGCCGCCGCGCGCGTGGCGATCGCACCGCCGGAATATCCGGTCATCGCGAATCGGCTCGCGGCGAACTGATCCGGCATCAGCTTGCGCACGGCGCGAATCGAGTCCAGCACCGCATGACCGGCCACATACGGCTCGGCATAGGCCATATCGGGACCCTCGTGGTCCGGAATCAGCACCGCGTAGCCGCGCAGCGTCGCCAGCTGGGTCAGCGGCGGGAAATAATCCGCGGAATTCGTCGTGGGCTGAAGACCGTGCGACAGCGTATATCCCGGATTGCACTGGCGGCCGAGCCCGTCGATGGCCAGATTGTTCACCAGGATCGGCCGCTCGCCCGTGCCCGTCCACGGCGTGGCGGGCAGCACCAGCGCGGCGGAGGTGTAGGACGGCTCGCCGTGTGCTCCGGTGGTGCGGTATTTGAACTGCACCACCCGCTGCACCGGCACGGTCAGCAGGGGGGCGGCCGTCGCGGTGATATCCCGCGTGGTGACGATGTCACCGGGCGAGAGCTGTGCCAGATTCGGCGGCCGCAGATCGAACATCGGATCGCCGATAGGGCTGGGCAGCACCGCATCACGCAGTGCCACCGGATCTGTCGCCGCGTGGCCGGCCGTGGACGACGCGGCGGCCTGCGATTCCGGCAGCGCCGGGCGCGGTACCACGGCGTCGATCCACTGCTGCAGATCCGGCACGTCCACACCATGCGGCAACGGGATCGACGGTAGCGCCGGGAGATTCGGCGGAGGCGGATTCGGCGGCTGCGCCTGCGCGGCGGCGGCCAGCGATCCGCAAGAAACTATTACAGCCAGGACGACAGCACACCGAGCCCACACGGGCCACCCCAATCCACGGACCGACGACGCAATGGCGGCACCAGCTCCAACCCCGAGCCACCATTGCGAGTATGTATGTTCGATCGTATAGGCCCCCACGCCTGGGAATCCGCATGGTTTTCCACTTGTAACCGATTTGTCCCGAAAATATCCGGGAATATATTCGCCCGTGGCAACGCTGCATCTCCTGGCACATCCGTCGCCCGCTATGGCCGAAAAATAAGCCGACAACCGCGGTAACGGTGTGTCACCATGAAAACGATGAAGTAACCGTCCGCGTTTCGGCGCGGGCGGATGTTCTGCGAGTACCGGAAGGAGGTGACCGATGTCGACATCACAACGGCTTTGCCGCGGCGCACGGCGACTGTCCGGCGAGCACGCGAGTCCGGCGACCGGTCGCCTCGCGTCACCAGGACAGGTCGAGTTGCTCGCCTGACGTCGGTTCACACCCGACCACCGCAACCCGGCCCGATTCCCTCCTCCGCTTCCTATCTCAGACCCGCCTCACGAAAAACATGGTGACGCCCATGCCATTCCGCCACGCTGCCCCCAACTCCGACAACTGGATACGCACCGACGTGCTGGTCCTCAACGCCTCCTACGAGGCGCTGACCGAGATCGACGCCGAACGGGCCGTGGTGCTGCTCATCACCGGCGCCGCGGAGACCGTCGCCGCGCGTGAACCGCACTTCCCGATCCGCTCGAAGCACCTGGAAATCGCACTGCCCGAAACGATTCGGCTGCTGCGGTACGTGTACCTCGAGCACCGCGTGCTGGTGCACGACGAGTCCCGCGCCACGCTCGCCGCCGTGCTGCGGCGCGACGACAACCGGTGCGGATACTGCGCCGGCTGGGCGCGCACCGTGGACCACATCCGCCCGCGCAGCCGGGGCGGACCCAACACCTGGGCCAACCTGATCGCCGCGTGCGCGCCGTGCAACACCCGCAAGGCGGACCGCACGCCCGAGGAGGCCGGTATGCGGCTGCTCTGGGAGCCCAAGGCCCCCACCGATATGGCCCGAGCCCAGCGGAGGGTCTGGAAGGACCTGACCCCCGCACCCTGACGATCCGAGAAAGGAAGGATCCGATATGACCAACGCACTGAAGACTCCCGTGGCGGAGCAGACCCTGATGGATCTGTTTCCGCTCTCGGACGCCCAGGACTGGCAGGCCGCCGCCTGCCGTGGTGACGCGAATCACGATGCCTGGTTCCCGTACCCGTCCCAGGACTTCGACTACGCGCGCGGCATCTGCGCCGGGTGTCCCATCCGGCGTCAGTGTGGCGAGTTCGCGGCACGCACCGGCCAGTCCGGTGTCTGGGGCGGCCACGAGTACGACCGCGGCAAGCTGATCCGAGACTGAATCGGCTTCCGTCCCGGCGGCCTGCGGGGTCCGCCGGGATGGAAGCGCCGCGACCTGGGCCGATGTCTCGCACCGCGAATGATCAGGTGACGAAGCGCGGCCGATATCGCGTACTCATACACTGTCCGTCGTGGGTACACATCGAGGCAATGGCGGTTCACGGGGCGTCAGCAAGGGATTGATCTTCACCGTGGTCGCCGTGCTGTTACTCATAGTGGCCGTCGGCGGCTGGTTCTGGTTGGGCAGGCATTCGGCCGCGCAGAGCCGTACCGCCGCCGCCGAATGCGTCGAGGGCCCGGCGAGCGTGCCGGTCACCGTCGATCCCGATGTCGCCACCGAGGTACGCGCGGCCGCCGATCGCTTCAACGCCACCAAACAGCATGTGCTCGACCACTGCGTGAGTATCGCGGTGACAGTACAGCCCTCGACGGCGATGGTCGCCGGGTTCACCGCGAAGAGCTGGGACACCCGCCTGGGGCCGCCGCCCGCGCTGTGGATTCCCGATTCCTCGCGCTCGGTCCAGGCGATGCGGGTGCCCGGGGTGATCCAGGGCACCCCTATGCCGATCGCGGTCACCCCGATCGTGCTGGCCGTACCCACCCAGCTGCGCCAAGCGCTCCAGACGGCCAAGGTCGGCTGGTCGGATCTGCCTACCCTGCAACAGGGTTCGCTGAGCAAGCTCGGACTGGGCAGCTGGGGCAGCCTGCGCATGGCCATGCCCACCGGCGACGACACCCTCGCCGCGGCCGCCGCGGTCGGCTCGGCGGTCTCCGGCTCCGACCCGCTCACCGATCAGTCCGCACACTCCGGACAGGTCGTCTCGGCGATCTCGACGCTGGCGCAGAACGCGCCGAAAGCCACCGACACCACCACCGCACTGACCACCCTCGCGTCGACCTCCGGCGCCGCGAGCGCGCCCATCCACGCGGTGGCCGTCACCGAGCAGCAACTGGGCGCCAAGGGCGGACTGGCCGAATACGCGCCCACCGGATCCAATCCGGTCGCCGACCATCCGGCCGCGCTGCTGAGCGGCACGTGGGTCGACCAGACCCAGCAGACCGTGGCGGGCATGTTCGCCGACTTTCTGCGCACCCCCGCGCAACAGCAGCTGTTCACCGCCGCCGGTTTCAGCGCCGCGCCGCCGCAGCCCGTGCAGATCCCGGCCAAAACCGTTCTCGAACAGGTGCATTCGGTACTCGCCAATCCGGTGCTCGGGGTGCAGTCGACGGTGCTGATCGACACCTCCGGGGCGATGGGCACCAGCGACGGCTCGACGACGCGACTGACCAACGCGGTCGGCGCGATCAGCTCCACGCTGGACACCATGCCCCCGGGCTTCGGCGTCGGCGTCTGGACCTGCTCCGAGAATCTGCTCGGCGGCGACCCGTATCACATCGTGTCCAAGACCGCGCCGCTGTCCCAGGCGCACCGCGCGGAACTCTCCAGCGCCCTCGGCAATATCTCACCCACCAATTTCAGCTCCGACAGCACCTATCCGGCCCTGGAGGCCGCCTACAAGAGCGCGGTGAACGGATTCGCCACGGCCCGAACCAATTCCGTGCTGCTGATCACCGCGGGCCCCGGCGACAGCTCCGCCGGCGCCGGTAACCAGCTGCTCACCAACATCACCGCCGCCACCGACCCGGCCCACCCCGTCCGCATCAACGTCATCGTCCTGGGGAACCAGGGCGCCACCGCCTTGCAGACCGTCGCCAAACAGACCGGCGGCACCTACACCAAACTCGCCTCCTCGGACGACCTGGCCTTCGGCACCGCCGTCAACAACGCCCTCACCGCACCCTGATCCGTACCGTCTAGCGCGCGGGCTGGCACAGCACGGGGTTCGGCAGCGCGGAACAGGGCAGGTCGCGGTGCGAGCGGATGATGTCGGCGCCGGTCTGGTTGGTGAGATAACGCAGGAATCCGGCGGCCAGCGAGTCGGCGCCCGGATCCTTGAAGGTGTAGGCGAATTCGGTCTGCCAGAACGGATAGCCTTGGTGCACGGCGATATCGGTGGACGGCGGGAAATTGTCGATGTTGACGGCCGTCAGGCCGGTACGGGCGAGAGACATGCCCAGTTCGGCATAGCCGACCGCACCGTCGATACCGGCCACCTCGTCGAGCAGGTCCGCGGTGGACGCGCGCAGGCACAGTGTGGTGCTGGTGTCGCCCGCTCGCTCCGAGGTCCGGCAGTCGTGCGAATTATCCTGTCGCTCACCGGTTGCCGGCAGGAAGCGCTGCTCGAACGTGGCCCGGCTGCCGGAGTCGGAATTACGCCCGACGAGATGGACGGTCAGATCGTGTCCGCCGATCTGATTCCAGTTGGTGATCTTCCCGGAGAACAGATCCCGTATCTGGTCGGTGTCCAGATTGGCGACGCCGGCCTTGTCGTTCACCACGACCGCGAACAATCCCAGCGCGATCGGGCGGGCGACCAACTCCGGCAGTCCGCGGGAGAGCTGATCGCCGTCGGCCAGCGCCAGCGTGTCCGACACCGGCCGCTCGCCGCCCCGCTCACCCTCGTCGTTGAGCGTTTGCAGCCCCTGCTGCGTGCTGGTGAATCCGGCCGAGATGTTCGCTCCCGGGCACAGTTTCATGTACGACGATGCCGCGTCTGACACCACCGGGCCGAATGCCGTGGACCCCACTACCGCGAGATGCCCTGCCTCGCAGTCCAATCGGGGAATGTTCTGGTTGGACAGCACATAGAACTCGCCGAGCGCCAGTACCACCAGGGCCGTGATCATGATGATCGCGGCCCGCGACGGGGAGCGGCTGTAGGTATGGCGCACGGTGCCGCGCAGCAGCGCGCCGCTCAGCTCGGGCGGGTAGTACGGCCCGGACTCGCCCAGCGGACGTTGCAGGCGGGCGTACAACCAGTCGATGCCGGGCACCCAGCGCAGCCACCGCGGCACCGGATCCCGCCTGCGGACATAGGGCCAGTCCCGCGAACCGGCCCGCGCCAGCACTGCCAGCACCTTGTAGTGATCGGATCGGTTCATCTTGACCTTGGGCAGGTCGATGATGCCGATGGCGCCGTTCTGCTCGGTCGCCTCGCCGGGCCCCAGGCCCGAATCGGATTCCAGGCTGTCCTTCACACCCGCCGAGCTGACCTCGGTGACCGCCATGCCGATCACCCGGCGTCCCGGAAATCGCAGGTGCAGACCGGCTTTCTGGTTCTGGGGCGTCGCGTAGTCACCCTCGTCTATCGAGGTGATACCGCTGTTCTCGATACGCATCAGCACGATCGAGATGTCCTCTAGCTCCAGCGCCGTCTCCCCCGGCTCCGGCTTCGGGACCAGCTGAGCGAGCACCTTCAGATCGGGAAACTGCTCACCCAGCGGGATCGCGGCCGGTGAGGCGCCCGAGGCGCTCATGATCGTGGGCGCCTCGCCGGTGACCGGCGTGTCCATCTGCGTCCGATAGCCGATGCTCTTACGCCCGATGACCGCGAATTGCCAGATGAACGTCAGGATCGCAACGACCGCCGCGAAGGTATTGAGACCGCCGATCAGATTGTTCACTGCGCCGCCCCGTCAAGATTCCGTATCTCCCGACGTTATCCTGCGCGACCGGGCCCCCTCCCGAGAAGTCATTTCAGCTGTTGTTCACTTTCACGCCGAATCTGTCATCTTGTCGCACAACGGGTCCCGGCGGCGGCAAAAGCCCGGACACAATCCGTCGACAGACGGATACAGAACGGTATGGTCTCGTCATGCGCGCAGTGACCTTCCTGGGGCCGGATCGGCTGGAGTGGCGCGAGGTCGCCGACCCCGTGCTGGCGAGCGACGGCGAGGCGATCGTCCGGCCGCTGGCGGTGGCGACGTGCGATCTCGACGACGTGATCGTGCTCGGCGGCTCGCCGTTCCAGCCGCCGTTCGTGCTGGGGCACGAGTGTGTCGCCGAGGTCGTCGAGGTGGGGGACGGCGTGCGCGGTGTCACGCCGGGTGACCGCGTGGTGGTGCCGTTCCAGATCAACTGCGGGGTCTGCGCCGCCTGCCTGGCGGGGAGGACGGGCAATTGCCTGACGGTGCCGCTGATGTCGACGTACGGATTCGGGTTCGGGGCACAGGGCACTCGGTGGGGCGGGTTCCTCGCGGATCTGATTCACGTGCCGTATGCCGATGCGATGTTGATCCCGGTGCCGGCCGGGCTGGCGAGCGAGACCGCGGCCGGGGCCTCCGACAACCTCACCGACGGATTCCGCGCCGTGGGGCCGTATCTCGCCGAGCGTCCCGGAGCGCCGGTACTCGTCGTGGGCGGCGCGGGCCCCGGATCGATCGGGTTGTACGCCGCGGCACAGGCGAAAGCCCTGCGCAGCGAACGGGTGTTGTACATCGACCACGATGTGCGGCGACGCGGGATCGCGGAGTCGTACGGCGTCGAAACGCTCGACCACATCCCGGACCGACTCGACAGCCGGTTCCCGATCACCGTCGATTCATCCAATGAGGCAAGGGGTTTGACGCTCGCCCTGGAATCGATGGGCCGAGACGGCGTCTGCACCTCGACGTCGATCTACTTCGATCCCGCCGTGCGACCGGCGTTTCCGCTGCTGTCGATGTACACCATGAACTCGACGTTCGTCACCGGGCGTATCCACGCTCGCCGGGACGCGCCCCGACTGCTCGAACTCCTCGCTTCCGGACGCTTCGACCCCGCACCGGTGACGACCCGCGTCGTGTCCTTCGCCGACGCGATCGAGGCCCTACTCGGCCACGAGTACACGAAGCTCGTATTCACACCGTGACCCGCGCGAACGTGTAGCGGCTCATTGCCCGGCCCCTTCCTGAGCGCCGGCCTCGCGGGCGATGCGGTCGAACTCGGCGCCCATGGCACGGGCGAACGCCTCGACGCCTGACAGCGGACGCACCATGACCATGAACTCATCGATCCTGCCGTCTTCGCCGGAGTGCAGGAAGTCGCATCCGGTGATGCGCTTGTCGCCGATCCGCGCCTCGAATACGAGGGCGTGGTCGCGCCCGTCGGGATCGCCGATCTCCCGCACATACCGGAAGTCCTCCAGGACGCGCATCGCGCCCCGGATGATCGCCGCGGTCATCGCCTTGCCGTGATAGGGCGCGAAGGCGACCGGACTGTGGAACACGACATCCTCGGCGAGCAGTTCCTCGATCGCCGGAACATCGCGCGCTTCCACGGCACGTCGGAACGGGTGCATCTGCTACCTCACATCGATCGGCGGGACGGGGAGACTCGCGGCGGCCGGGTGATCGCCGCCGACCATCCGGTGGTCGGTCGCGATGGCGTTGTGGAACAGGCCATGAGACTGCTCATGCCCGGCGAATGACGGATCAGGAGTAGGCCTCCAGGGGCGGGCAGCTGCACACCAGGTTGCGGTCGCCGTAGGCGCCGTCGATGCGGCGGACCGGCGGCCAGACCTTCGCGCGGTCCGAGGCCAGACCCTGTGGGTAGACGGCGGTTTCGCGGCTGTAGGGGTGGGTCCACTCGCCGACCAGGCAGGCGGCAGTGTGCGGGGCGCCGCGCAGAGGGCTGTCCTCGACCGGCCAGGCGCCCGCGGCGACCTGGTCGATCTCGGCCTTGATCGCGATCATCGCGTCGATGAAGGCGTCGAGTTCCTCGAGGTTCTCGCTTTCGGTGGGCTCGACCATGAGGGTGCCCGCGACCGGGAAACTCATGGTGGGAGCATGGAATCCGTAGTCGGCCAGGCGTTTTGCCACATCGTCGACGGTGACGCCGGTGCGCTTGGTGATCTCGCGCAGGTCCAGGATGCACTCGTGCGCGACCATCCCGCCGGTACCGGTGTACAGCACCGGGAAGTGCGGATCCAGCCGCCGCGCGATGTAATTCGCCGAGGCGATCGCGGTCAGCGTGGCGCGGCGCAGGCCGTCGGCGCCCATCATGCGGATATAGGCCCAGGTGATGGGCAGGATCGAGGCGGAACCGTAGCGCGCGGCGGATACCGCGTGCGAATCGGATTCCAGCGGATCGCCGGGCAGATACTTCGCCAGGTGTTCGCGCACCGCGACCGGGCCGACGCCCGGACCGCCACCGCCGTGCGGGATGCAGAAGGTCTTGTGCAGGTTCAGATGCGAGACGTCACCGCCGAACCGGCCCGGACGGGCCAGTCCGACAAGGGCGTTCAGATTCGCGCCGTCCACGTACACCTGGCCGCCCGCGTCGTGCACCAGCGCGCACAGCTGCGCCACCTCCTGCTCGTACACGCCGTGCGTGGACGGATAGGTGATCATGATGCAGGCCAGCCGGTCGGCGTGGTCGGCGATCTTGGCGCGCAGGTCGTCCAGGTCGACGTCGCCGTTCTCGCGGCACTTCACCACCTCCACGCGCAGCCCGGCCATCGCCGCCGAGGCCGCGTTGGTGCCGTGCGCGCTGGAGGGGATCAGGCACGTATCCCGGTGTGTGTCACCGCGATCCAGGTGGTAGCGGCGGATCGCCAGCAGCCCCGCGTACTCGCCCTGACTCCCCGCGTTGGGTTGCAGGCTGACCCGGTCGTAGCCGGTGATGGCGGTCAGCCAGGATTCCAGATCCTCGATCACCCGCAGCATGCCGGGCACCTCGTCGACCGGCGCGTACGGGTGCAGGCGGGAGAAACCGGGCCAGGTGATCGGCTCCATCTCCGCGGCCGCGTTCAGCTTCATCGTGCACGAGCCGAGCGGAATCATGCTGCGGTCCAACGCGATATCCTTATCGGAGAGCCGCCGCAGATACCGCAGCATCGCGGTCTCGGTGTGGTATCGGGTGAACGCCGGATGGGTCAGGTATTCCGAGCGGCGGTCCTCGATCGAGGGTACCGACCCGGCGGCACCCGAATCGGTTGCGGCACCGAAGGATTCCAATACGACGGCGATATCCGCGGCGGTGGTCGCCTCGTCGCACGCCACCGACACGTGGTCGGCGTCCACCGAGCGCAGGTTGATCCCGCGACCGCGCGCCTTGCCGACCACGGCCTCCGCACCGCCCGGCACCCGAACCAGCACGGTATCGAAGAATCGTTGGTGCACAACGGCTTCCCCGAGCCCAGCGGCCAGTTCCGCCGCGCGCCCGTGCACCCGCCGCGCGATCGCGCGCAACCCGTCCGCACCGTGATAGGAGGCGTACATCGCGGCCACGATCGCCAGCAGCACCTGCGCGGTGCAGATATTCGAGGTCGCCTTCTCACGGCGGATGTGCTGCTCCCGGGTCTGCAACGCCAGCCGGTAGGCGGTGCTGCCGTCCGCGTCGACCGACACCCCGACCAGCCGACCCGGCAGCTGCCGCGCATGCGCGGTGCGCACCGCGAGATATCCGGCATGCGGGCCACCGAATCCCAGCGGCACCCCGAAACGTTGTGTGGTGCCGAAGCAGACGTCCGCGCCCTGCTCCCCCGGGGGTGTGATCAGTGTCATCGCCAGCAGATCAGCGCCCGCGGCCACCAGCGCACCCCGCTCGTGCGCGGCGGCGACAAGCTCGGTCCAGTCCACGATGCGGCCGGAGGCGCCCGGCGTCTGCACGAGCACGCCGAAGAATTGGCCCTCGGGCAGCGCGCCCGAACTCAGATCCGCCTCGACGATCTCGATGCCGAGGGGTTCGGCCCGGGTGAACAGGACCGTCCGGGTCTGCGGGAACAGATCGGCGTCGATCAGCAACCGGTGCGATGTGCTCGCGCGGTTGGCGCGATGCAGCAGCGTCATCGCCTCGGCGGCGGCGGTCGCCTCGTCCAGCATGGACGCGTTCGCCACATCCATCCCGGTCAGATCCGACACCATGGTCTGGAAGTTCAGCAGCGCCTCGAGCCTCCCCTGGCTGATCTCCGGCTGATACGGCGTGTACGCGGTGTACCAGGCCGGATTCTCCAACAGATTGCGCACCAGCACCGGCGGTGTCAGCGTGTCGTAGTAACCCAGGCCGATCATCGAGGTGGCGACGGTGTTGGAATGCGCAAGCGCCGCGAGTTCGGCGAGCACCTCGTGCTCGGAGGCGGCCGGGGGCAGCACGTCCAGGCCCGTGGCGGCCGGGTCGTCGAGGATCGCCGCGGGCAATGCGCGCCGGGCCAGCTCGTCGGACGTCGGTACACCGATGGCGTCCAGGATCCGTTGCAGGCCCTGCGGATCGGGGCCGATATGACGGTCGGCGAAAGAACGGGTCACGGCATACTCCAGGGGGTCGGGCGGTCGACGGGGTCGACTACGTCGGGCCCTCCCCCTCTGTCGTGGAAGCCTGAGAGATTCAGGACGCGGGCCCGCATCCCTTTCCCCATGGGCGGACGACCCGCATTGTGTGCGGCCATCACTTTCCAGAGGCGCCTAGCTCCGCACGGTCCCTGGTGCCTGAGAGATTGACGGGGAGGTGTTGCTCCTTCGGCGCCCGGGCGAACCCGGGACTCTCCCGCACGGCGTCGACGCACGCCCAGTCTATGCCCAGGCAAATGTCGAACGTGTTACTCCCCGCCCAGCCGCAACGGAGAATCCTGTGATATTGCGCCATGCGTTACCAAGATCACAACTCGAGTCGCGCGGACGGGACCGATACGGCAGCGGTCGTCAGGGACGGAACACCCCGCGTCACCCGAGTGACCCCGTGGGAACATCCAGCAGCCGCGCGGCGACGCCGAGCAATGGTCGACGGCCGAACGAGACCTCGGGCTACCCGGTCTTGCGGTTATCGCGAACCTCGCGACAGAAGGCTGGCTCGTCCCCGACCAGCCGCATGCGTCACTCGATCGGCTCCACGGGAACATCCAGCAGCTGTGCGGGCACATCGAGCAGTTCGACCACCGTGCCGACGTGGGCGGCCAGGCCGCCGCAGATCGCGCCCGCCTGCTCGGGGAGTGCGAGAAGCTCTGTGGCAGTGAGCAATTCGTGAGCCAGGAACCACCCGGCATCGGCGGCCAGCTCTGTCAGGCAATGCAGCCGATACAGCTGGTCGAGGATCAACCGGTGCGCCTCGGCCACATCGGGTGCGTGCCATGCCTCGTGCATCAGTTCGGCGGTGGTGCGGGCCGCGTGTGCCGCGGCGAAACGTTGTGCGAGGTCGGTGCGCTCGTTCCAGGTCTCGAAGTCGACGGCGGCGGGCAGGCCGGTGGTCAGCTCGGCGTAGAGGCGCTGCTCACGGGCGCGGAACAACCGGATCCAGCGATCATCGGCCGGGTCTTCCGCGGGAACGCCCGCACCGGTGGTGGCCATCGACCAGGCCACATCGAGCATGATGAGCCGGTTGTCCCCGCCCGCGGACTGGAACGCCATGGTCAACGCCTGATAGCCGAGCAGCCGGTGCTCGGAGAAGAATCCGGCCATCCCGGCCGCGGACCGGCATGCCGTCAGCGCCGCGTCGGCGAGGCGATCGACGGCGACCTTACCTGCCCCTAGTTCGCGGAACACCTCGGGCGCGGGACCGGTTCCGCGCCCGCCGCCCGGCGGAATGTGCCAGCTCGGGCCGGTCATGTGGCGGGCGACCACGGTGGCCGCCAAGGCGGCCGCCGCCGCGCCGAACACCAGTCGCTGCTGGTTGCGATGAGCCAGGGCGGGCACCTCACCGGCCAGGCGGTCATTGGTGATCCGGCGCCCGGCCCGCTCCAGGACCAGCGCGGTACCGGCTCGCGCCACCGCCGCGAGGCCGGCGGCGACCGCGCCGCTGGAGAAACGGCTCATGCCGATGCTGCGCCGGGTACGCGCCCCGGGATCGCCGAGCGGATCGTGGAAGGAGCCGTCGCCCGCGATGGACGCGCCGTCGGCCAGCCATCGGCGGTAGGGAACTCGGACTCCGTCGAACCGTACGGTCGCGTAATCCATAGGCAGCAGTGCGGTCGCGGGCCGCGGTTCGATCGTCACACCCCGGCACACCCCCTGCTCGTCACGCAACTCGACCAGGAACAGCGCCAGACCGCGGTCCGTCCCGCCGACGGACAGCCGCGCGCTGACGACACCCAGCCGCGCCACCCCGCTCGCGGCGACGTTCGGCGGATACTTCGCCGCGCCGGAATCCGGCGTGTGCAGGACGAATTCGCCGGTCGCCGGATCATAGGCGGCCGTAGTGCGGATCGCGGCCGCGCTGTTGCCCCGCCCGGCCTCGTTCATCAGTGCCGCGCCGATCCGCGCCCCACCCGCCAGGGCCGCGATGTCCGCGGCGTCGGCGCCCTGATCGAGCGCGTTGCCGATGGTCATGCAGTGGTGCAGGAACATGGCGTGGAACAGACGGGGATCGGTGATCGCACACCACTCGAGCAAGCTGCGCAGCCCGGCCGGGTCGCCGACGATCAGCGGCCGCTCGGACGGATCCGGCGGCAGGCGATGCATGATCGAGTAGGGCGAGCGCCCTTCATCTAGTTCGGCGCGGGCTTGGCGCAGCACGGCGAATGTGCTGTCGAACGTCGTCGTCACGGCTGGATATCTTCCGATCTGCTGTGCTGGCCGGTGGTGGTTGTGCACCATCGGATCACGGCCTCGGCGGTGGTCCGGGCACATTCGGACGGCAGGGTGAAGTGCGTTCCGGGAACCGAGACAGCGGTGTGCGGATGCGGCCAGCCGGCCGCCGCGCCGAACTCCGCACTCGTCTGCGCCGCGCGCACGAGCAGGGTCGGGGTGGCGAGCGGTTCGGGCCGCGAGCCGCTGAACACAGACAGGTAACCACCGACGGCGGTGAGGCGGTCGACACCCATCGGCGGGTTCGGCGCCGAGCCGCCGGCCGCTCGGACGAGCACATCCGGCAGTACCGTGTCCATGAATTCCGGATCGGGCCAGTAGCTGTCGATCAGCACCAGTCCGGTGGCCGGACGACGCAGCGACTCCAGCCGCGCCGCCACGGCGTGCGCGACCAGGCCGCCCGAGGAGTGTCCACCCAGCAGCACCGGCCGTGTTCCGAGGCTGCGGTCCAGCGCGACGGTGTGCGCGGCGGCCAGCGCGTCCAGGTCAGCGGGCAGCGGCCGGCCGGAGTCGAACCCGGGTTGCGGTAGTGCGAGCACCGGTCGGTGCTCGCCCAGAACCGGGGCGAGTGCGGCGTACTCGTGCGGCCCGGACATCGGCAGCAACGAGGGGAACAGCACCAGCACCGGCCCGGTGTCCTCGCCGGGCGATACCAGCCACCGCGGTTCGGGGGCGTTGCCGGGCGCCTGGGCGACGGTGAACCGTGCCCGCAGGCCCGCACCGGCGATGAGCAGGTCCCGCGCGATTCGGCCCTGCCCGGTCCGACAGGCCTGCTGGTAGAGGGCCTCGAAGCTGTCCGGCAGCCGCTCCCGCGCCTGGTTTCCGGCAGCTGCCGGTACACCCCGGGTTCGCCACAGGTACTCGGCCAGAGTGCGAGGGGTGAGGTTGTCGAAGACCGCGGCGACGGGTAGCGACCGGTCGAGCGCGGTCGCCAGGCGGGCGCGCAGTTCGACCAGAACCATCGAACCGGCACCGCGCGCGGCCAGGATGTCGTCGGGGTCGATCTCGGCGCCGTCACGGTGTCCGAGCACGATCGCCGCGTGCTCGCGGACCAGGTCCAGCATGGCCTCGATATCCGGAAGCTGTTCGGCGGCAACCGAACCGGTGGCAGCAAAAGGGGCGGCCGGATCGTCCACCGCACCGGAACCATCCGCCACAACCGGATCGGGACCAAGCGCCGCGACCCGATCAGGACCATCCGCCACGATCAGATCGGAACCGTTCGCTGAGACCCGATCAGGACCATCCGCCACGATCAGATCGGAACCGTTCGCCGAGATCGAGTCCGGCCACCAGTGCCGACGCCGTTGGAACGGATAGGTGGGCAGCTCCACCCTCGGAAGATCATTGCCGGTGAACGTCTTTCGCCAGTCCACCGGGATACCGGACACATAGGCCCGCGCCGCGGACAGCAGGAAACGCCGCAGGTTCCCCTCGCCGCGATGCAGGCTACCGACACAGGTCGCGGCATTGCCTCGCGCCTCGGTAATCTCCAGAATCGGCTGTACCAGAGCAGGATTCGAGCTGATCTCGATGAAATCGGTGTAGCCGGCATCGAGCGCGGCCTCGACGGCGGACCGGAACTCCACCGGCTGCCGCAGATTCCGGTACCAGTACCGCGCGTCCAGACCGGTGGTGTCGAACCGGCCGGGGGTGACGGTCGAGAAGAACGGGATCCCGGCCTGGCCGGGCGTGAGTCCCGTCAGCTCCGACAACACCCTGTCCCGCACGGCCTCCACCCGATCACTGTGCGATGCGTAACCGACAGGCAGCAGGGTGGTTCGCACCTCGCGCGCACCGAGTTCGGCGGTCAGGTCGGCCAGCGCCTCGGCCTCACCGGAGATCACGGTCGCGCGGGGTCCGTTGTCCACCGCGACCGACAGCCGACCGTCGTACGCGGCCAGCCGCGCGGCGAGTTCGGACCTGGGCAGCGCGACCGCGGCCATCGCCCCGGCGGGCAGTTCGGCGATCACGCTCGCTCGCCGGGCCACCACCCTCGACGCATCCGCCAGCGATAGCGCGCCTGCCACATGGGCCGCGGCGATCTCGCCCTGACTGTGCCCGATCACCGCATGTGGTCGCACCCCGAGCGAACTCCACAATTCGGCCAACGCCACCATGACCGCGAACAGCGCGGTTTGCGCGACCTCGACCCGTTCCAAGGCTGGCTGCCCGGCCTCGCCGCGCAAGACTGCGGTCACCGACCAGTCGATATGCGGTGCCAACGCCCGGTCGCATTCGGCCATGGCCCGGGCGAAGACCTCGGACTCCGCCAGCAGTTCCGCGGCCATCCCCTCCCACTGCCCACCCTGCCCGGGAAAGACGAACACCACGCGGCGATCGGCTCGCCCACGCCCGTACACCGCGTCCGGCGACGGCTCCCCGTCGGCGATCGCTCGCAGCGCGCTCGCCGTGGCGCCGGGCTGTCCAGCGAGCACGACCGCACGATGGTCGAACGACGTCGAGCGGGTGCTCGCCAGTGCGTGACCGATCGCCACCGGCTCGCCGGTCGCGGCCAGCGCAACCAGTTGCGCCGCACGCGCACGCAGTGCCGCGGCGCTGCGCGCGGACAGGACCCACGGCACGACCGGCGCATGAATCGATTCCGGTGCGCCGGTTGCGATGTCGTGCGTGAGTGCGGCCCGCACGGGCGGTTCGCTCAAGATCACATGCGCATTGGTCCCACTGACCCCGAACGCCGACACTCCAGCGCGGCGAACCCGATCCGAACGCGGCCAGGGGGTGTGCTCGTGCAGCGGCAGCACCGGACCTTCGCCCGCCGCGTGCAGGGTGCGCGGCAACGATTCGTGCCGGAAAGCCAAGACCGTCTTGATGATTCCGGCAATACCGGCCGCGGCCTGGGTGTGACCGATATTCGATTTGACCGACCCCAGCAACAACGGCCGCCGCGGGTCCCGGCCCGGTCCGAAGACGGCGTTCAGGGCCCCGAGCTCGATCCGGTCGCCCAGGGGTGTGCCGGTGCCGTGCGCCTCGACCGCATCGACCCGGTCCGCGGTGAGGCCGGCGGCGTCCAGCGCGGCGCGCAGCACACGCTGCTGAGCCAGGCCGTTGGGCGCGGTCAGCCCGTTGCTCGCGCCGTCCTGGTTCAGCGCGGATCCATCGATCACCGCGAGAATCGGGTGCCCGTGCCGCCGGGCCCGGGACAGCCGTTCCAGTACCAGCACCCCGACCCCTTCTCCCCAGGCCGTGCCGTCGGCGCCGACGGCGAACGGCTTGCAGCGTCCGTCGGTGGCCAGCGCACCCTGGCGGCTGTATTCCACGAACGAGGCGGGCGATGTCATGACGGTCGCCCCCGCGGCCAGCGCGAGCGCGCACTCGCCACGCCGCAGCGCGTGGGCGGCCAGATGCACCGCGACCAGCCCAGAGGAGCAGGCGGTGTCCACGGTGAGCGCGGTCGCGGTCAGGCCCAGGGCGTAGGAGATCCGCCCGGCGGACACGCTCGACGCACTCCCGGTCAGCACCAACCCGTCGAAGTAGCCGGGCGCCCGGTCCACCCGCGGCGCGTAGTCCGAGGCCATCTGGCCCACGAAGACCCCGGTGGCGCTCCCGTGCAGCGACGCCGGGTCGATGCCGGCGTTTTCCACTGCCGCCCAAGTGGTTTCGAGCAGCAGGCGCTGCTGCGGATCCATCGACATCGCCTCCCGGGGTGCGATACCGAAGAATTCGGCGTCGAATTCGGCCGCGCCGGTGAGGAAATGGCCGTAATGGGTGGCCGAGCGACCGGCATGGGCGGGGTCCGGATGCCGCAACCGGCGCAGATCCCAGCCGCGGTCGCCGGGAAAGGGTCCGCGGGTATCGTGCCCGTCGGCAAGCAACTGCCAGAAGCGATCCGGCGAGTCGATCCCGCCGGGGAACCGGCAGCCCATCCCGACGATCACGATCGGATCATCGAGAGACCCCGCCCCGGACGTGCCGAAGGCCCGCCCCGGCTCATCCCGGCCGCCAGCGAGGCCCACAGGACGTCCGGCCAGAGGTCGCTCCGGCACATCCCCACCGACCACGGACTCCACCACACGCCCAGCCGGAGGCCGCTCCGGCTCTCCCCCACCAACCACGGACTCCACCAGACGCCCAGCCGGAGGCGGCCCCGGGTCTCCCCCACCAACCATGGACTCCACCGCACGCCCAGCCGAGACTCGCTCCCGCTCATCCCGGCCGCCAGCGAGTTCCACCAGATGCTCGGCCAGGGCTCGCGGGGTCGGGTGATCGAACAGGACCGTGGTCGGCAGGTCCAGGCCGGTGGCTTCGGACAGGGCGAGGGCCAAGCGGACCGCGCCGAGCGAGTCGATCCCGGCCTCGCGGAACGCCAGATCGGCGGAGCCGGCGGCGTCCGGGAGCAGTTCCGCGAGTCGCTCAGCGATCACATCCATTGCGGCACTGATGCGCTCGTCCTCGGATAGGCCGGTCATTCGGGTCAGCCAGGGTCCGATGGCGGGCTGAGACTCGGCCTCGCGCCGCAGCAGTGCCGTGAGCGGCGTGCGGGCGATCTTGCCGGTGGGGGTGACCGGAACCTCGTCGACGAGCAGCAGTTCCAGCGGCAGCTTGAATTCACTGACGCCCTTGGCGAGCAGATGGGCACGGACAGTGGGCAGGTCGAGGGTGGCGCCGGGACGCAAAGCCGCGACCAGGCACGGGTACTGACCGAGCCGCTCGTCGGGCCGGGGTCCGATCGCCGCGGCGGCCACCTGCGGCAGATCGCTGAGCAGTCCCTCGATCTCCGAGGCGCTGAATTTCACCCCGCCGATGTTCAGCACCTCGGCGTCGCGTCCCTGAAAGGTGAAGGTGCCATCGGTGTTTCGGCTCGCGCGATCACCCGTGCGCAACCAGCCGTCGGCGGTGAGGGCCGCGCGGGTGAGTTCCGGCTCGCCGAGATACCCGCGGAACAGGTGCGGTCCGCGGTACTGGAATTCGCCTGTCACACCGTCCGGACAGATCAGGCCCGAGTCGTCGACGACCCGGGCGGCGCTACCCGGCAGCGGCCGTCCGATGGTGCGGACCGCGGTGTCGGGCGGGTCGCCAGGATCGGTCACCGTGCCCGCGCCGAGTTCGGACATGCCCCACTGCAGGATGATCGTGGCGCCGGTCAGCTCACGAATCCGCTCGACCAGCGAACCCGGCACCGCCGCGCCGCCGGTGCGCACCTCCCGCAGCGGCAGCCGGTCGCTCTGGGCGTCCAGCCGATGCGCCAGATCGCGCAGCTGGGCCGGGACCGCGAACAACCGAGTGACGCCGGAACGAACTGCCAGGTGGTGGCAGGCCGCGGCGTCCCATCGAGGCAGGATCGCCTGTCTGCCGCCGGTCAGCATGGCCGTATGAATCGAGAGCAGTCCGAACAGATGGCTGAACGGACTGGCGCTGAGCACGACGTCGTCCGCGGGCGGCACGCCGGCCTCGACGACACGCTCGGCATTGGCCAGCAGCGCGCCGTGGCTGTGCAGGCACAGCTTGGGCACGCCCGAGACGGTCCCCGAGGACGGCATCAGCACGAACGGCTGGTCCGGGTCCACCCCGGCCGAATCCGGCACGGCCCCTTCGTATTCGCGAAGCAGCGTCGCGAACGATCGCGCACCGGCCGATACAGCGGCCCCGGGATCACCGACCGCCAGCCGGGGCGGCAGCCCATCCGCCGAGTCGACCGGCCCGATCACCAGCCGAGCACCCGCTCGATCCAGCAGCGCGCGCAGATCCGCGCCACGGTAGCCGGAGTGCAGCGGCAGCAGCACGGCGCCGAGATCGGCGATCGCCACATGGGCGAGGAGATACTCCCAGCAGTTCGCCAGCTGGACCGCTACGACATCACCGCGGCCTATGCCCATCTGCCGCAAACCCACTGCCAGAGAACGGGATTCGGCCTGCCATCGAGACCATGTCAGGGAGGTGACGTCCACTGCGGAGTCCGCACCGGTGACGAGAACGGCCGAGCTGTCGCCGCGTGCGTCGGCGGTTGTGGTGAAGATGTCGCCGAGGGTCCGGTACTGCTGTCGTTCCCCGCCGACCGCGGCATCGATCAGATAATCGTCGGCTGAGATCGCCATGAACCTTCCATCCTCGATCAGATCTCCGCACTCGCCGTGCGGTCGTGCTCACCAGGCATCGACCTGGCCCGGGTGGTCACATTCCGGTGCTGATCCGCTCATGCCCGAGGGCGTCCGGCCGGCGCCGGGCTTGCAGCAGATTGCCGTCCAACGGCAGCGCGGACACCGAGACGAGTTCGAATCCCGCTGCCGCGAGCAGGTTCTCGTATTGCCCGGCGGTACGTTCGCGACCACCGACATTGCACAGCATGTGCAGGTCCCAGGCCGTGGCCAGTGAAGCTTCACCGGACTCGGGCAGCAGCCGTTCCACCAGCATCAGCCATCCGCCCTCCGAAATGCCCGCGGCACAGTGGCTCAGAATGGTCCGGCACTGTTCGTCGTCCCAGTCGTGCAGGACCCGCGACAACAGATACACATCACCGCCGCCCGGTATGGACTGCGTGAAATCACCGGCCACGAAGTCACATCGGTCCGCGCACTCGATCCGGTCCAGATGGGCACGAGCCCGATCCAGCACGTGCGCGCGCTCGTACAGCACCCCGCGCAGATGCGGCGCCCCAGCCAGGATGCGTCCCAGCAACTCGCCGGTGCCCCCGGCGATATCCACCACGACCTCGGCCCGCGTCAGGTCCAGCAACTCGGGGATCGGCTCGAACATCGCCGTGCTGGCGGCCATCGAAGCGTCGAACAGCTCCGCCAGGGCCGGGCGCGCGGCGAAGTAATCGAAATGGTGCTGCCCGAAATGGGATTCGAACGCATCGCGGCCGGTGCGGACCGCCTCGCCGAGGTTGGCGAAGGACTGATAGAACGGTCCGCCGTACATCAATGCCAAGGCGCGCATGGACCGGGTGTTATCGCTGCGCAACAGCGTGCCCGATTCGGTCAGGACATAGGTGTCGCCGACCGTGGCAACCAGTCCGCACGAGCAGAGGTAGCGCAGCAGACGCGCCACTCCGTCCGGATCCAGGCCGAGCCGACCGGCCAGTTCCGGGATCGAGCGGGACACGACGGCCGATCCGGGCGCGGGCAGGTGATCGACCAGGCCCGATTCGACGGCGACCGCGATGGCCTGGGTGGTCCACGCCCCGGTCATGAGCCGCAACAACTGCTCGGCCGGGCCGGTGAGGGCCGCCAGGTGTGCGGCGAGGGCTTCGCCGTGATGACCCGCGGATCGCAGTTCCAGCCGGTGGTATCGGTAGGGGTTGGAGAGTCGATCCCCTTCGGCGACACGGAAATACAGGACCGTACAGTCCTCCCTGTCGTTATAGCCGCCGCCGTCGGCGACCAGCGCCCCGGGGCCGGTCAGCAGTGAGCGCAGCCCATCCAGAACGACGTGGTCGGGGGACCCCACCTGGATCGCGACATGCCATTCGTTGCACTCGGCCCGCTCACGGTCCGCGAGCGCGGCATATTCCCCGGCCAAGTCCGACAATACGAACAGTTCGACTTCGCAAGAGTCCACCGTGGGCACCCGGACCTGCACGATCGCGACGGGCAACCGGTCGGCCGCGATCCCGTGCCGGCGGCTGAGCCGATCGCGGACCACCACACTCGGCGCCGGACCGCGAACAAGCAGCCCGCGCTCACTGAGCTCATCTATCAACTCGTCGACGGACGTAGGAAAGATCAGCATGGCGACGTGCTCGAGAACGCCGTGCGCGGCCACCGCGACGCGCTGAGCAGCGGTGAGCCTCGGCGCGAGACCTGCCAGCACCGTAGCGATATCGGCGTCGGACAAGAATGTGAGCGTATCCGCGAGCACGGCGTCATCAGCACGGCTGATCCGGGTTGTCGAGGCGGTCATGGTCACCCTCCTGCAGGCGAAGGCCAAGAGGGCAAGCGGCAGCACGAATGCAGCGTGAATCAAGCCCTGGCACTGATCGTCGTCCCAAATCGCTTAATTCATAAGAACCACAACGACTTACAGATAGATTATCGTGGCCCGGCAATCTTCGCGCGTCGAGCGGCGATGACACCTGCGGTGCACGTGGACGACACCCGGCGGCCGGAAACAGGACAGACAGCGGCCCCTACAGGACGCGCGCGGCAACCGCCCCCATTCTCAGGAGGCAGTACCGGATCGCGGGCTTATCGTTCGCGTGACGACGCCCCCAGGGTAGGACCGAACGTGTTCACGCCGCCGGGACCGGGGAGTCCTACCCCGTCTTGCGGTCGTCCCGGACCTTGCGACGGAAGGCCAGCTCGTCCTCGGGCCGCTCGCTGCGCGTCTCCGCGCGCTCGGCCGGGAATGCGGCGATCGCACCGGTCAGTTCCCGCATGGCGCCGCCGACGGCGATGCCGAAGACGCCCTGGCCGCCCTGCAGTAAATCGACGACTTCCTCGGGCGAGGTGCACTCGTAGACAGTGGCGCCGTCGGAGAACAGGGTGATGCGGGCCAGATCCTGGACACCGCGGCTGCGCAGGTGGTCTACCGCGATGCGGATGTTCTGTAAAGAGATCCCCGCGTCCAGCAGGCGCTTGACGATCTTGAGGACCAGGATGTCTTTGAACGAGTACAGTCGCTGGCTGCCCGATCCGCTCGCACCACGGATCGACGGGACGACCAAGCCCGTGCGGGCCCAGTAGTCGAGCTGCCGGTAGGTGATCCCGGCCACCTGGCACGCGCTGGGGACGCGGTAACCGACCAGCTCGTCGGGCACCGTGTCATCGGGGAACAGTCCTGGCTGCACCACGGCCGCAGTCGACGGTGATGTCTGACGCGTTTGGTCTCCCTCTTGGACTACCACTGACTACTCCCTCACTGCCGAAGAAGAACCACGGCCTAACTGTCGAGGCTACCCTCTCGATTGTCCCGACAGCACCGGCCTCCGACCAAACTCCGCCGACCGCGTGTTTCTCGACCTCTACATGAGGGTTAATCGCGACCTCGGGGCAGGGATCGACCACCATTCGTTCCCGCGATCCCGGCGCATCCGCCGCCGGGACGACACCGCGGATTTCAGCTGTCGGTTGCCTTGAAATCGTCCGGAGACACCGACTCCAGGAACTCCTTGAACTTCTCCACCTCGTCCTCGCGCTCGTCGGGCATCACCAGCCCGGCCTCCTCGAGCACCGGCTCCTCGGCGTAGATCGGGCAACCCACGCGCAAGGCGATGGCTACCGAATCCGAGGGGCGCGCCGAGATCCGCAGATCGTTCTCGAACACCAGGTCCGCATAGAAGGTGCCCTCCTGCAGATCCACGATCCGAACCTCTTTGAGTGTATGCCCCAGGTCGTGGATCAGGATCTTGATCAGGTCGTGGGTGAGCGGACGGATGGGTGTGACGCCCTCTTGTTCGAGGACGATCGCCGTCGCCTCGGCCTGACCGATCCAGATGGGTAGGTATCGGTCGCCGGACACCTCGCGGAGCAACAGCACGGGCTGATTCTGGGGTTGTTCGACACGGATGCCGATAACACGCATTTCAGTCATGACTCGCCACTGCCTCCCATACTCACGGCCGTCCCGCGAAGTCGACCGTAACACCGAGTCTAGGCGAAGATTTCAGCCGCCGAGGGTGCCGCGCACCGACGTCTTCACCAGGCTGGTATGCAGCGTCAGCGACAAAGCGGCCAATTCGCGCACCGTCTCCTCCGCGCGAGCGCGAGCGTCGGCGTCGCGGCTCTTGGCGATCGGGGCCACGATCTGCGCGATCATCGCGGCCTCACGGTCGGCGGCGAGCTTGAACGCGCGCAGATGCCGCGCCTCCAAACCGAATTCGCTCATCGCCCGGGCCGTGCGTGCCAGCCTGACGGCCTCGGCATCGAAGTAACCCGCCGCGCCGGGTGTGATCAGATTCGCGCGGATCAGCTCGGAGAGGAATTTCTCGTCGATACCGGCCTGCTCCAACAGGTCCGCGCGGGTCATGCGGATCTCCGCGTCGAACTTCAGCTCGTCGGGCGTGACTTCACTGGGAACCACGCCGAGCCGCCGGGGTGGGGTGAGGGCGGCGGAGCGGACGGACTCGGGCACACGCCCCGAGCCGTCGGCCCCGTTCGCACCGGTGGCGCCGTCCGCCCGGGCGCGCGCCTCGCGCACTCCGAGCGTCGCGGCACCGCTGTCGATCGCTTCCAGCTGCTCCTTTATCACCTTCAACGGCAGGTACTGGTCGCGCTGGGCGGTCAATACGAATTTGAGCCGCTCCACATCGGCGACCGAGAACCTGCGATACCCGGAGGGCGTGCGCTCCGGGCTGATCAACCCCTCCGATTCGAGGAAGCGGATCTTCGAGATGGTGATGTCCGGGAAATCCGGACGCAGCAGATCCAGCACGGAGCCGATCGACATACCCCCGCGGGTCCACTGCGCAGCGCCTGTCATCTCGTGCCGACCCCTATAGCGCCGCGGAATCGCCCGCCGGGCGCGGACCGGTGAGGAAGACCAGCCGGAATTTACCGATCTGCACCTCGTCGCCGTTCTGCAGCTCCGAGGAGTCCACCGGCTCCCGGTTGACGTACGTACCGTTCAGGCTGCCCACGTCGACCACCTGGAAGGTGTCGTCGTCCTGACGGAACTCCGCGTGACGCCGACTCACCGTGACATCGTCGAGAAAGATGTCGCTGTCGGGGTGGCGCCCGGCCGAGGTGGTCGGCTGATCCAGCAGGAACCGCGAACCCGCGTTCGGGCCGCGCTTGACCACCAGCAGGGCCGCGCCCGCCGGCAACCCCTCGACACCCTGCACCGGCTGCTCGCCGGTCTGCTCACCGGAGCGCGACGCCTCGACCTCGTTGAGGAAATCCGCGCGGAACACCGATGTCGTCTCGGCCGCGCTCTCCCCGTATACCGGGTCTTTGTTCTCGCTCACCCTTGCTCTCCTCCTCGAACCGATTATCCGTACAAGCATCCCAATTCCGGCATTGCCGCCCGCTGGAGCGCGACCGGCTGTCGCACCCTCGAGCAAACCCTGCAAAACCCTGACAATCCCGGAATTCGGCCGCCGGCACATCTGTTGGCATTGACCGTACCCTGCCGGGGTGATCCCGTGCAGGTAGAACTGTGAAGGCGGCTTCAGCCTGCGATAACTCCTTGATAACCTGTCGCGTCCAACAACTTCGCGAGTGTGTTGTCCAGTCCCGCGGCGTCGGCGACCTCGAGTTCGAACAGCCAGCCGTCGCCGTACGGATCGGTGTTCAGCGTCTCCGGCTCGGCGTCCAGGAGCTCGTTCGCCGCAACGACTTTGGCGCTCAGCGGCGCGTAGATATCCGAGACGCTCTTGGTCGATTCGACCTCCGCGATGCCGTCGCCGGACGTCACATCGGTATCGATCGCAGGCAGCTGCACGAATACGACGTCACCGAGCTGTGACTGCGCGTAATCGGTGATTCCGATCCGCACGCGCGTCGGACCCACTCGCCGTACCCACTCGTGTTCCTCGGTATAGCGCAGATCCTCGGGGAGGTCGGTCACCGGCTGAGTCCTTTCACGGGGCGTCCTTTCACAGGGGCGTCCTTTCACGGGCGTGGCGAACACTCTAGTCAACGTTGATCGCCGGAGTGTGAATCGTTGGGTACAGCCGGTATCACCCGGGCCACCGCGAGAGCCTTACCGAGGTAGAGCACGCCGGTCCACACGTACACCGCCGTACCCCAGATCAGGAACGCCCAGCCGAAGGCGCGGCCGAAACCCGACAGCGGCCAGTGCATCTGCCCCGCCAGCAGCCACGGCAGCGCGGCCATCAGCGCGAACGTCGCGGCCTTGCCCAGATAGATCACCTCGGGCGGATCCAGCGCGCGCCGGCGGTAGATCGGCAGGACCGCGGCCAGGATCAGATCGCGGCCGATCAGCACGACCACGAACGGCCACGGCAGGATGCCGCGCAGCAGCAGCCCCAGCAGCGTCGCCACCAGGTACAGCCGGTCCACGAACGGATCGAGCAGCGCGCCGAGGCGGGAATACTGGTCCAGCAGGCGAGCCAGTTTACCGTCCAGGTAGTCGGTGAAACCGCTGGCGATCAGCAAGGCGAACGCCCATCCGTCGGCCTTGACGACCAGGATCAGCCACAGGAAAACCGGAACCCCGATCAGCCGCAGCACGCTCAGCGCGTTGGGCAACGTCCAGACTCGGTCCTCGCGGTTCGGGGCCGGTGGGGCGGTGCCGGGTTGGCTCGTCACAGCCTGTTGCTTACCGGAATCTCACGGAAACCGCCAACCGCGCCGGATGTCATACGCCTACCGTACCGTCACCCGATAGATGGGGTGTCGGGTTCGCGACGCCCCCGATGGTGAGACAATGAGCCGGAAAGTGTTTCACGTTGACGCGCAGGTCGGCGTGCATGTGCGAGAGGAAGACCATTGGCCAACTTCGACTACGACGTGGTCGTGATCGGCTCCGGTTTCGGCGGGAGCGTCAGCGCGCTGCGCCTGACCGAGAAGGGCTACCGCGTCGCCGTCCTCGAATCCGGCCGCCGCTGGCCCGCCGAGGATATTCCCAAGTCGAATTGGAATGTGCGCAAGTCGATCTGGGCTCCCCGGCTCGGGCTGACCGGCCCGCAGCGGATCAGCCTGCTCGGCAAGTGCGCGGTGTTCTCCGCCTCCGGCGTGGGCGGCGGCTCCCTGATCTACGGCAACACTCTGTACGAGCCGCTGCCCAACTTCTACCGCGACCAGCAGTGGGCGCACATCACCGACTGGCACAGCGAGCTGGCTCCCTACTACGACCAGGCCAAGCGCATGCTCGGGGTGGCGCCGAATCCACGCGTCACCCCCGCCGACGAGGTCATCCGCTCGATCGCCGAGGATCTCGGCGTCGGGGAGACCTACCATCCCACCAACGTCGGGGTGTTCTTCAACGAGGAGGATCCCGGCACCGAGGTGGACGACCCGTACTTCGGCGGGGCGGGTCCGCAGCGCAGCGGCTGCATCCACTGCGCGCGCTGCTTCACCGGCTGCCCGCACAACGCCAAGAACACCACCCCGACCAACTACCTCTACCTGGCCGAACAGGCCGGGGCGAAGGTCTGGGAGCTGACCACCGCCACCAAGGTGCGGCCCATGATCGGCGGCGGTTACGCCATCGAGACGGCCCGCTCGGATCGCTGGATCCGCAAGCAGCGCAGGACCTTCACCGCGGAGCAGGTGGTGTTCGCCGCGGCGGCCCTCGGCACGCAGAAGCTGCTGCACAAGATGCGCGAGGAGAAGGTGCTGCCGCATCTGTCACCGCGCCTGGGCGAGCTGACCCGCAGTAACTCCGAGGCGATCCTGGCCGTGGTCAGCCGCGAGCAGCGCGATTTCGCCGAGGGCATCGCGATCACCTCCTCGATCCACCCCGAACCCGACACCCACATCGAGGTGTGCCACTACGGCAAGGGCCAGAACGCGCTGTTCCCGATGTCGGTGCCGATCGTGGACGGCGGCGCGTTCCGGTTCCTGCGGTTCCTGCTGGCGATGGTGGTGCACCCTATGGTGTTCCTGCGCAGCCTCAACGCCAGGCACGCCTCGGAGAAGTCGGTGATCCTGCTGGTCATGCAGTCCCTGGACAATTCGCTGACCTCGTTCCGGCGCTGGGGGCGGCTGAAGACCAAAGAGGGCACCGGCACACCCAATCCGACCTGGATCCCGGCGGCGCACGATATCGGCCGCCGCTTCGCGGAGAAGGTGAACGGTGATGCGCACGGCCTGGTCATGGACGTGTTCAACATCCCCGCCACAGCGCACTACATCGGTGGCTGCGTGATCGGCGAGGGCCCCGACGAGGGCGTGGTCGACCCGTATCAGCGGGTGTTCGGGCATCCGGGCCTGCATGTCGCGGACGGTTCGGCGGTCACGGCGAATCTGGGCGTGAACCCGTCCCTGACCATCACCGCCCAGGCCGAGCGCGCGATGGCCTTCTGGCCGAACAAGGGCGCGACCGATCCGCGACCGCGGCTGGGCACGCGGTATCGGCGGATCGATCCTGTCGCACCGATCCAGCCGACGGTGCCGGTCTGGGCCCCGGGCGCCCTGCGCCTGCCGATCAGCCCGGTCGATCCGGCGGTCCCCACCGCCTGAACTCACCCACCCCGGTAAACGACAGAACACGTTCGCGGCAGTTCCGTTCCCGGATACGCGCGGGCATTTATGCTGTGCCATAACGAGTGTCGAGGGGAAGGCGGGTCGTCCAATGCTCGTGCGAGTGCAGAATGCCGCCGGGACCTTGGCAGAGCGGGTGCTGATCGACTGGTTGCGCACCTGGAAGGGGCCGCAGGCGCCACATGGGGTGGCCGCGGTCAACTGCAGTTTGTTCTTCGAAGACAGACTCCATCAGTTCGACGCGATCGTGTGGACGCCCACCGCATGCGTGGTCATCGAGGCCGAGGCGCTGGTGGATCGGGCGTCCGGGGAACTCGAGGTGCCGCTGAACGGGCCGTGGCGGGTCGGCAGCCAGGTCGTCTCGCTGGAGGGCGGGGAGCGGCGGCCCCCGCTGGACACCTCGCGCGAGCACACGTACGCGTTGCAGAGTTGGCTGGCCCAGCGCGGTCTCGGGCAGCGGGTCGTGCAGGGCGCGGTGCTGGTGGTCCCACAGCAGGGCGTCAAGCTGCGGGTGAAGCAGCTGTGGAACGATCCCTACCTCCAGGTGGTGCTCGGTGACCGGCCCGAGCACCTGGCCGAGTACCTGAACGCGCTGGCCTCGCTGGGCCGCGCGCAGTGGACGATCAACGATGTGGCGATGGCGTTCCGCGGGCTGAACATCCTGCCCTATCTGCCCGCGCCGCAGGACCTCATCGCCGAGGGCTTCGGCGGGCCGGTGGACGTCACACTCTGGCACGGCGGACCGCAGCAGGCGCAGGCCGAGGCCTACCTGGAGGAGCAGTGGCAGGCCGAACAGCTCGCCACCGAGGGTAAGAGAACGGTCAACATGCCGTGGTACTCGCCGTGGGAGCTGTATCCACGGCAGTCCGGCGACATCGACCTGGGCCGCACGTTCATGCGCGTGTTCCTGGCGCTGGGCATGCTCATCGGGATTGTGTGGCTGGTGTGGTTCGTGATCGCGATGCTGCTGCAGTACGGCCCGGTCTGACCTACGGGGACGGTGAACCGGCGGGGTGGGTGAGCGCGGTCAGGGCCGCGTACATCGCGGTAACAAGCGCGACCGCGGTCGCCGTGCCGCCCACCACATCGGTCGGATAGTGGTAGCCGAGCCCGACCATCCCGACCGCGATCACCGGTAGCAGCACCACCGCGACCACCGCCTCGATGGCCCGAATCCGCGCGGTCGGCGCGACGAGTACGAAACCCGTAGCGATAGCCATGAATTGGACGGTGTGCCCGCTGGGATAGGCCAGATAGTGATGAAGATGCCTGTGCCACACGTACTTCAGCGCATAGGTGTTGAGCGCGACCGCAAGTTCCGGTGCCACCAACAGGAATCCGGCCCGCCACCAGTCTCGCCGCCACGCGTACCACAGCACACCCACCAACAGCACCACGAGCACGACAGGAGCGTCACTGGGCGTCACCAGCACCCGATACCAACCCGGATGCGAGTCCAGCGCGGAGTGAATGTGCCCATCCACCACCCGATCGAACCCGGTCGGCCCGCCACCCGCCGGAAAGCTCAGCGGCAGTAACACGGTGACCAGCACGCCGAGCAGTACGGTCAGTGCCATGAGCGCGGCACGGTAGGTAACGAGGGCGGGCGGGCGGTTCACGCACTCGACCTTATCCGGGCCTCGCCACCACCCCGCGTCGCGCGCACCGGCCCCGACGCCGCGGTGACACCTGCCTGCCACCCCGCCGAGAGTGACAGCACCGGCAGTCGTGGAGGGTATGTGCTGCCGTCATGCTGCTGGCAGGGGGCGGACGTCTCCAGCCTTCGAGACTCGGGTTTCGCGCGCCAAGCCACTGGAGCGATCCGCTGGTCTCGGCCCGACCCGGCCGGCGGGGACCGGCCAGAACATCTCGATGCGGAGCTGCGCCCACCCGACACCCGGGATCACCCTGTGGCCGTGCTCAGGTGAGCACAGTCCGTAACTTACTGCCCCTGATGCACGCTCGCGTCGTTCAGCATGGCCGATCGGAGTGACTCCTCCGGGACGCCCATCGCCTCGACCAGGATGCGGCTGTGCGGGCGCAGGCGGTCGACCAGTTCGTTCACACCGCGGCGGACCTGTTTGGCCCGGTCCACCGACATGAAGCGGTGCATGATGAACCAGGCCTGGTTCTGCTCCAGGGTCGAGTAGACATACAGGTCGCAGACGGTTTCGGCGAGGGTTCGGGCTTCCTCGTCCTGGATGTCGGCGATGCCCTCGATGAACGCCTCCAGTGTCAGGCGCTCGATATGGGCCTCGCCGGCGAGCAGGATGTGGTCCTGTGCGTTGTTGAACGCCTCGAAGGGGTTGGTCTCCTTCGCGCGGGCACGCAGCCGGTGGGCGGCGGTGCGCACGAGGTAGTCCTCGCGGTCGGCGAACAATTGCAGTTGGACCGCGCGGCGGGACAGGTCGCCCTCGTCGAGCGAATCGCCGGTGCGGTCGCGCAGGCGCTGGATCAGTTGGCGCACACCGGAACTCTCGCGCACGACGTCGCGGGCCATGGTGGCCGCGAAGCGCACCCAGCCCAGGGCGTCCAGATCGCGGACCTCGTCGGAGTAGGAGGTCAGCAGGTCCTTGGCGACCAGCTGGGTGAGGACCACGTTGTCGCCCTCGAACGTGGTGAACACGTCGGTGTCGGCCTTCAGGGTGACCAGGCGGTTCTCGGTGAGATATCCGGCGCCGCCGCAGGCCTCGCGGCACTCCTGGATCGCGCGGGTGGCGTGCCTGGTCTGCGCGACCTTGAGCCCGGCGGCCCGCTTCTCCAGGGCCCGCTGCGCGCCCTGAGCCAGGTCCTGGCCGGTCTGGATGAGGTGCATGCGGCGCACCAGGTCGTTCTGGGCGAAGGACAGGGCGAACGCGCGTGCCACATGCGGCAGCAGGCGACGCTGATGGCTGCGGTAGTCCAGCAGCAGCACCTCCTCGCCGGTGTCCGGATCGTCGAACTGGCGACGCTGGTCGGCGTAGCGCAGGGCGATGCTCAGCGCCACGCGCGCACCCGCGGCCGCGGCCCCGCCGACGCTGATCCGCCCGCGCACCAGCGTGCCGAGCGTGGTGAAGAAGCGGCGGCTGGGATTGTCGATCTCGGAGCTGTACGTGCCGTCCGGGTCCACGTCGGCGTAGCGGTTGAGCAGGTTCTCGCGCGGGATCCGGACGTGATCGAACAGGATGCGGCCGTTGTCGACCCCGGGCAGCCCGCCCTTGAGCCCGCAGTCGCCGGTCGTGACGCCGGGCAGATCGCCGCCGTCGGCATCGCGGATCGGCACCAGGAAGCAGTGCACGCCCTTGCCCTCGCCGCCGGTGATCAACTGTGCGAAGACCGCCGCCATGCGCGCGTGCTGCGCCGCGCCGCCGATGTAGTCCTTGCGCGAGGATTCGGTCGGGCTGTGCACCACGAATTCCCGCGTCGCCGGATCGTAGGTGGCCGTCGTCTCGAGGTTCGCCACATCGCTGCCGTGCCCGGATTCGGTCATCGCGAAGCAGCCGAGCAGATCCAGCGATATGAGCTGCCGCACGACCTCGGCATGGCGCTCGGTGCCCAGATTCTCCACCGCGCCGCCGAACAGACCCCATTGGACGCCGCATTTCACCCACAGCGACAGATCCGCGTACGCGAGCATCTCCAGACCCGTCACCGCGCCGCCGGGATCGGCGGTGCCGCCGTGCTCACGCTGGAATCCGCGCTCGGCCAAGCCGAACGTGGAGACCAAGCGCATCTGGTCGAGGACCCGGGCCCGCGCGGCGCGATAGTCCAGGTACGAATCGCCGGCCAGGCGCTCGTCGGCGAGGTGGGGGCGCGCCTGATCGCGAACATCCCGCCACGGGCCGTCGAGCGCCTCACGCAGATGCGCCGCCGTCACCGCGGGGTCCGCGGGCGCTGCCTGCTCTGCTGCGCCGGCCTGCTCTGCCGCGCCGGCGACCTCACCGGTCTCGGCCTGCTCTGCCGGGCGGGGCGGCTCCGCCGTCACCACCTGCTCCGCAGTCGCCGCTTTTCCCACCGTCCGAGTATCACCGTCGGATGCCATGTCCCGACCCTAGCTCGCGCGGGTGACAAGACTTCGCCGACTCGGCTCACAACGCATCCCCGACCGCGCGACATCGCACTTCCGGGCCACAGGTGACGCTGCTCACCCGTGCCCCCGCCGGTACACGTTCGACACTCCGGGGAATCGCTGAGACGGCTCATCCGCGCCACCCGTCGGCGCATGTACGGCACTACTGGGCCGCGGCCGCAACACACCCCGATTCGGCGATCATGACGCGCACTCCGGCAGGCCGGCGAGGCGCGACGACATCGACGAACGCACGACATCGCAAGAGCTCCGGCCTCGATCTCATCGATGCCGGACTCCTGCTCAGCGATGCCGGACTCCTGGCACGAAGCGCGACCGCCAGGCTGGGACCTGAGCCGGTCCTGTGACAGGGCACACCGCACGACGCGAAACCCATCCGTTCCCCGGGGATGACACCAGGTGGAAGAACCCTCTACCTTGCACGTGTGGACTACGAGGTGCCTACGGAAGCTATCCAAATAGATGCCCCGCACTCACGGCCCCGCTGGCGGCGCGCGGTCGACCGGGTCGTCGACCGGCTGGTCGCCAAACGTATCGCGACGGTCGATGCGGTGGTCGAGGTCCCGACGCCGCTCAGACCCATCGATCTGTCCGACGATGCCGAGGTCACCCAGGTGCTGGAGCTGGCCGAGCGGGTCGGCGAGGTGGTGCTGTCCTCGGGCACCGCGGTCACCGACACCACGACACAGATCGAATTCATCGCCGCCACATACGGTCTGGCCGACGTCGACATCGACGTCACCTACAACGCGATCCGTATCTCCGCCGACCGCGGGCCCAACCTGCCGCCCGCGTCCACCATGCGGGTGGTGCAATACCGCACCCTGGACTTCACCCGTCTGGCCGCCGTCGACCGGCTGACCCGCCGCATCCGCCGCGAGATCGTGCCGGTCGAGGACGCGCACGCCGCCCTCGCCGAGCTCACCTCGGCCCCGCACCCGTACAACCGCTGGGTGGCGACGGCGGGCTGGGCGCTGCTGGCGGCCTCGATCGGGCTGCTGCTCGGCGGCGGATGGCTGGTCGCCGTCTGCAGCTGCGCGGCCACCGCCGCGATCGACCGCACCAACCGGGCCCTCAACTATCGCGGCCTGCCCACGTTCTTCCAGGCCATGGTCGGCGGCGCGATCGCCACCGTGCCCGCGATCCTGCTCGCCACCTTGCCACACCGCATCGAGGCGAATCCGTCGCTTATCGTCGCGGCCGGAATCACCGTGCTACTCAGTGGGTTACAGCTCGTCGGCGCGGTGGAGGACGCCATCACCGGCGCACCCATCACCGCCTCGGCGCGCATGCTCGAGGTACTGATGGTCACCGGCGGGATCATCGCCGGAGTGGCGCTGGCGCTGCGCGGGGCCGATCTGCTGCACGCGGGGGTGCCACCGATCGATATCAACGCCGGGCGCACCACCGCCAACCTCCCGATCAAGGTCGCCGCCGGTGCGGTCGGTTCGCTGGCGTTCGCGCTGGCCTGCTACGCGGAACGGCGCGCGCTGGCCGCGGCGGCCGTCAGCGGTGGGGTGGCGACGGCGTTCTACCTGCTCACACAGCGGTACGGAGAGGTCGGACCGATCTTCTCCTCGGGTGTCGCGGCCTGTGTCGTCGGCCTGGCCGGTGGTCTCATGGCCCGGCGCGCGCTGACCCCGCCGCTGGTCGTCGCGATGGCCGGAATCACCCCGCTGCTACCGGGTCTGTCGGTGTATCGCGGGCTCTCGGCGCTGCTCAACGACCAGCAGTCGGTCGGCCTGAGCCAGCTGCTGGCCGCGTTCGGCGTCGGCTGCGCGCTCGCCGCCGGGGTCACCCTCGGTGAATGGATCGCTCGACTGCTGCGGCGGCCGCGAATCCTCAATCGGGTCAAGAATATTCGCCGCCCCTCGGTGGAGACCGGCGAATTCCCGATCATCCGTTCGTGATGACCCCGATGCTGCGGCCCAGATCCTCCAGCGTCGCGTCGAACAGCACGTCCGGATCGTCCACGGTCATCGGGTAATTACCGAACACCTCGAGGGTGACGTGGCCGTAGATCCTGGCCCAGAACGTGATCATCAGATAGGTCACGCCCAGGTCCAGCTTCTCGGCCGGGAACTTCTGCCCCGATTCGGCCAGCACGCAGAGCAATTCGGACTGGAAGCCGATCAGGTCCTCGCGCAACGCCTCCGGGATCGCGTCCGAGGACGGGAGCACCACATCGTAGGTGGTCAGCAGGCGGGCGGCCGCCCGCAGGAAGATCCGGCCGAACGGCTCGTCGAATTGCCGCATGGCACTGCGGTTTCCGCCTGCCGGGGAGGCGAACACCAGGGTGAACTCCGAGGCGTGGGCCAACGCCCAGCGGCGAAAACCCTTGCAGATGGCGAACAGTTGAATCACGCCGTCGTCCGGGAGCGCGGCGACCTCGGCGGCCAGCTCCTCGGCCAGATCGATGCAGATGTCGCGCCGCAGCGCCGCGGCCAGATCCTCCCGCGAGGCGTAGTACCGGTACAGCGCCGGCGCGGTGATGCCGAGGGCGCGCGCGATCGCGCGCAGGGTCACCGCCTCCGGGCCCTGCTCGGCCAACAGGGTTCTGGCCACGCGACGAATGTCGGTGTCGTTGACAGCGGGCACCCGGCCGCGGCGGCCGGTTTCGCCCGCCCGGCGCCCGGACCCGCCGCCCCGATGTGTGAATTCGCCGCCACGGGGCGCCGCCTCGCCCGATGCGGCGTCACGGTCGGCTTGTTCATCGAATGAGCGAGGCCCTTCCTGGTTACGCAAGTGTCCTCCTATGCCCGACGACGGTGCTTGCCCGCCGTCGCACCCACCTGCGCGGGTCCGACCGCTTATTCGTAAGCAACCTGCCAGCTCTTGATTCCGTTCAACCATCCTGAGCGTAGCCGCACGGGATCGGAGATCTGACGCAGGTTCGGCATCACGTCGGCGATCGCGTTGAAGATCAGGTCCAGTTGCAGCCGGGCGAGGTTGGCGCCCACGCAGTAGTGCGTGCCGGTGCCGCCGAATCCGACGTGCGGGTTCGGGTCTCGCAGCACATTGAACTCGAAGGGCTTCTCGAAGCGCTCCTCGTCGAAGTTCGCCGAGGCGTAGAACAGCCCGACGCGCTGGCCCTTCTTGACCTCCTGACCGCCGATCTCGGTGTCCGACAGGGCGGTTCGCTGGAAGGCGATGACCGGGGTGGCCCATCGGACGATCTCGTCGGGCGCGGTGCGCGGGCGCTGGGCCTTGTAGATCTCCCACTGTTCGGGGTTGTCGACGAACGCCTTCATACCGTGTGTGGTGGCGTTGCGGGTGGTCTCGTTGCCCGCGACCGACAGCAGGATGACGAACCAGGCGAATTCGTCGGAGCCGAGGGATTCACCGTCCACGTCGGCGCCGACCAGCTGGCTCACGATGTCCTCGGCCGGACAGCCTCGCCGCTCCTCGGCCAGATTCCAGGAGTAGCCCATGATTTCGGCCGTGGCCATCTTGTGGTCGCCGTTGAAGTCCGGGTCGTCGTAGCCCATCATCGTGTTGGACCATTCGAACAGCTTGCCGCGGTCGGCCTGTGGCACGCCCAGCAGCTCGGCGATCGCCTGCAGGGGCAGCTCGGAGGCGACCTGGGTGACGAAGTCACCACCGCCGTTCTTCTTGGCCTCGTGCACGATTCGCTGCGCGCGCTCGCGCAGCGCGTCGCGCAGGCTCTCCACCGCGCGCGGGGTGAAACCGCGAGAGATGATGCGGCGCAACTTGTCGTGCGAGGGCGGATCCTGATTGACCAGCATCCCGCGCTGGATGTCGATCTCCTCGCGGGCGATGTCGTCGTAGAAGCGGATCACCGCGGTGTTCTCGTAGTTGGAGAACACCTCCGGCTTCTTGGAGATCTCCTTGATGTCGTCCAGGCGGCTGACCACCCAGTAGCCGTCGTCGCCGAAGCCGGCGGCGTTGTGCGGCTGCTCGACCCACCACACCGGGGCGGCGCGACGCAGTTCGGCCCACTCCGCGACAGGCAAACGACTGGCAAGCAGATCGGGGTCGGTGAAATCGAAGGTGTGCGAAATGGACGGGGCGGACACGGGTACCTCCTCTGGAACACGTTCCGTCGAGTGAAGCACACCACACACAAATTGTGAACACCTATTAATAAACTCTGTAAACTTTCTCAGGTTCGGCGCCGCACACTCCGCTAGTACGCACCGTCCCCACGGGTCACCGCACCGATCGTCCTGCCGATCAGCAGCAGGTCCATGACCATCGACCAGTTCTCCACATACGACAGGTCCAGCCGCATGGCGTCCTCGGGCGACAGGTCGGAGCGGCCACTGACCTGCCACAACCCCGTCACCCCCGGTTTGACCAGGAGCCGGCGGCGCATGGTGCCGTCGTAGCAGTCCACCTCGCGGCGAACCTGGGGGCGCGGCCCCACCACGCTCATCTCCCCGCGCAGCACGTTGATGAACTGCGGCAGCTCGTCCAGGCTGAACTTGCGGATGAGCCGTCCGACCGGCGTAACCCGAGGGTCGTCCCGAACCTTGAAATATAACGCGTTCCCGCCACGGGTCGCGATGAGCTTGTCGATGTGGGCGTCGGCGTCGACATACATGCTGCGAAACTTGAGCATCGCGAAGGGTTTGCCATCCCGGCCGATCCGCTCGGATCGGTAGAACACCGGGCCCGCGCTGGTGCAGCCCACGGCGATCGCGATCGCCAGCAGCACGGGTGCGACGGCCAGCAGTGCGCAACCGGCGAAACACCAGTCGAACATCGCCTTGCCCACGGACTTCGCGCGATCGTAACGCGGGGACCCCACGTGCATCATCGGCATGTCCGCGACCAGCCGGTAGGTCAGCCGGACCCCGGCGATGTCGACCAGGCCGGGCGCCACAATGAGTTCCACGCCCAGCGGGTCCAGTTCCCAAGCGATGCGCCGGAAGTCGGCCGGGCCCAGATGATCGGTCGCGGTGATCGCGACCGTATCCGCGCCCCGCGCGCGCACCGCGGCCAGAATCGAACGATCCTGGCCCACAACCGGTATCACCCGATCACCGACCCGCAGATCGGCCGGGTCACCGTCCGGCGTGCAGACGCCGACGACCTGATATCCGGATTCGGGCTCGCGCTCGAACGCCGCGACCATCGCGGCCGCCGCGGCCCGCCCGCCCAC
>NZ_JAGPOX010000210.1 GCF_019038435.1 Nocardia alni
CTACTGGACCCCGGCCCCCGATAGAACCGTTCGAACACTCGCTCGGCCGTCGATTCATCCAGCCCCGGACCGGAATCGGCGACCACGAGCTCCACTTCACCCGACTCGGTCGCCGCGACGGTGACCGAAACCGTTGCTGCCGAGGGGGTATGCCGTAGCGTGTTGGACAGCAGATTCTGCAGCACCCGCCGCAGTTGGTCGACATCCCCTGAGACATACAGATGTTCCGCCGCGATCAATTCCACGACCCGGTCGGGATCGATCGCCCGCGCGTCCGCGACGACCTCGCCGGCGAGGTCGCCCAGATCGACCGGTTCCTCACTCGCGGCACTCACCTGATCCAGGCGGGCCAGTTGCAGCATCGACGCGACCAGCCGGTGCATGCGCGCGGCCTCGGCATCGATGCGGGCGATCGCGTGGTCGACCGCCGCGCGATCCGAGGCCAGCCCGTGCCCGCAGGTCTGCGCCCAGCCGCGGATGGTAGCCAGCGGGGTACGCAGTTCGTGCGAGGCGTCGGAGATGAACTGCCGCAGCCGCGTATCGGCTCGCTCACGGGCCTCGAAGGCGCGGTTCAACGCCAGCCCGACCTCGCGGACCTCGTCCTGGCGCTCGCCAACCAGCACCCGGCGGTCCAGTTCACCCGCGGCGATGGCCGACGCCGTGGTGGCCATATCGCGCAGTGGCCGCAGTCCCACCCGCAGCACCGCGCGGCTCAGCAGCGTGATGCCGATCAGCACCGTCAACGTCGCGGCGGCCTCCACTCCCAGCAGCCACATCAGCACGGTGTCGTCGAAACGCAGGCTGCGCGCGACCACGACCCGCACGACCGGAATCGCGGGTGCGCCCTTGACCGGCTCGACCGCGCGCCCGGGCGGCAGAGTGAAGGCCAGCAACCGATAGCGGTGTGTGCGATTGCCGACAGCGGATGCCGGAATCGGCCGCGTCGCATAGCCTTCGGGGATCGTCTCGGGAATATTCGGCCGTAACCGGCTCGAATTCTCCTGCGCACCACTGGATTGCGCGACGATTCGACCATCCGCCCCCAGGAATGCGAGATAGAAAGCGTCGGGCTCCAACTGCTGCACCGAGGTCATGACATACGGGCCCGGCGCGGCGTCGACCGTCCGCTCCGCCGTATGCAGGGCCGAGTCGGCGTTGTGCCGGAAGTAGAACCAGAGTCCGACGAGGGGCGCGGCGTCGGCGATCAGCATGCCGATCCCGGCCAGCAGCACGATCCCGACCGTCAGCCGGTACCGCATCGATGCCCGCCATCCGGGGACCATCAATGATCCCTGCGGTGTTCCGGCGCCGCGTGCCCCAGGCGATACCCGAACCCGCGCACGGTGTGGATCAGCGCCGCCCCCTCGGCATCGATCTTGCCGCGCAGCCGGGAGATCAGCTTCTCCACCACCTGATCGCGAAACCGGTACTCCCACACGTGGTCCATGATCTGATCCTTGGACAGCACCCGCTCCGGATTGACCAGGAAGTACTCGAGCAGCTTGTATTCGGTGGGCGTCAACGGAATTCGCCGCTCCCCCCGCCGCGCCTGTCGCAGCCGCTCGTCCAGCGACAGCTCGTCGTACCGCAGCCCCGCCGGCTCGGCGCCCGCCCGCGCCCGCCGCAGGAGCGCGTGCACCCGAGCCAGCACCTCGGGCACACTGAACGGCTTGACCAGATAGTCGTCCGCCCCCTGAGCCAACCCGGCGATTTTATCCTCGACAGTGTCCCGCGCCGTCACCACCAGAATCGGCACCGACTGCCCCTGCTCCCCCAACGCCCGGCAAATGCTCAACCCATCCACATCAGGCAACGTCAGATCCAGCACCAGCAAATCCGGCGGCGCCTCCCGGCACATCCGCAACGCCTCACCCCCACTCCCGACCACGGTCGTGTCGTACCCCGCCAACCGCAACGTCGTGGCCAGCAGTTCCGCCATCCCCGGATCGTCGTCCACCACCAGCAGCCGCTGCCCATCCCCCCTGATCAACGTCATATCGCTGCTTACAAGATCCACGGCCACCCAAGCATCATCCCCGCCGTTCGTGAGAACATCCTGAAAGAGGCGGCCGGCGGGTTCTATTTCGCGGCGACCGAGGCGACCGCGGCCGAATCCCTGCACCAATTCGGCACTGCCCTGGCTCACTACCTCGACGAACCGGCGCCACGCCGCTTCGCCGGTTGGGCCGACGCGGTCGAAACGATCATGTCGCTGGCATCCGACGGCACGCCGATCCCGGTCGTACTGGACGAATTCCCATATCTCGCCAGCGCCTCGCCCGAACTGCCGTCACTCGTGCAACGGGCCATGGATCCATCCGGACGACGAAAAGCGACGCCGATCCGGCTGCTGCTGTGCGGCTCGGCGATGTCCTTCATGGGAAAGCTGTTACGAGGCAACGCTCCACTGCGTGGACGCGCGAGTCTCGAACTCGTCGTCCCGACGCTCGACTACCGACTGGCCCGCGAGTTCTGGGATATCACCGATCCTCGGTTGGCCCTGCTGGTGAATTCGGTGGTCGGCGGAACCCCCGCATATCGCCGCGAATACACCCTCGGCGATGCCCCGGCCGATCTGAACGACTTCGGGCCGTGGGTCATTCGCAACGTGCTCAACCCCGCCAGACCGCTGTTTCGTGAGGCCCGTTTCCTGCTCGCGGAAGAACCCGCACTGCATGATTCGGCGCTTTACCATGGCGTGCTGTCAGCGATAGCGGAGGGCAACAACACTCGCGGCGGTATCGCGAATTTCCTGGGTCGTAAGTCGACCGATCTGGGGCATGCCCTGACCGTTCTAGAAGAAGTCGGCATGGTTGTGCGGGATCAGGACGCATTTCACGCCAAGCGGTCCACCTATCGCATCACCGAGCCGCTCGTGGCCTTTTATCACGCGATCATGCGCCCGGAGTGGACCGATCTGGAGCGCCCGGGGCATGCCGAAGAGGTCTGGGATCGTTCGCCGGCCACATTCCACAGCCAGGTCTTGGGGCCCCATTTCGAGCACATGTCCCGGCAATGGTGCCGGTGGCATGCGTCCGCCGACACTCTGGGCGGCCGCCGCACTCATGTGTTGCCGGGAGTGCTGCCCGCACCGGCCGACCGGACCAGCCACCAACTCGACGTGGTCACTTTCGGACGTGATGGCGACAGCGAACGAATTCTGGCGATCGGCGAGTGCAAGGCCAACGCCATCATCGGCGACGGTCACCTGCATCGGCTCGAGGCGATCCGTGAAGTGCTGGTCGGCCGGGACTCGCGTGCGTCCGAACAGACCAAGCTGTTGTTGTTCACCGGGAACGATTTCACTCCGGAACTCCGCGAGACCGCGCGGGTGCGAGATGATGTCGAGCTCGTCGACCTGGAGCGGTTGTACGGCGGGGCGTGATCGGCGGCGTACCGGGTGTGGCGCTGGGCGCGCCGGACGAATGCGTCGTGACGCGCAGAGTCACGATCACGTGCCCGAAGTAGTTCGCCAGCTCCGGGGCGGGACGCCGAACGTGCGGCGGAATTGGCGGGTGAAATAGCCGGGGTCGGAAAGTCCTACGCGACGGGCTATTTCGGAGATCGGGAGGTCGGTGGAGGACAGCAGCCGGCGGGCTTCGGTCATGCGGCGCCGCAGGATCCACTCCTGGACCGTACGGCCGGTGCGGCGGCGGACCACCGTCGTGAGGTAGCCCGGTGTCATACCGACCTCCTGCGCCACGTCGCGCAACGACAGCGTTTCGGTGTGCCGCTTCTCGATCACATCGAACACCTCGGCCAGCAGAGGTTCGCCGCTGCGGCGCAGATCGCCCACGACATCGGCGGCCAACCGCGCGAGGTCGATCAGGAGCAGGGTCAGGTGCGCGCAGGCCGCCTGGCGGTAACCGTCCTGCCGCTGGTCCAGTTCAGTCTCGATGGCCGCGATCGTGGTGTCCCACAACGGGCGTCGATCCGGCGGCACGGTGAGCCGCAGCAGTCCGCCGCGCTGTGCGTGCAGGAACGGGTAGAGCAGCGGATGCGAACGCCATGCGGGCCACGGCGCTCGTGCGTCGTCGCCGAGCGCGCCGGGATCGAAGAACACCCCGACGCCCAACTCGGTCGTGTCGACCTGTGCGCCGTCGACCACCTCCCCGGCCGCGATCACGTAGAGCGCGCCGGTCGCGGCGACATACCACAGCACCGGGAAATCATGAATATGCCGCCGGCGCACAGGCACCTCCACCCGGTACCGCATGATCGACACCGGCGGCGTAGCCGGGTCGCTGCGGTAGTCGTAGACGGGTACGCCACGCTGGTGGCGTACCACGCGGGTCGCCTCGGTCATACAACCAAAGATAGTCCCACTCTTGCCGACTATCACCCGACTTCACTGCGTCTCGCGGGTTCACCATGGGCACATGAGCAAAAATCATCCTCATCCCGTTCTCGCCGACCGGCACGACTATCTGCCCGCGGCCGGAAATGATCTGCTGCTGCCCGCGTACGAGCTGATCTCGAGGCTGTTCGGCACGCCCGCGCTGCACGACCGGCTCATCGAGCAGGCCGAACTGCAACCCGGACATCGAGTCATCGAAATCGGCTGCGGTACAGGCAGCCTCACCATCAAGGCGAAACGCGCTCAGCCCGCCGCCGAGGTGACCGGGTCCGATCCGGACCCGAAGGCGCTGGCCCGCGCCGAGCGAAAGACTCACGGGCTGAGGGGAATACGCTTCGAGCGCGCCTACGCCCAAGAACTTCCCCACCCCGACAAGGAATTCGACCGGGTGTTCTCGGCGCTGATGTTGCATCACATCCCGGTCGACATCAAGGGCCCGGCCATCGCCGAGGCCTTCCGCGTACTGCGTCCGGGCGGACGCCTGCACCTGCTGGACATCGGCGGCGACACCACCCCGGCCGACGGCTTCCTGGCACGGCAGATACAGCGCAGCCACAGCATCGCGGGCAACCTCGGCGACGGAATCCCCCGGCTGCTCGAGGCAGCCGGATTCGACTACACCCTTCTGGATTCACACCCCCATCGCCATATGGGCCGGATCGTCTACTACCGGGCCACCCGCCCGGCGTAGGCGTGGCCGACAACCTCACTGCCCCGCAGGCGGTTCCGTACCAGGAAACAGGATCGGGCTGACCAGGTACGGCCTGCGGCCCGGTCCCGGCCCATGGGCCGCGAGCGGCCCGACGATCCCGCGCAGGCCCGCGAGCATGCCGTCGAGCTCGTCGGCACTGAGCCAGAGGGTGCCCTGCCGATAACTGACCGAATCCGCGAACGGCGCGGCGCCCGGACGATCGAGATAGGCATTGAACTCGGCAACGAGCACGGCCACGGCCGCCGCGAATCCACGGCGATGATCGTCCAGGCTCATCGCGTCCCCCGCCTCCGGGGCGATCGCCGGACGGTCGACCCGAAGCCGATAAAAACGCTCCACCGTGCCGCGCACCCGCCGCTCGTCACCGATCTCGAGCATGCCGCCCTCGACGAGCAGGCCCAGGTGCCGGTAGACGCTGGTGCGCGGCACGTCGGACAGGTGGTCGCACAACTCGCTCGCGCTGCGCAGCCGCCCACCGGACAGTGCGTGCACGATGCGTAGCCGCACGGGGTGAAGCAGTAACTCCGTGGGGTCCATAACCTCACTATCCCACTTCTGGTATTATTCCCAAAGTTGGTATTGATCGGAGAAGATCATGGCGCGGGATATATCAGGACGGCGACTTACGCTGTGCGGCAACGAGATCTACGTCGAGGAGTCAGGTTCCGGCGACACGTGTGTGATATTCGAATCCGGCGGCGGCTCGGGCCGCACACTGTGGGACCCGGTGGCGCCGCTGCTGGGCGATATCGCGCGTACCGTCGCCTACGATCGAGCCGGGCGTGGGCGCAGCGGCCGGTCCAGCCCGGCACAAACTCTCGATGACATGGCCTCCACCCTGGTCGCGCTGGTCGAGATGCTGGCTCCGAAGCGGCTGATCCTGGTGGCGCACAGCATGGGTGGGTTGATCGTCCGGCGCGCCATCGAGAGCCTGCCGCGGCCGGCGGGGCTGGTCATGCTCGACACCACCCCCGACGCGGCCCCGATCTACGACGACTGGTCGGCCACAGCGCGAAAGACCGACCGCATCCTCGCCGCACAGCAGGCGCTCGCGCATTGCCGCCCGCTCATGCGCGTGCTGACCAGGCCCTACGGCCGCATGTTCCCCGCCGATACCTACGCCACCATGCTGAGCGAGGATTTCACCCCCGAGGGCATCGCCCAGACCCGGCGCGAGATCGCCGCCGTCGCGATGGGGATCAGCGAATTCCGAAGCCGCTCACCGCGACTTCCGAACTGCGAGGTCATCCTCATCTCGGCCACGCGGGTCAACCGATGGCAGGCCCGCAATCACGCCACCATCCGCGAGTACCAGCGCCGATACGCCGAGCAGGTCCAAGGGCGCTTCGAGGACGCCGATTGCGGGCACATCGTGCCCGCCGAACGTCCCGATCAGGTGGCCGCCGCGGTCCGCCGCCTGGCCGACGTACCGCGGCGCTGATTCAGAACTCGTCGAGGCAGCCGCACGAACCTCGCTTCTTCAACGTCGCCTCGAGGTTGCGCACGCCCGGATCGGCTGTGTGGCTGTCGATCTGCTCGAGCAGCAGATCGACGGCCAGCTCACCCATACGACGGGTGGGCTGCACCATCGTGGTCAGCCCGGGCCGGGTGTAGCGGGAGTATTCGATACCGTCGAAGGCGACCACAGCCAGGTCGTCTGGTACGCGCAGGCCGACGTCGTAAGCGGCGCGCAGCATGCCCATCGCCTGCAGGTCACTGGTGACGAAAACCGCAGTGGGCCTGCGCGGCGCGGCCATGATCTGCGCGAGCCCCTGATAACCGGCAGCGCCACCGAAGTCCGTGCGCACGATCGGCCCCTCGGGTAATCCGCTGGCCTCCAACGCATTGCGATATCCCTGCACGCGATCCTCGGCGGTGGACACGTGCGGCCCACTCAGACAGGCGATCTCGCGATGCCCGTGTTCGATCAGATGGGTCACCGCCTGCTGCGTGCCGCCCACCGAATCGCACATCACATGCGCGAACCGCGACGGATCGATGATGCGGTCCAGGGCGACCAGCACCATGCCGGCCTCCTCGCACGCATCGCCGATCCCGGTCTCCCACGACGACGAGATCGCCAGCATCCCTTCGACTCTGCGGTCGATGAAGGTGCGCACATAGGCCTGCTCGCGTTCGAAATCCCCGGCGGCGTTGCCGACGAACAGCGGATAGCCGCGCTCGAACGCCGCGGCCTCGATCACCGCGGACAGCTCGGAGAAGAACGGGTTGGCGCCGTCCGGGATCACCATGCCCAGCGCGTGCCCGCGATTCATCCGCAGACTGCGCGCCGACATATTGGGCCGATAGCCGAGTTCGGCGATGGCGGCCTCGATGCGGACCCGGGTAGCGGGCGCCACCTGCCGCGGCCCACCGTTGAGCACATAGCTCACCAGGGCGGGCGACGTTCCCGCCAGCCGCGCCACATCGGCCCGTGTCACTGCCATCCCACATATCTCCTCTCGGCACCGAGCCGCGATCACCACGTTATTGCGCACAGCCTCTTGACAGCCGGTGAGTCAGGTCACAGACTACTCATCAATTCGTGTTGATCAACACGAGTTGATGATCAAAAAAGGGATAGGTCGAACCCCCATGAATGCTCGATTCAGGCGTGCGATGGCGCCGCTTGTCCTCGTCGGAGCACTCGCCGCGGCCGCCTGCGGGCGCGGCGATCACAGCAGCTCCAGCGACTTCAAGATCGCCATCGTGACCCGCAACTTCACCAACCCCTACTGGGCCGCGCTACGCGACGGCGCGATGGCCGAGGCCACCAAACTGGGCGTCAAGGTGACTGTGCAGGCCGGGCAGTCCGAAACGGACGCCGACGGGGAGAACGCGCAGATCTCCACCATGGCCGCGCAGGGCTTCAACTGCTTCGGCGTCGTCCCGGTGAACGGCACCAACGTCATCACCCCGCTCACCACCGTCGCCCGCAAGAACATCCCGATCCTGGACCTGGACACCCAGATCGATCCGGACGCCTCCAAGGCCGCCGGGGTCGGCTACGCCAGCTTCATCGGCTCGGACAACATCCAGGCAGGTCAGACCGCAGGCCAGGAGATGCTGAAGGCCCTCGGCGGCACCGGCAAGGTCGCGATCCTGCAGGGCATCGCCGGTGAGCAGAACGGCATCAACCGCGACAAGGGCTTCAACGAGGCGGTCGCGGGCAAGCTGCAGGTCGTCCAGGAGGCGCCGGCCGACTACGAGCAGGACAAGGGCCTGCAGGTCACCGAGGCGATCCTGAAGGCGCATCCGGATATCACCGGCGTCTACGCCGCCAACGACACCATGGGCCTGGGCGCGGCGCAGGCGATCAAGAACGCCGGCAAGACCGGGCAGATCAAGGTCATCTCCACCGACGGCATCCAGGCCGCGCTCGACGCGATCAAGTCCGGCACGCTGACCGGCACCGTGACCCAGTACCCCTACGCCGAGGGGCAGATCGCGGTGCAGTCCTGCCTGGCGCTGCATCAGGGTAAGAAACTGCCCGCCCGGGTGGTCTCCCCGATCGCGTTCATCAACTCGGACAATGTCGCTCAGCAGATCGCGGCGTTCCCGAAGCCGATCGTCACCTTCGACAACCCGGTGGAAGGACTGTTGAACAAGTGACACCGGCGGCAGATATCGCGCCCGCCCCGGGCGACAAGAAGGGCGACGGTGCGCGTGAGGGGCGCACGGAAATCCTCGCCAAGACAGCCGAATACGCGGCGCCGATCGCGCTGGTGCTGCTCTGGGTCGCGTTCTTCATCGCCACACCGGACTTCCTGACCCTGTCCAATATCGGCGATCTGCTGGTCTCCGCGACGATCCTGACCGTGCTGGCCCTGGGCCAGCAGTTCGCGGTCACGGTCGGCGGTATCGACCTGTCGGTGGGCGCGAATCTGCCGTGGGCCGCTGCGCTTCTGGGCTTCATGAACAGCCGCGGTTACCCGATCGCGGTGAGTATCGTGGTGGCGATCCTGGGCGGCCTGGTGGTCGGCGTGCTCAACGGCTATCTGGTCGGCAAGCTGCATATGACCGACTTCGTGGTCACCCTGGGCATGCTCAGCGTCGTCAGCGGTCTGACACTGCTTCTGACGCACGGCAATACGACCGCGGTGAGCTCCCCGTTCCTGTCCAAGTTCGCCCTGGACGGCATCGGCCCGGTGCGCTGGTTCTGGCTGATGGCGTTGATCGCGGCGCTCGTGGTGGGGGGCATCATCTTCCGCACCCGAATCGGCACCCATCTGCTCGCCACCGGCGGGCGTCTGGAGGCCGCGCGCGACACCGGCATCTCGGTGAACAAGATCCGGCTGTTCGCCTACGCCATGTCCGGGCTGCTGTGCGGCATCGCGGGGGTCATGCTCGTGGCGCGCAATGGCGGCGCGGACCCCTCGCTGCAGACCACCTACCTGCTCAGTTCGATCGCGGCGGTGGTGCTGGGCGGCTCGTCGCTGAACGGCGGCAAGGCCTCGGTACTCGGGACCGTCGCCGGTGCGGTGCTGTTCACCTCGCTGATCAACGGGTTCACCATCCTGGGCATCTCGCAGTACTACCAGCCGGTCGCGGTGGGCGCGGTGCTGTTGCTGGCCGCCGGTATCTCCCGCTTCCGAAAGTAGGTGCGAAACATGACTACTCCCCTGCTGCTCGAGGCCCGGGACCTGACCAAATCGTTCGATTCGGTGCGCGCGCTGGGCGGTGTCTCGCTGACCATTCCGCAGGGCGAGGTCACCGCGCTGGTCGGTGACAACGGCGCCGGAAAGTCCACGCTGGTGCGCTGTTTGACCGGCGTGCAATCACCCGATACCGGTCAGATCCTGTTCCGCGGCGAGCCCGTCAAACTGCGCTCCCCCGAGGACGCGCGCAAGATGGGTATCGAAACCGTTTACCAGGATCTGGCGCTGATCGACGATCTCGCGGTATGGCAGAACCTGTTCCTCAACCGGGAGCTGGTGTATCCGCTCGGAATCGTCAACCGGCGCAAGATGATCGCCCGCAGCGCGGAGATCATGCGGGAGCTGGACGTCGACGTGCCCACGGTGCGCACCACCGTGCGCCGGATGAGCGGCGGCCAGCGCCAGTCCATCGCGATCGCGCGAGCGGTGGCGTGGGGCGAGGCCATGGTGATCATGGACGAGCCCACCGCGGCGCTCGGCGTGCGGGAGACCGCGGCGGTGGAGAAGCTGGTGCGCAAGCTGCGCGAGCGCGGGGTCACCGTGCTGATCATCAGCCACGATATGGCCCAGGTGATGCGGATCTGCGATAACGTCCGGGTACTGCGGCGCGGAAGATCGGTTGCGGCGCATCCGGTTTCCGAAGTCGACGGGGACAAGCTGGTCGGGTTGATCACCGGGGCGATCCCCGGGAATCTGGAGACCGCCGAGGCGGCATCGTGACCTCCGTCGGCCGCGATGTGGCGAATGAGGTGCGGGCGTGCGTGTCGTCGTAGTGGGCTCGGTCAACCGGGACGTAGTGACCGAGGTCGCGAAGCTGCCCGCGCCGGGCGAGACGGTCCTGGCGTTGCGATCACGAACCAACCTGGGCGGCAAAGGATCCAACCAGGCGGTCGCGGCCGCTCAGGCGGGCGGACAGGTCGAGTTCCTGGCCCGAGTCGGCGCAGACGCCGATCCCGGACTGTGGAAATCGTTGCTGGAGTACGGTGTCGGATTGTCCGGGACTCGTGAGATCCCGGATACCCGTACCGGCACCGCCTATATCACCGTGGCGGGCGGGGAGAATCAGATCGTGGTGGATTCCGGCGCGAACTTCCACTGGGAGTCCGATCTGGATGACCTGGGTACCGAGAACGAGTTGCTCGGCACGGCGGATGTCGTGGTGGCCCAGCTGGAAGTGCCTGTGCGTGTGGTGAGCTGGGCCGCCACACGGGCCCGCCGGTTCATCCTGAACGCCGCGCCCGCCGCGCCGTTGCCCGACGAGCTGCTTCGCCGCTGTGATCCGCTGGTGGTCAACGAATCCGAGCTGGCGGCCATCGGCGGGACGGTCCCCACCACTCCCGAGCAGGCGTTCGAACAGGCCCGTGCCCTGTGCCTGTCCGGCGTGCCCTCTGTCGTGGCCACCCTCGGCGCGGGCGGCTCTGTCTGGGCCCGCCGCGAGTCCGGCTACAACAGCGTGACGGGCGCGTATCAACCCGCACCCGCAGTGGATTCGGTGGACTCGACCGGCGCGGGCGACGCCTTCGTCGGCGCGCTGGCCACCGCCCTGGCCGAGGGCGCGAGTCTCGGCGCGGCCGTCACCACGGCGACAGCGGCGGGAGCCCTGGCGGTTCAGGCGCCCGGAACCCATACGTCCTATCCGACCCGTGAGCGCATCGCGGACGCGCGCGCTCTGGTCCCGGAACCCAGCCCCCTGGCCTAATGGTGCGATCGCGATGCGGGCCATCGTGATCGCGCCTCCCACATTGGAGAATTACCGTGCGTACCAGTGGACTCATTCATGCCGAACTGATTTCGGCGCTGACCGGCCTACGTCACACCGACCTGTTCGCGGTCAGCGACTCGGGACTGCCGGTCCCCCCGGGCATCCCGGTCGTCGACCTCGGAATCAGCTACGGTTTCCCTCGCTTCGAACCCATCCTGGAACTCATTCTTCAAGAGGTGACGGTGGAGGCAGCCTGGGGCAGCCGTGAGGTCACCGCCGAAAATCCGGACACCGCGACCTTCCTCACCGAACGCCTGAACACCGAACTGCTCGACCACGAGGATTTCAAGCGACGCATCGGCGAGTGCCGCTTCGTCGTGCGCACTGGCGAGGCTCGTCCATTCGCGAATGTGCTTCTACGCGCCGGAGTTCCCTGGTTGTGAGGCCACCGGCGAGATCGGCCCAGCTCCGGACAGGCCGGGCCGATCGGGGCCGGTAAACACCGGTACGTCACTGCGTGGCCGTCTCATCTATTCGAAGAGGCGGGCTTGCTGAACCCTTCGGTCGGCAGCCTCGACAGGAGGCCACCTGTACGCGCGCGACCGGCGCCGGCCGCGGAGTTCGCCGATCGCCTCGGATTTATTCGGCGCCGATCTCGTCCGGCGCACCGACGCCGAGCTGTTCGCGCAGATCCTCGTGCATGTCCAGGATCTGTTCCAGCGGTACGGCCGTACGCGAGGTGGCCGCCATATCCTGCTGCGCCTCCTGCGAGAACAGGAACGGGAACACCGAGATCCCGTCCCGCAGGCCCAGTTCCGCCACCTCGGTACGCCAGGTCGGCCAGAGCAGCTGGCGATAGTGATTCGCCGCGCCGCCGTCCAGCATCCATTCCAGCCACTGACTGTGGCCCATCTCCATGTCCTCCCACGTCAACGTGGCAGGCGAGAAGTGAACCACGCCACCGGGACGCCCCGGCCTGCCGTGCGCCTCGGGCGACATCCCGTTCAGCTCGAACACACCACCGAGCACATCGTGGGCGATGATCAAACCCGTCGGCGGTTGCCAGTCCGCCTCGACCGTCTCGGGAAACCCGTTGACCTCGGCCATACTCGGCAGTCCGTCCGGTCCGCCACCCGATCCGCCATAGACGCGCAACCACCCCTCGTGCACGAGAATGCCACCCGTATGCAGGGTGATCGCCCCCAGCGGCGACCGGACGGTCACCTGGAGCTGGTGCAGCGTCGCCCGGCACTGCTCCGGATCGGGCGGCAGCACAACGTGCTGGGTGAAGCTGCTGGCGAGATCCTGCGTCAGCACCGGCCAGGACGGGTACGGCACATCGACGAGTTCGCTGATATCTCTCACGAGGTCGGCTTTCTGTTCGGTAATTCGTTCGGCGGCAATAGCTAACCGCATCACCTACCCGTACGCCCGGCGAACGACCTCGGTTCATCGGGCGCCGACCACCTCGGGTCAGAGGCGCTCGTAAGTGCCGGTCAAGATGCCTCGCGCCATCACGTGCCCCTGTAGTGCTGCCAGCGTGGCGGCAAGGGTTGCGGTGTCGGTGAGGTCACTCTTGCGGTCCAGGGCGAACAGCTGGAAAACGTAGCGGTGGGGGCCGTGGCCGGG
>NZ_JAGPOX010000211.1 GCF_019038435.1 Nocardia alni
CTCCCCAGGACCCGCAGCCAGTGACCCCGCATCCCGCGATCCCACAGCGTCGGCCCCCTCCCCAGGATCCGCAACCAACGATCCCGAAGCCTCGAGCCTCACCCCGATACCCGCAGCCAGCACCTCACGGTCGCGCGATCCCACAGCATTGGGCTCCACCTCAGTGCTCGCGGTCAGCGGCCCAGCATCGCGCGATCGCGGAGCGTCAGATCCCGAAGTACGCAGTCCTGCACCCTCTTCCGCCGCGACCGCCTCACTCAAGGTCTCCGGCAGCCCGCTGCGCACCACCATGAATCCCAGCGACAGCACCGCCGCGACGCCGAAAGGCACCCGCCAGTACCCCGCCGCCACGGCCTCCCTGCCGACACCCGCCACCAGGGCAGCGACGATCAGGTTCGCGCACACCGTCCCCAGACCGTAGAAGATCGAGTACACGCTGGTCCCCAGGATCCGGCGGCGCGGCGGCGCGGACTCGTACATATACGCCTGCGCGATCGCCTGCTCCCCACCGAACGAGAATCCCAGCAGCAGCCGCCACACCAGCAACAGCACCGGCGCGGCAACACCGACCGTCTCGCGCCCGGGAGTCAGTGTCATCGCGAGCGTCGCCACACCAGCGATCACGATCGACACCACCAGCGCCGGCCGCCTCCCCCGCCGATCCGCCAACCGCCCCAACACCAGCGCACCAACCGGTCGAATAACAAACCCCAGCGCGAACACCCCAAGGCTGTACACGACCGAATGCCGCAACGACCCACCGAAGAAGTGTCGCGAGAAGTACGTCACCAACAGCGCATACAGCGACCATTCATAAGCTTCCAACGCGGCCCCGACCCCCGAGGCGGTCAAACGAACGGCCAGCCGATTGCGCGCACTAACAAATGTACTCATGAGCGCAGCAACCTTAACACCGTTCAAGTTGTACCACGGCCTGCGCATTCACCTCCACAGCATCAGGCGGCGAGCCACGCACCCACCGCGATCCGCCACCTTCCCCTCCCTGTGCGATCAGCCGATACGACAGCCAACACAACAACCACCGCACCACTCCAGAACCTGCACGGCTCCAACCGAAGCCTGAGCACCGCCACACGACCGCCAACCGCCGACCTCCTTTCCATGCGCCGCAGGGTCGTGCGACAGCCAGCAGACACTGCCGCTCCACTCGCGTACCTTCTGGATCCAGAGCCGAAGCGATCCGGAGCCGGACTTGCGGCGACCGCCGCAGTCCGCCACTCCCCGATCAGAGCGGCACGCCACCGACAGCCCGCCGGCCTGACAACTCAGATGACCGGTCCCGAACCGAACCATTGCCACACCGCTCGCGTAAACCGCGCAACCCCAACAGGATTGCCGTCGCCAAGCTGCCGACAACCGCAGCCCGGCGACGGCAATCCCCATCCCAGCGGAATCAGGGCTGCACGGCCGCCGGAAGCACCACGCCCGCAGCGCTTTCCGAGATTCCCGGCAGGTTCGCCGATTCCTCGCCGCGTCGGCCGACCAACTGCAGCGTCCCGACCGTGATGAGCAGCAGCAGTGCTACATAGCTACCGATCAGGACAGTATGGTCGGCGGTGAGCTGTTTGAGGATCGGGATCGTGCCGCCGAACAGCATCGTGATGAGCGTGTACGGAATGCCCTCGGCAGCCACCCGGTATCGGCCCGGAACCAGACCTGCCAGCACCGAGGGCATCATCGCCAGCAGCGGTGCGAGCAGCAGGTCCGCGAGCAGGATCACCACCCAGAAGCCCAGGATCCCGCCGTGCTCGAGGCCGTACTGCAGCGGCACCACGGCGATCGCCATCGCCAGGGCGGCCGCACACATCAGGAAGCGGCAGCCGACGCGGTCGCCCAGGCGGCCGAACAGCGGCACCGCAATGGTGACCAACAACGCCCCGGACATGGTCGCCATCAGTACCGACGCGTCGTCCAGTTGCAGCACGCTGATCGCGTAGGTGGTGGTCAGCCCGCCCCACAGGTAGAGCGCGGCCGTCGCGCCGATGGTAACCCCTGCCACCGCGAGCATCGGCAGCGCCAGCCGGCGCCGCTCGGCCCACCAGGAGTATGCGTCGTTGCGATGTGCCTGGAACTGCCCGGATTCGGCCAGCCCACCGCGCAGCGCCGCGAACAGGAACGATCCGAAAGCGCCGATCAGGAACGGAATCCGCCAGTACCCGGCCGTCATCCCGTCCGAGCCGACAGACCAAATCAGCCCCAGCACAAGAAGATTGGCGAATATACCGCCGACTCCCGCCGCCGCGGGCAGCCAGCTTCCGCCCGCACCGTGACGCCCGGGCGGGGTCATCTCGTAAACATAACTATGTCCGAGCGGGGCCTCGCCGCCGAAGAAGAACCCCAGCAGTGCGCGCCAGATCACCACCAGCACCGGCGCGGCGGCGAACGTCGCCACGGACGGCGTCAGCGCCATGCCCAATGCCGCAACCCCCGCCCCCGCCAAGCACACCAGCATCGCGGGTTTGCGCCCACGCACGTCGGCGAAGCGGCCCAGGATCAGCCCGCCGAACGGCCGAGTCACGAATCCGACCGCGAAGACCGCGAAACCGGACACCAGCGACCGCTGCAGATCCGGCCCGAAGAAGTTCGGCCCGAAATAGCTCAGCAGCAGCGGATACATCCCCCAGTCGTAAGCTTCCAACCCGAACCCGGCGCATACCGCGATTACCCGGATCTTCGACATCGCCCACCTTCCTGTGTCTGTTGAACAAGAAGACCTGTGTTGCGGATGAGGAAAACCGTGCGAATCCCGCGCTGTTCCGGCACACCGCTGGGTCGGAACAGCGCGAGATTCGCACACGAGAAGCACTGCACCGCCCTCGTCATGACAGACGGGCACTGCACCCCGGCAACTGCCGGAGCGGGATGGCGATTCGGTAGCCCAGGTTGCTGGGTGTAGCGGCAGCGATCAGTTCACTAGATATTCGCTGTGATCCTCACGGTAGCGAAACCTCTTGGGGCGACACGCCGTAACGCATAAAACTCGTCGGCGCGCCATTTTCAATTCGGTCAAATCGGGAACAAACCGACTGGACGGTGTGATTATTAATGCCCTGCTCAACGTCGATGCACTCACGAGAAACCGGCCAATCGGGACTACTCACACATCGGTCCGCAGCCGAGTCAACGGAAAATGCTGCCAGTTTGCACCCGGTAGTCTGTCGGATCAGCCCCTCGGTCCCTCGGTGTCGATCCAGTAACGCCGCGCCGGACCGAGCCGGGTGTCCCGGATCCCCTCGAGCACACCGCCGTTGCGCTCGAGGGTTCTGGCCGAGACGATATTGCCGGCCGCGCAGACGACCAGCACCCGGTCGATACCGAGTTTCCGTGCCTCATCGAGGATCTCACCCACCGCCCAGGTGGCCAGACCACGCCGACGCGCCGAGAACCGGACGCCGTACCCGATATGGCCGGACCACTCCACGCCTCACCGAACCCGTGTCGCAGGGCGATACCCCCGAGCACCCGACCCTCCTCGACGATCCACCGGTATGTACACCCGGGGTCTCCAACCAGCCGCGCCACCCAAGCCGCGAAACCGGCGGTCGATCCGATCTCGTCGGACAACCGCAACCCGAAACCGTCCTCGTGGGCGCCCGGCCCCCACTCGTGGTGCGCGTCGAGCCAGGCGGCGTGCAAGCGCACACCTCGCGCCTGTGCGATCGATCGATCATGTCCGAATCGTTCTACTTCGGGCACGCAGCGGTCCACGGGACTGTGCGTCAGCGACAAACCGCGCCACCCCCTCGCCCACCGCGATATGGACGTCCCAGCGCGCCACGCCAACGACAATCTGTAGTAGCCCGGTGCCAATGCGCGGACTACGCCGGACTACCATCGCTACGTGCTGTCACGCGCCTTCATGCGACTGGTCGATCTGCTGCCGCTGCCCTCGCTGCGGGTGCAGCGAATCGTCGCGTTCCTGGTGGTGTTATCGCAGGCCGGGATCTCGGTGACCGGTGCGGTGGTACGGGTCACCTCGTCCGGGCTGGGCTGCCCGACATGGCCGCGATGCTTCCCCGGCAGCTTCACGCCGACTCGCCATGCGGCCGTGCCGTTCTGGCATCAGGCCATCGAATTCTCCAACCGCATGCTGACGTTCGCTGTGGTGTTGTGCGCCGCGCTGATCGTGCTGGCCGTGCTGCGGGCGCGGCGGCGGAGCGAGATCGTCACATACGCCTGGTTGATGCCCGGCGGCACCGTGTTGCAGGCCGTCATCGGCGGGATCACCGTGCGGACCGGGTTGCTGTGGTGGACCGTCTCGATCCACCTGCTGGTCTCGATGCTGATGGTCTGGTTGTCGGTCCTGCTGTTCGTCAAGGTCGGCGAGCCGGACGACGGCGTACCCGCGCCACGCGTCCCCGCCCCGCTGCGCTGGCTGACCGTCGTGAGTGCGGTGGCCTTGACGGCGGTCCTGATCGCGGGCACCTTCGTCACCGGCGCGGGGCCGCACGCGGGCGACCAGAGCGCGGACAAGCCCGTCAAGCGCCTCCAGATCGAGATCGTCAGCCTGGTACACGCGCACGCCGAAATGGTCGTCGCCTACCTGGCCCTGATCATCGGCCTCGGTTTCGGTCTTGCCGCCGTCGGCATGACCCGTCCCCTGCGCAACCGCCTCACCGTGCTGCTGATCCTGGTCTGCGCCCAGGGCTTGGTCGGCATCGTGCAGTACTTCACCCACGTCCCCGCCGCCCTGGTCGCCGTCCACGTCGGCGGCGCGGCCGCCTGCACCGCAGCCACCGCCGCCCTCTGGTCCGCCATGCGCACCCGCGAACACCTCACCGCCGGCACCACCCGCATCGCCCACGCCGTACAGGCCGCCGATCCGGCCTGAGACTGCGCCTGATTTCGGCCCACACCTGTCTACGCACCCTCTCCAGCCATCGATAATTGCCCGAACTCAGCTGCGCGCCGAGGTGAATCTTCCGGCGTCAACGTGGGCCTATACCCCGAGAAGACTGGGTGCCGCCAGGGCTCCCGAGGCTACCGGTGACACGCCGCCCGGCCTTCTTCACGGCGCAGATGGATCACCGCGAGGGCATCGCCGAGGGGTTCACAATCCCGGGACACCCACACGATTTCCGATATCGACCCGCCTTACTTCGCGCTCGGACAGGCACCTGGCCATCCAGCGAGGCCATCGAGGATAATTTCGCCATGCCCACCTACGCGTACCGCTGCCGGGAATGCACCGACACCTTCGAGCTGCAACGGCCGATGAGTCAATCGAGTGCGCCCGCGGTCTGCCCCGACGGTCATGCAGACACTGTCAAACTCCTGACCACCATCGCATTGACCGGCGCCACAGGAGGGTCCGGCGCCACAGGAGGATCGGCCCCCGCGCCGAGCGGAGGTTGCTGCGGCGGCGGATGCTGCGCCTAGAGGCCTACTGACATCCATGGCGCACCACGGAAATCGCACACAACGGCAGCTCTGAAGCCACCGAGCACCTCAGAAAACCCAGCGGTCACCTCCCGCTAACGAACGCCGACCCTCTCGAACATCCATGGCGCACCACAGGAATCGCGTACTTCCTGCCGCTCTTGAGTCGCCGAACACCTCGGGCCCCGGTGTCCACCTCGGCCACCGCAACCCGGCGGCCCCGACTATCCGCCGAGCTTGTCCCCGACTATCCGCCGAGCTTGTCCGCGACGACCGCGTAGCCCAGCCCGTAGAAGCGGGACTGACGGGCCGGGATCGACAAGTCGCGGGAAGTGGCGAACAGGTCGACGTTCGAGGTGACCGTCAGGCCGTGGGCGGCGAGCAGGGAGCGCATCTGCTCCGGGGACCAGGCCGAAACATGGCGTTCGTTCTCCAGCGGATCCTTTGCACCGGTGAGCCTGCTGTACACCTGCATGCCCCGGCGCCCCAGGGCCGCAAGGCGATTGGGCATCGGGTAGGTGGCGATCAGGCGGCTGCCCTCTGCCGAGCGCTCGGCTACGGCGAGGAGGGTGGCCTCGGCCTCGGCGTGGGTCAGATACGGCAGGACGCCCTCCCAGATCCAGGTGGTCGGCGATGCCTGATCGTGCCCGGCCGCCGCCAGGGCGGGACCTAGTTCGTCCCGGCCGAAATCCACCGGTACATAGGTGAGCGACTTGCACACCGGCTCCAGGCTGTCTACCCGCTGACGCTTATCCTGTTGCGAAGCAGGGTGATCCACCTCGAAGACCACCGCCCCGGACAGCTCGGACATCCGCCAGGCGCGCGCGTCCAGCCCCGCCCCCAGCACCACCAGTTGCGGATTGCCCGCCGACCGCACGGCCTCGTCGATGACGACCGTTCGGGTCACCAGGACCGCCGAGGTGGCGTTGAGCATCTCGTAGTGCATCCGCTCGCGCCACTGCCGTGGGGCGCTGCCGGATCGCGCCCGTTCAACGGCCTGTCGTTCCTCCCCCTGAAGTAGTTGCGCCGCAACGGGATCGCTGAACCGCCCGACCCCGACTCGTCCATCCCCGACCGCGCGACCCTGGCATACCAGGACCGCTGTCCGACTCGCCTGTTCTTCGATCACGTCTTGAACCAATCATCGAAGGAATAGAATGCTCCCGCCCGCGCCGGCCGACCGCCCTGCGGTGACGCGATGCGGCCACTGTAAACGTTCGGTCCGACAACTCCCGCCCGTGGCACCGCCCACCCGTGGAGGGTGCACACAGCCCGCACGCAGCGCCACCGTGGATCCACCTCACACGGTGGCGTTGGGCCCGATCCATTGGTCGGACAACCGGTCGACCCCACTGGTCGCGAGTTGCGCGCCCAGTTAGCCGTCGACCTCCGCGGCCAGCACCGGATCGTTCTTTCGTAGCAAGAAGACCTTGCCGGACGAGTCGAACGGCTGCCCCGGGTGCAGCACCCGCAAATTCCGGGTGCCGACGCACCCGATAGCGCCCCTCCACCGAATCGGTGACGAATACATCGGCGCGGCCCCGCGCGACCTGATCGACGATCGTCAGGCGCCCGACAGCCGCCGAGCCGTGCAGACATTACGGGGCTCACCGAATCCGGGAAGAATCATCACCGAATGCAATCAGGCAGTCGATGCACATCACCCCTGATCTCGCGCCGCCAAAACCTGTCCGGCGGCGCAGGAATCAGATGAATCGGCCCTGAGCACGTCGAATGCCTTCCCCCAGAGGCGATATGCCGTCATACAGTTCGGCGCGGACTGCATTCTTGCATGCGACGCAACACTGCGGACTGCGCAATTGTGGAGGCAGTTCGGACTGGGCCATTACTCTGGCAGCACGGCGTCGAACCGAGGACGAGCACTACCGCGATGAGAACCTCGAAGATGCGTGGGGCACGAACCCACTGACCGCATATCGATCCGGCAAAGTAGGCGACCCGTCCATCACGCTTCTGTCTTCGTGCCGAAGTCGTCAGTGATTATCCCGACGCGGAGCCGGAGCGAATGCTGTCACAAAGTCCTCGCCGCCGGCGCTGCGTACGGGCACATGGCCGACCGCGCTCCAAATCCGTCCGCAGGCGGCGCGCCCGGAGTCCGCTCAGCGCTCGTTGCGCGCGGCGGGGAATCTGTGCTGCCCGGCGACCCAGCCCGCCATCTTCGCCCAATGTCCCTTGGCGGGAGTGGCGATCGAGGTCAGTTCACGGTCCCAGTGTTCGGTCTCGGTCAAACCATCGACACGCTCGACCGCCGCCTTGGCTTCGGCCAGGTCGCTCACGACCCGGTCGCCCAAGACGCCGTCCTTGCCGACCAGGGTGATCCGCACCCCGATCCGGCCGATCGGCTGGAGCACCGCGGTGGCCGAACCACCATGGTCGGCAACGAACTTCTTCACCGACTCGACGACGCTGGACGACGGTGTGGCAGGAGCCTCGGGAGCACTCATGCGGCGAGTTTACCGCCCAGTAGGTTGATGGTCGTCCACCGCCCACCGGCGCGATTGCGGGAATAGGGCAGCAACCAGCGGTGTAGAACCGTCACATGCATGCCATTCAGGTTTCCGAGCACGGCGGTCCCGAGGTCCTGCGTTACGTCGAGGTGCCCGATCCGCAGATCGGCCCTGGTCAGCTGCTGGTCGATACCGAAGCGATCGGCGTGAACTTCCGTGACACCTATGAACGCTCGGGCGTCTACCAGCGGGAGGTGCCGCATATCCCGGGCGGTGAGGGCACCGGAGTGGTGACCGAGGTCGGGCCCGAGGTGAGCGACTTCAAGGTCGGCGACCGGGTGGTCTGGCTGAGCTCGGGCAACTACGCGGAGAAGGTCGCCGTCGACGCCGCGAACGCGATTCCCGTCCCGGCCGGTGTCGAACCGCCCGTGGCGGCATCCGTGCTGGTCCAGGGCATGACAGCGCATTACCTCGTCGAATCGATCTACAAGCCGGAACCCGGTGAGAGCGTGCTCGTGCACGCGGGCGCGGGCGGTGTGGGACTGATCCTGACCCAGCTCGCCGCCGCACGCGGCGTCCGCGTGATCACCACGGTGTCGACCGACGAAAAGGAAGCCCTCTCGCGCGAAGCGGGTGCGGCCGAGGTGCTGCGCTATGGCGACGACCTGGCCGAACAGGTCCGCGACCTCACCGACGGCGTCGGTGTGGCGGCCGTTTACGACGGCGTCGGCAAGGACACCTTCGACGCCAGTCTGGATTCCTTGCGGGTGCGCGGCATGCTCGCCCTGTTCGGCGGCGCCAGCGGCCAGGTGCCGCCGTTCGACCTGCAGCGCCTCAACCAGGGCGGCGGCCTGTTCGTCACCCGCCCCACGCTCGGCCACTACACCCGCGACCGCGCCGAACTGCTGTGGCGCGCAGGCGATATCCTCGACGCCATCGCGACGGGCACCTTGCACATCCGCATCGGCGCGACCTATCTCCTCGCCGAGGCCGAGCGCGCACACCGAGATCTGGAGGGCCGCAAGACAACCGGCTCCATCGTGCTGCTGCCCTGAATCGCGGAGGACCATCCTGTCCGTCGCGCCGTGACGGACCGGCATGTCGCATAGGCTCCGCGCCGGATTCCGGCCGCATCCGGGCGCTTTTCGAGGCGATACGGCATGGACGAGGAGTTCAGTCCGGCCTCCCGCTGCATTTTGTCCACCCGATCGTCCGGTTTCCGACAAATCCGAGCACAAAATGCAGCGGGAGGCCGGTTCTCCTAGGCTCAGAGGTCCCTTCCCGTGAGGCCACGGTAGATAAACCTGCTCAAACCCGCGATGGCCTCGTCGTCGGTCAGTTCGACCACCCCCTCCTCCACCGCCTCCAACAACCCCTGCACAGCCAGGAACATCATCGCCAGACTGGCCTCGGGAGTGCTGGGCAAGGACAGTCCCGCCGCCGGGAAACCATCGAGGTGGTCGGCCACCTCGTTGCGCTGGTCAGCTCCGAAACGGCTTGACACTCTGGCGAATTCGTCGTCCACCAGGGCAGCCTGACGCACCGCGCGCAGCACCGGCCAGTGCCGCCGAGCGAACTGCCAGAAGCTCTCGACATGGAACCGGACCGCCGCCGGATCGGTGAAGTCCGGACTGTGCGCCTGCTGCTCGGCGGCCGAATCACCGTCCTGCGCAAAATCTTCCATCAACGCTTGGAGCAACTGCTCCTTGCTCGAGAAGTGGTTGTAGAACGACCCCGCCGCACGCCCGGCCGCCGCGGTGATGTCGGTGATCTTCGTATTCAGGTAGCCGCGCTCGGCGAACAACCGTCGCGCCGCGTCCTTGAGCGCCTGTTCGGTCTCCGCCGCCCGCGCCGCACGTCCGCCGGTCACACTCGCCGAGCCACCACCGACCGCGCGACCGCCGGCGCCCGCCGCCGAGTCACTCACCGCTACGCCTCACCGGGCGCTCGGCGCGACACAGGCTGCGCCGACCATTCGTGCCGGACACGACTCGCTCCTGCGTGGCGCGTGCCATGTCGATGGTTCGCAGCGCTCCACTCATGCCACCACCTCCTTGACAGCGGACCCTATCAACCTCAATACTGAATCCATCTTCACTGAATCAGTGTTCACCGAATTGCGATTCAGTCTACCTCGCAACACACGTTCGCCCCAGGAGACCCGCATGTCATCTCGAGAACTCACCACCGGCACATCGGCGCCCACCGCACCGCGGGTACTCATCGCCGGAGCCGGACCCACCGGCCTTACCCTCGCCATCGACCTGGCCCGCCGCGGCGTAGCCCTGCGCATCGTCGACCGCGCCGACACCCATTTCGCGGGCTCCCGCGGCGACGGCATCCAGCCGCGCACACTCGAGATATTCGACGATCTCGGGGTATTCGACGCGATCCATGCCGCCGGCCGGCCGCAGGCGCTCATGCGGGTGCACCTGGACGGAAACCTGGTCACCGAGCGCCGGATGAGCGACCCCACCGAACCGACGCCCGCTGTGCCCTACCCGAACCCGTGGGTGCTCGGCCAGTCCGATACCGAGGCGATCCTGCGCGAACGCCTGGCCGACTTCGGTGTCCGAGTCGAATTGTCCACGGCCCTGGACACATTCACCCAGGACGACGACGGCGTCACCGCGGTCCTCGCCGGTCCGCACGGCCACGAGACGGTGCACGTGGACTATCTCGTCGGCGCCGACGGCGGTCGCAGCACCGTCCGCAAGACCCTCGGCATCCCGTTCGAGGGCAGTACCGACGAATCCATCCGCATGCTGCTCGGCGACCTCCCCGCCCCCGCGCTCGACCACGACTACGGCTACTGGTTCGCCAGAGTGGGCGAACCGATGACCGGCATCGCCCTGACCCCGCTCCCCGGCCGCGACCTGTTCCAGTTCGCCGCGCCGCTGGTCCAGGACACCGAGCCCACCCGCGACGTCCTACAGGAACTGTTCGACCGGCTCTCGGGCCGCACCGACATCGTCCTGGGCGAACCGGTGTGGTCGACGGTCTGGCGCCCGAATATCCGCCTGGCGCAACGCTTCCGAGTTGGCCGGGTGCTGCTGGCCGGTGACGCCGCGCACGCGCACCCGCCGACGGGCGGGCAGGGCATGAACACCGGCATCGGGGACGGCTACAACCTGGGTTGGAAGCTCGCGGCCGCACTGTCCGGCGATACCGCGCCCCTGGACACCTACGAGCCCGAACGCCGCGGTGTCGCCGCCCGCGTCCTGGGCCTGAGCGCGGACCTCCTGGACAAGCACCTCTCCGGCGACGAGGACGCGATGCACCGCGGCGAGGAAACCCACCAACTCTCCCTCACCTACCGCACCCCCGAGTCGACCGGCGCGCTGATCGCCGGTGACCGCGCACCCGACGCCCCCCTGCTCCGCTCCGACGGAGCCCAAATGCGTTTGTTCGACCTTTTCCGCGGGCCGCACGCCACGTTGCTGCACTTCGGCACGCCTATCACCGAGACCTCGGACGACGCCCTCGTATCTGCGGGCCACAGAGCGTCATCCCACCCGGCGAACAGTGCCGCACATGAGGTCGCCATTTCCGGCGACCGCCATCCGGTTCACGATGACACTCTCGTCTCCGCAAGCCACAGCACCGATCAGTCGACGTCATCCAGCCAAGCGAATATCACCGCACACCAGGCGACCACCCCCGGCAGCCTGCGGCCGAGTCACGACAACGCCGTTCCGGTCCGGGAATTCACGATAGCCGCTCCCGGCAGCACGCCCCACTACGACCAACTGCTCGACGTCGACGGCCACGCTTACGCCGCCTACGCAGCAGCCGCAGGAACCCAGGTCCTCGTGCGACCCGACGGATACCTGGCCGCCCGCATCGACGAATGACCCGCACACGGCTTATCGGAAGCGGCGAAACCGGCGTATTCGCCACCACCGACGAGCCAACTCGGACGCAGCGTCGAACTACACAGTCGAACTGGCGTCATGGTTGTCCCGAATTCGATCGAGAGTCAGGTTCAGCGCCGGCGCCATGGCACCGGATCGTTTTCATGGCTGCGCATAGTTCCATCTCGAAGGATCGTTTGAACATACCGCCCAGTCTCCGGAACGGGATTCGGGTCGATCCGCCGAATCCCGCCCCGGCCGGTGGGCAATTCGATCGATCCCGCATCATCTGTGCTGGCGCGCAGGACGATTCGACCGGATCCCGTACCCTCTAGGTGTTCGGCTAACCGCTCGCGCGGTCGGCAGATGAGGCATCGGGTAGGGGTTGATCAGGATGTTGGTGAAGGTCCGGGGTGACGACCCGTCCCGGCTGTCCAGTACCGAGCGCACGGTGCTGAACTGGCTCAAATCGTGGAACGGTGCGCAGGCCGGGATCGCCGTGTTCGAACCCCAGGGTTCGGGTGTGATCGTGTGGATGCCCGCGACCTGCGTGCTGATCGTGATCAAGGGCTTCACCGAGCGAGTCACCGGCACACTCGTGTGCTCCGACACCGAGCCGTGGACGATCGACGGCCAAGTCGCCCCGCTCGAGGGAGCGCAGAGCGGCATCGAGCCCATGGACGAGATCGACACCCGCACCGCCGAACTCGAGCAGCTGCTACGGGCCGCACCCGGTCGCGAGGCGGTCGGGGTGATGGGGATCGTCCTGATCATCCCGCAACTGGGCACCCGAATCACCCTGGAAAAGGGTCCGCTGCCGGCCCGAATCGACGTGATCGTCGGCGACGGCCCGGCCTCGCTGCGCTCCTACCTCACCCGGATCGCGGGCGAGGATCCGTCCCGGGCGGACTCCTGGGACGCCGCGCGGGTCGGACAGGCCCTCGGCGCGCTCGGATTCGCCGCCGCCGCAACCTACGGCGAACTCATCGCCGAAGGTTTCCCGGCCCCGGACCCGGATCGCAGCCCGGCCCCGGCGCCACCGAGCAGCACCGGCCCGGCGCCGACACCC
>NZ_JAGPOX010000212.1 GCF_019038435.1 Nocardia alni
GGGGTGGGGGTGCTGCCGTCGGAGATCGAGGGGGCGGCATCCCGGTGTGTGGCGGTGCGTGGATCCGGTACGGCGAACGCCGTTTCGAGGCGTGGGTCGCCGAAGGCCTGGTCCAGATGGCCGATGAGGCCAGCCGGTTCCGTCGGGCGTTGCGGTTGGATGAGCGCGGGCTGTTGCTGGTCTTCGGCGCCGTGCACCGATGCGTGGTCGGAGCGAGCGGCGAACACGGCGGTGCCGACAGCGGAGCGGGACACGACGGAGTCGGACACGTCGTCGCTGAGTTGCGCCGACGGGTCGGAGGTCTCGGACAGTTCCGGCGACCCGGCCCGCTCGGGCGATGCGGATCGGCGGGGGACGCGGACGACGGTGATCGCCGGGTCCGCGAGGAGTTGATTCAGGGTCGCCGACACCGGATTGTTGGCCGCGTCGTGCATTCGACCGTCCGATGAGCTGTCGGGCGGCACCCAGACGTACCGTGCGCCGTCGTTGTCGCCCAGCACCACGACCGGATGGTCGCCCGTGGCGGACTTGGCGAACGCGCTCGGGCTGTACTCGTCGGCATCCTCGCCGCCGAGCACGCCGGTGAACTCGTTCCAGTCTCTGGCGGGCGGGTGTGTGCCCTGCTGCGTGCTGATCGGTGGCCGGGGCGTCAACTCCGGGGCGTGATCCTCGGCCGGTATGGCCAGGTGGAAGTGGCTCCCGTACTGCAGGATCGTGGCGTCGGGCTGGGCCGTGGCACCCGGGCCGATGATGACTCCGGCGGTATCCGCGTACTCCCGGATGACCAGGCGCAGCACGAGCCTGTGGCGGTTGAGGATCGGCCTGACGCTGGCCTCGGGGACCAGATGGCTGATCGCGTTTCTCCAGACCCATCGGTTCCGTATCTGCCCGGCCTGCCGGAGGAACTCGGCCCGGAGCCTGCCCTTGCGCCGTGCGGTGAGAAGGGCGCGCCGTTCCCCGGGGTCGAGAAATCCTCTGGTGCCGATGACGGCTTCGAATTGCTCGATGTAGTCGTCGATATTGTTGATGAGCTCGTCGGCGATGTCGTTGCGTATGACGCGGATCCGGTCGTTCATGTCGGCCGGTGTCGCGGGCGGGTTGTCCCAGTTGATGATGCGTTCGAGGGCGTACATGTAGCAATCCCCGTCGGGGTACATGGACTCCCACGCATGCCCTTCCGGTGCGCGCATCCGACCCACGACAGCCGCTCGCGGGCCTTGTGCTCGCAGCGCGGGCGACACCCGCGCACGTTCGCCTTCTCGCACCACAGCGGTTGCGGGCTCGGCCGACCGCGAGTGTTCGGCGCTGGTGCTCGCGAGGTCTTCGGTGTGCGGTGTCTCCTCGAGCGGATTCTCTGCCTCTTTGAGGCGCTGCTGCCAGTCTTGCAGCCTGTCGCCGGCGGACTCTTTCGCCATGCCCGCAAATTGTTTTTGCAACTCCTCGATCTGGGTGGGGGTGAGTTCTTGCTGCGGCTGTTCGGACAGTGGCGCGTGTTCGACGGTGCCGGTGGACGGGGGAGGCTTGACGATGGCCTGTGCCGTGGCAATGGCCTGTGCCTCGAGCGATGTGTCGCCGAGTTCCTTGGGTGTGGAGGCCCGGGTGGCGATCGGTTCGCCTTCGGCCGGCGGCTTGTGCGCGACGATGCCGGTGGGGGATTTGTCCGAGGCGTCGTCGCTTGCCAGGCCGGTTGTCGATATCCGAAGTGGCTCGTCGGGCGGCTTCTCGGCCTCCCCGAGGTTTCCTCGCCAATTCTCCAGCGTCTGCAGTCTGTCGTCGGCGGACTCCTGTTCCGCACTCGTGAGCAGTTCGTTCCACTGCTTGCGTTGGTCGTCGGTGAGTTCCTGTGCCCGGTCCGGCTGTTCGCCCAGGTCCGTGGGCTGACCTTGTTCCGAGGGGGCGCCGGTACCGATCACCGGTTCCTCGTCGGTGTGAGCCTGTTCGGACCGAGTCGTCGTACTGGCGCTGGTGACCGGTTTCTTGGCCGGGGGTGTGCCAGGCGGTGGTTCGGGCAGGTCGTATGTGGGCAGATCCGCTTCGGAGGAGACGACGGACTCCAGGGGCTCCGGAGCCGATTCCGAGGAGCGGATGGATTGGGCGGACCAGTCGTCCGAGGCGCCGTCGGCCCGTTCGGGGGGCACGGGCGCGTCGAAGTCGGGGGCTACGAAGCCGGTTTCGGTGGTGCGGAACACGACGTCGCCGGAGACCCAGACGGTGCCCTTGGGGCCGGTGATCTTGATGAGGCCGACCGCGCGGATGCGATGCCCCACGGCGCCCTGGCCCTGGGGGTTCAGCGCGGGGGTACCCCATCGCAGCAGGTTGCGCGCGACACTGAGGATATCGGTGGTCTTGCCTTGACCGGCGACCTGACCCAGCAGGGGGATGGTCCAGACGCCGCGGTTGTCGCCATCGGCGGTGTAGGGCGAGTTGAGCCCGAAGTTCGGGTTGATGTTGCGAGTGTTGTCGGAGTGGCTCTGGGTGCCGCGGTTCGCGAATTGGAAGCGGTCGATGGCGGTGGTGTTACTGGTTTCCTCCACGCGGGGTGAGAACAGGGTGATCTGGACGGACGTTTCGGTGACCCGGTGACCGGAGGGGTGGCTTTGCGGGGTGGGCAGGGTGCTCTTGTCGATGCTGTCGAGGTTCAGGAACGGGGCGGTGCCCGCGGGTCCCAGGACGGTGTCTTTGTTGTTCTCGGTGAGTGTGGCCAGGCGGACGAACATGCCCTCGGCCGTGCGGGTCTGGTCGTTGGCGTCCAGCGAGGGATCCACGGCCAGCAGCGCCTTGCCGAACTCCGCCATCCCGTCGAAGTTGTAGATCGCGATCGGCCTGGTGGGCTGCCAGGTCGGCCCGTCGAGCAGGTTGTGTGCGTGTTCCTTCGCGTCTTTCCGGTATCGCGCCAGGGCTTGCTCGTATTCGTGCTCGGCGTGCTCCTGCGGCGTTGCCATGTCGATGGCGACACTGCCCTCGGGGAGACTGTGTGTGGAGGAGCCGTCCGTGGAAGCCGGGCGTGAGACGGTCGGGTCGGCTTCGTAGGTGAACGGCGTGGAGTGCGAGGGCTTGGGCTCGGATGCCGCCTCGGCGATCGCCGCGGCGATCGCGTCGGCACTGGTGGTCTCGGTGCCGGTGGTGGGCACAGGCGCCTCGTCGGTATCGGCGCTGTGGAAACGCAAGTAGGACGTGGCGTCGAGGGTGCCCTGGTCGGAGTGGGCGACCGGTGTCGGTATGTCCGCGGGATCCAGTTCCGACAGGACGTTCGTGTACCGTCCTGCCTTCAGGAGCAGCCGTCCGACCACAGACAAGCCGCTGCCGATCTTTTCCACCAGATATGACGACAGCGCCGCGCTCCAGGGCCGCCAACTGACCGTGACCACGTACTGGGTGCGGAGTTTGAATTCGACGCCGTCGTTACTGCGTTCCCAGGCCCGGTCGTCATTGGTCGCGGTGATGGTATTGCTGTGGTTGCCCTGTCGCTGGATGCCGACCGCGAACGCCGGACGTTCGCCATTGACCTGTCCGGTGGGGGTGAAGGTCAGCTGATGTGCGCTGGATCGCGTGGTGGTGATGCTGGTGGCGCCGGGCTCGAGCAGGGCGTTGCCGTCGGCGCGGGAGTGGCCGTACACGTTGTCCAGCGCGGCGGTGGCGGGGACCAGTTTGCCGCGCACCGTGTCGAGGTCCTCGTCGGGGTGCGGACGGACGCTGAAGCCGATCTCGACCAAGCGGGGAAAACCCCAGATCGAGCGGTCGATGAAGTGGATCGGGAGCTTGCCCGCGGAGCCGGCGTTGGGCAGGGTGCGGGTGCCGAAACTGGTGGTCTGCTGGTTGATACGTTCCAGCAGGCCGGGGTGGTGGTTCGACGAGCCCTCCTTGGTGGCGCCGGGAGATGCCTTCTCCACCAGATCGATCGTGGCATTCTGCAGGGCGCTGCGGCCTTTGTCGAAATCGGACTCGGTCATCACGGCGAAACCGAGCACGTTGTTCTCGTCGAGGGGTATCTCTTCGGCTCTCGTGCCGGCTTTCGTGTCGTCGGTCTTGTTGTCGGTTGTTTTGTTGTCGGGCGTTTTCCCGGCTGTATCCTTGCTGGTTTTCTTGCCGATGAATACGTCGGCCAGTTTGCGATTCGCGGGCTTTTCCTTGGCCATTTCGACGTCGACGCCGCGCTTCTGGTATGCCTGCTCGACCAGGTTCTTCAGGTCGGGGTTGGCGTGCAGGTCGTTGTCCGTCAGGAAGATCTCGACCGCTTCCGGCGCGGTGATCACCCGGGAGCGGCTGTGGTGCGGGCCGCGCAGTGCCAGGCCGCTCGCGAGGTTGCGGGTACCGGCCTTGACCGTGACGATGTAGCGGGCGCGCAACCGGATCCGGTGGGTGGTGCCACCGTAGTCGGAGGTCACGCGCAGGGTATCGGTCGCGTCGGCGGCGGTGACCTGCTTGGCGTTGGACCAGTTGTGCGCGTAGCTGCCGGTCGGGTTCCAGTTCGGGTCGGTGGTGCTGCCGTAGCGGCCGGCCACGCTGCCGGCGAACTGGTGACTGTTCTGATCGGTCGTGGATTTCGAGGAGGAATTGGCCGATTCGAGCCAGTGCTCGGTGTCGATCGGCACCGGGTCCAGGACCTCCGCCTGGTCCAGGATGCCCTTGATCGTGACGCCGTAATCGGCGCCCGCGACACCGCCGGGGGTTTCGACGCTGAACTCGTAGGAGTCGCGGAAGATCAGCGGCGCCAGCGCACTCATGTGGTGCGGCGACAGGGCGGTCTGCACGACGGCATGGCCCATCGACGCCGGATGCGAGGTCCGCTCACCGAAACCGGTACGCCACACCCATTTTCCGACGCCGGCGGCCTTGTCCAGGATCCAGCGCCCCCACGTCCGCGACTCGGCGGCGGCCTCGCCCCGCGGGGCCGCCGCGGGATCGTCGCCGTCCTCTACGGCAGAGGTGTTCTGCGCGGGGTCCGACTCGACGAGGAGATCCGAGGCGGCAGTGTCCTGCTGCGCCGCGAGATCCGTGGCGGAAACCAGCTCCGGGTGGTCGGGCGGGGCGATTTCCCGCCCATGCCCCTCGGGATCGAACGGGACGATCGTGGGGGACGTCGGCTCTTCCGTGCCGAGGGGGGTGTCGTGCGGCTGGGGTGTCGTCGGCTGGGACGCCGGTTCCTGCTCGTCGGGACTCGCATCGTCCGGACCAAGCGATTCCGCCTGAACCGCCCCGGTCGACGGCGGGGCCGAGCGGCCTTTCGACCACTCGGGTCTCCAGAACGAGAGTCTGTACTTGTCCTTACCCTTTCCGCCCGGCGACACATCCGTTTCCGCCGGTGTATCGGTTGCCGGCGATGTATCGGTGTGGTCATCCTCGTCCACCGGGAAGGCGCCCGGGATTTTGGGGAGTTCCGCGAGTTCGGAGCCGACCAGCTCGCTCTCGCGAATCAGTTCGTTCACGACCCGGATGAGTGTTTTGCTGGTGTTGTGGCGGGCGACGACCGCGGAGCGGGGGAGTTTGACGATCCCGTACTCGACTGAACGGCCCTTGGAGGGCAGCGCCAAGTCCCCTACGTCCGGGTGGTGGATGTCGTCCGGGTCGGCCAGGTCGCGGACGGTGGGCTCGGGTGGCAGTGGCGCCGGGGGCGGTGTGCCGTTCTTCGCCTCGGTGGTGAGGTAGGTCGGGACGGCCACATGCAGTTCGCCCTCCCGGTGGATCGGGGCCAGTCCGTCACCGTGGCTGTGGCTGATCTGCATCCAGTTGTCGGTGGGGATGGTGAACACCTGGATCCCGGGCTTGGCGGCCTTCGGACCCGGGCTGAAGGTGTAGTTCTCCTCGCCGAAGCCCGCGGCGAACGCGTCGGACTCGGTATGGCCGCGGGTATAGGTGTAGGACGGGTTGATGCTCGACAGCACCTGGCTGCCGTCCTTGTCGAACGGGTTGGTCACCGAGAAGGCCGCGCCGATGCTCTTCGCCCACGGTGTGCTGGAGGACGATTCACCGCCGGGCATGACCACGCCGGTGTAGTTCATCGTCTGGACCTTGTCCAGCACCCAGTCGTGGGTCACGCCCAGGTGTGGATCGGCCTCCCCCGCCACGGGGTCGTAGCGGCGTGCGGCGAGCAGCTTGATCGACACGCGTTCGGTTTCCCCGCCAACGGTGGGTTTTTCGAACGTGACCATGGTGCCGCCATGGATCTCCCCGTCGATGATTTCGCCCTGGACCATCTCGTCCGCGGTGGACAGCTTGCCCATCCGGCTGCGCAACTGATCGAGCGCGCGGACGTTGTTCAGCCGCGCGGTATCGGTGGCATCCTGGGTCACCTTGTCCAGCACGCCCGGCGCGGCGACGTCGGGCGGGAGGAACCCCCGATCGCGCAGGAACTGCTCGAGCGGGGTGAACATATCGTCCGGGATCTTCACCTGCAGCGGGGTGACGGTCAGCGGGATTTCCTTCAGATGCACCAGCCCTGCAGGCAGATACAGCTCTTCGCCCTCGCGGGGCTTGCGGCCCATGGCGCTCACGGGCGGGACCAGCATGTTGATCGGATAGTCTTTGCCACCGTCCAGCGCCGACCCCGGTCTGGGCTGGACCGGCCGGCCGTCGGGGCGGATGTAGGTGACACGCAGCCGCATCGTGGGGGTGGTGTGCAGCAGATCGTGGACCAGGCGCAGCGCACGCGAGGTGTAGGCCCGGATGCCATAGCTCAGCGACTGGGTGTTCTGATTCGACAACCCCGCTCTGATCGGGGTCAGCGTCCCCCCGACGGGTGCGTAGCCGGTCACCTTGTCCGAGGGGCCCTTGGCGAAACCCAGCGCGAGTGCGACGGAACCGGCGAGCGAGTTGGTGAACGTGCTGGTGTGTTGCGTGCGCACCGCCCGCAACACGTTGTACTCGAGCCGCGAGCCGTTCTTCATGGTGGCGCCGGTGAGCCGGTCCCCGCCCTGGAAATCGGGGACCTCGAACTTGAAGTACCCCCGCGCCTTACCGGAGTTCGTGTGCTGAGTCGGGGAACCCGCCGAACCACCGTGCTTCAGTGGGATGTTGCCGCGGAAGTTGCCTTCGCTGATGGCGTCGCGGAACTCTTCCACGGATGCCTCGGATATGCCTGCGATCTCGGTGCCGAAGCTGTCCATCAGATCGGCCATGATCTGATCGGGGTTCGGGATATCCAGCGGACCGTAGAGGGGGACCTGCTCCAGGGAGATCTGCGGCTCCGGCTTGTCCGATTCCGGCTTGTCCGATTTACTCGACTCGCCCTGGTCGTTCTGCTCGCTCTGGTCTTTCTGGTCGCCCGGTTTCTTCGAGTCGTCCTCGGCGCGGTGGAACGGCGTCGGAGTGGTCGCCGGATCTCCCTCGACGACCTTCGGCAGCTCCTGGATCTCGGCCATGTATTTCGGGAACCAGGCCCGCAACCGGTCCGGTTCGGGCGTGCTCGCGGGCGCGTGCTCGCTGCCGGACTCCGGTGTGCTCACGGGCGCCGGCGGCGGCGTATGCCCGCCGATGGGCTCCCAGTGGTTCGTCGGCACGGTGGGTGAGAGCACATCCCCGATACCGTCGTGGTTGACCCGCAGCTCCCACCGCATCTCGTAGTCGTACGGTAGCGACGCGCCCGTGCTGCGCTTCTTGATGATCGACTGCACCGTCTGGAAAATGTTCGTCGCGGTCGAGAGCTGGTTGTAGGTGATGGCGCCCTGCGGTGTCAGGCTCACCGACACCAGCTTGCCCTTGTCGACATCCCACTGGTGGGTGTACGCATACGACGCCGACCGCTGATCGTGCTGGGTGGCGGTCGCACTGGTCTCGGCGCCCCCGTAGGTCCACCGCTGCTGGCTGACCGCCATATCGTCGCCCACTCGCGCGATCGGATCGGGCGCCTGGCGTGGGTTGATCAAGTTGAGACGCAACGAGATCGGATACGCCCGCCCCCGGTACTTCACGTTCAACGCGAGGCCCGACCTGCTCAGCACACGGGCCCATTCCCTGGACCCCAAACGAGAGGTCAGCTGCTTCTCGACCGCGGCCTGGAATTTCCGGTCCACGCCCATGGTCCTGTGCAGCCTGGCGATGACCCGCTCACGAAGCCACTCGATCGTCCCCTCCGGGATCGGCTCGAGATGTATCAGGTCCTTGGTGCCATTGCGCTCGGTACCGAATTGCCGGACCGTAGGACTGAGACCCGGCGGCGGACCCGAGGACAGGGTGGATTTGCTCCCGGACCTCAGGTGTCCCTTCGACGAGTCATCCGCGCCGTCGCTGCTGTAGACGGCCTCCGCCTCGTCCGAGGGGTAGATGGCGGCATCCGACGGGTAGTCGTATTCTTCCTCGTCTCTTTGAGTCTCCAGGACGGGCTTCGAGCTCGCCTTGGATATGTCGGTTCGCTTGGAACCCGCCGACCGCCTGTCCTCGGTCAGCCTGGAGTCCGCGGAGAGCCTGGATGTCGTGGACCCGGCTCTGGGCCGCCCGCTCTTCGGGGACTTGCCCTTGGGAGACTTGCCCTTCGGGGATCCGGGCTTCGGGGCCTCGGCCTCGGCCTCGGAGAGCCTGGATGTCGTGGATCCCGCTCTCGGTCTTCTCGCGTCTCGTGCGGACCTTCGCACAGGCGTATCGGGGTCGAGTGCGGACGAGTCCACCGGTGTCTTCGGGCGATCTACTGGTGTCATCGGACGAGCCACCGGTATCTTCGGACGAGCCGAGAGGTCCTCGCTGGTCGGGTCGATCCACTGTGCCTCGGGGTATTCGCTCTCCGAGTCCGGGCCCCCGTATATGAATGTCGGGTCCTGGTAGGACTCGTCGGTGAGCGGGTTGTAGATGTAGGGCAGGCCCGATTCCCGGTCGAAATAGTACTGGTCCTGGTCGCCGAGTTCGTCGCGGTGGGCGCGGAAGTAGGCCTCGTCCCGTATCGGGGTGTCGTCCTGGTCGTCAGAGGTGACGACGATGCCGGGGATGCCAGGGATGTTCGGGGTTCGTTCGTCGTCGGTGTACTCCAGTTCGTCGTCGGCTTCATCGCCGCGGGCGGACCCCGCCGGGTAGACGTCATCGATGGCCGGGTCGTAGACGTAATCCTCGTTGCGAACGGGGTTGTGGAAGTAGACGGGCTCGTTCTCGGCGAGGTCCCGGAGACCGTCGATGAAATCGTCGTCCAGCCCGTGGTCCAGCTCCTCGCTCTCGTCATCGGTGTGCTGTTCGCTGGCGTATGGCCGGTCTGTCTCGGATGCCGTCCCGATGGGATCCGGTGACTCCAGAAGACTGAGGTGCGTGCCGGTATCGTCTGGCAGTCCCTCGTCTTCGCGGTCCGCCTGTTCGTCGCCGGCGTATTCACCCTCGACGTTCTCGCCCCGAATGACGGGGTCCTGGACGCCCCCTGGAGAGCGGCTGGTTCCGGCGGCGGGGAGAGCGGCCGGCAGGTCCGGTTCCTCGGTTTCGCTGTCCTGGGCGACGGTATCCGGGCTGGGAGAGCGCGACCCGTCCGAGGGAGGGGTGAAGATGATGTCGGGGATGTCTTGCTGGGGCTGTGGTGTTTGCGCGGTGGGGCTCGCACCGACCCTGGTCATTGCGGGCAACTGGCCCGGTGAGCGGGGGACGATCACCGCCGGTGCGCCGTCGGCAGCGAAGAGCACCGCGTACGTGCCCGCGAGATCGCGCGCCACCCGGGGCGGGAAGACGCGGGTGGCGGGGTCGGCCGAATCGTGCACCGCGACGACGTCGGCGCCCTCCTTACGCAGAAGGTACGCGTGCGCGCCGACGCCGTTGGCGTTCGCCGGACCCCGATAGACATCGACCACCAGAGCTACCGCGCCTGTACCGAGCGCATCGAACTCCGCGGCGATCTCGGAGTGATCGCCGAACTTCAGCAACGACGCACCCGCGTAGGTCTGGAGCGCGTCGGTCGGCATCCCCGTGACACCGGTCAGCTCCTCGGGCACCAGTGGGCGAGGTCTGCCGGTGAACGCGGACAACAGATCCAGCGACACGACGGCGCAGTTGGCCGCTGCGTAGGCGGCCAGCTGCGCCGTGTCGTAGCCGGGCGGATTCTCGAGTTCCGGTGTGTGGTGCTCGGATGTCTCGTCGACGGGTGCGTGCGATGCCCCGTAGTTCGGCGGTGTGTCGGTCGCGGCGTCGACCGCGCCGGCCATCGGCATCCGACCGGGCGCCAGCGACTGGTTCGCGGGGTCGAGGACCACCATATTGGTGATGCCGAGGTCGCGCACGATCCGATTCAGCGTCGTCCGGTCCGACTGCTCGGCCCGGCCGGTGTCGGGATCGTAGACGTGGAAGTTGTCCGAATCGCCGATGCGCCGCACCGCCAGCGCGCGGAAATTGCCGGGATCGAACATCCATACTCGCGCGTTGCTCGGCAGATTCCGAAGATCGGTGGACTTCGGGAGTCCCTGCCTGGCGCTCTCGCCCAGGCTCAGTTGCGCCCAGCGGATCCACTGGTCCGCGGTCTGCCCCTCGCTGCCGGCACGCAGACCGATGATCGTGTCGATCGCTTCCTGGCGTTGTGCGGGTGTGAGTTTCGTGTAGTCGAATCCGCGTTGCCCGGGGGATCCGTTGAGCAGCCAGTGCATGGCCAGCCAGCCGCCGAACCGGCCTACCACCTGACCGGCGACCGTTGCCGCACGGTGTTCGGGGCGGACCCACAGGTCCCATTTGTTCTCGTGACCACTGAGCTGCAGGGAGGGGTTGCGCATGGTCTGGGCCGGATACGAGGACTCGGTGCGCACATCCTGTCGGCGGCCGTCGACGATCGCCTTCGGTGTACCGGGCGCGATCGATTGGAACAGCCGCTGCATCCTGGAGGGCGAGGGTTCGTGCCGCCGATCGATCCGGGACACCGATGCCGGAAGTTCATCGATCGGCTGCGGCTGCGGGCGGTTCTGCGGCGGCGTCGAGGTCGAATCGTCGGCGGACGGGTTCGTGGCACTGGCCGGCGTTGTCGACGATCCGGCCCCATCCTGTCCGGGCTGCACCACCGGGAGCGGGGTGTCGGATCCGGAGGTGACGGCCGACGTCGAGGGGATCTGTGCGGACGTGGTGGGGCGCGTGACGGTGGGTGCCGATTCGCGGCCAGTACTGGCCTGGTGACTACCGTCGCCGGTGCTGATGCCGGTTCGGCCCCCTGTATCGGAGAGCGGACCCGGGCCCTGTTCCGGTCGGGAGGTGGAAGTCTCGGGTGGGGTGCCGAGGACGGAAGCGCTGGACGGGAGGTTTCGCTGCGGTCCGAACGCCGATGGGTGCGATCCGGGCGCCTGTCCGGTCGGCGTCGGTGCGAATATCGAGTCGGGCCGCTGTGGCGGGGGCGTGTGCACATCGGTGCCGCCGCTGCTGCCGTCGGTGGCCGGGCTCAGACGTGAGGTTGTCGATTCGCGCGACGGTGTCGGCGGCGGCGAGGTTCGGGGATTGTTCTCCGCGACGGCCGGGGTCTGGTGGTCGGCGAGTGCCTCGTCCGAGTCGTCGGAGGGTGTTTCGGTCGATCTGGGTGGGGGTATGGCGGGGCGTTCGGTGTGGTCGTCCAGCGGCGGTGCCTGGGAGTCGTATACGTCCTGGTTGGCGCGTCGTGCGTTGAGGGTTTGTTGCTCGACGGTGGCCTTCTGCATCGGGGTGGCCTCGGTGCGCAGGTCGTCCTCGGCCGCGGCGAACTCGTCGGTGGCCTGTTGCAGGCGTGTTGTGTTGTCCTGGTTGTCGTCGCGTTCGTGGGCCTCGGTGGCTTCGCGATGCTCGGTCGCGGCCTGCTGGTATTTGGTGACGAACGTCTTGACACGGGCGTTGGGTGCGGTGCTGCGGTAGTCCTCGGGGGAGATGAAGTGGATGGCGCTGCCGGGGGTGCCGCCGTCTTCGCGGCTGCCCTTCGGGTCGCCGCTGCGGGCGGCGCGGGTTTCGACCTGGTGGTTGACCCGGTCCGAGTAGGCCGGGCCGCCATCGATGCGGACTTGCAGCCCGTCGACGGCTTTGGCGTCGGTGACGGCCGACAGGTCGTCTCCGCGGTCGGCCATGGTCCGGGCGATGTTCTTGGCTTGTTTGGAGGGGCTGATATCGACCCCGCGACTGAGGACCTTGTTGCCGATGATGATCTTGCCCAAGCCGCCGCCGCCATCGAGGATCTTTTGCAGCTCGTCCTGGGCTTTTTCCTTGCTGCCGTGCGAATCCATCCAGGCGACGTCGATCTGGGCGAATTCGACCTTGACCCCGCGGGCGTCGGCTTCGGTGCGCAGCGCGGCCGCCAGTCGTTCGACGTCGGCGTTATCCATCGACACCGCCAGTTGCGGGGAGCCTTGCTGGACGAGTTTGCCCTCGGCGTCGGTGACGAACGCCCCGGGCAGCCATTCCCGTTCCCCGGTTTTCGGATTCGTCGCGTGCATCCCGTCGAACAGGACCTTGGCCATCTGCGCGTGTTTGTCTTCACGGGTGGCGAAGTGCTGGTCGAGCGGACGCCGCAGTTGCGAGTCGTAGAATCGGTCGACCTTGGA
>NZ_JAGPOX010000213.1 GCF_019038435.1 Nocardia alni
GGGTACGGCTGAGCGTTCGTGCGTGCCGGAGTACAGCGGCGGCTCGGGGCGGCGCAGCGATCGATGGGATGGTCGCGCCCTCGCTCGTGCCCGGGCCGAGCGGTTGGCGAGGTGCGGGCATGTGTGAGCGGAGTATTGGTGTGGCGCGTATCGGAGTTGAGGGGCGGCGAGGGGTGGACCGGAGCGGTGTTGCTTCTGGTTCGATCGCTGTGTGAATGGGCGCGCGGTGGTGGCTCGGGGCAATGTCGAAGCGAGGAGTTGTCATGGGTGAGTTGATGATTCGGTCGGCGGGGGATCGGGCGCTGCTGGTGGAGCCGCCGGATCTGGAGACCATGGCGGGGTTGGTCGATCGATTGCGGGCCGATCCTGTTCCGGGTGTTGTGGACTTCCTTCCTGCCGCGCGCACGGTGTTGATCACGCTGGCGCCACGCACCGATGCGGCGAAGGTGGGGCAGCGAGTGCGCGATGCCTGGACGGCGGGGGCAGCCTCGGCCGCTGATGTCTCGAAAGGTGCTGATGCCGTGGAGATTTCGGTTCGCTACGACGGTGCCGACCTAGGCGAGACGGCGGAACTGCTTGGTCTGAGTACCACGGAGCTCATCGCCCGGCACACCGGTGTGGTGTGGCGGTGCGCGTTCATCGGCTTCGCCCCGGGGTTCGGTTATCTGGAGGCGCCCGAGGCGGGTTTGTCGGTGCCGCGCCGGGATCAGTCGCGTACCGCGGTCCCTGCCGGAGCTGTGGCCCTCGCCGGCGGTTACAGCGCGGTCTATCCGCGCACTTCGCCCGGCGGCTGGCGGCTTATCGGCACCACACGGGCGCCGATGTGGGACCTGGACCGCCCCGAACCAGGTCTGCTGTGGCCCGGCACGCGCGTGCGCTTCGTCGCGGTGGAGGAATTGTGAGCGCGACGTCGGTTCGGAGTGTGGCGGCACCGGGTCTCGGCACGAACCTGATTGGTACACAGGTGGTTCGGAGGGGATCGAAGCACACCGATCGTGCGAAGCGGTGTCGTATCAGAACGGCGGCGTCGCATGCCGAGGTGAGAAAGCGGCCGACCGGGGTGGTAGGACGGCGTAGTGCGGGACAGGAGGCGACGACATGAACGGGGTGCAGCCGGGGCTTCGAGGGCCCCAGGTCATGGCGGATGATCACAGTGGGACCAGCCGGGGGACGGTCGTGCAGGCCGAACAGATTGGTTCGTCGGTCCGGACGGTGCGCGTCGCGGCGCCCGGGATGTTCAGCACGATTCAGGATCTCGGCCGTCCCGGGTGGTTTCACGCAGGCGTCGGAGTTGCCGGGGCGGCCGATCGTTGCTCGTTCACCTTGGCGAACCGACTCGTCGGCAATGACGAATCGGCCGCTGCGATCGAATGCCTGATCGGTGGGCTGGCCTTGGAATTCACCGCGCGCGCGGTGGTCGCGGTGACCGGCGCACCGGCTCCGATCACCCTCGACGGCCGACCGGTCGGACATGCCTCGGTGCTGGGTCTGCGGCAGGGACAGCGCCTGGCGCTGGGAAGCGCCGCGACCGGGATGCGCAGTTATATCGCGGTCCGTGGCGGAATCGACCTCGCGCCCGTGCTCGGCTCCCGTAGCCGTGACACGCTTGCCGGGATCGGACCCGAACCGCTGCGCGCGGGTGATGTGCTGCCCGTGGGTCCGCCGCCGCAGCGCTGGCCGGAGGTCGACGTGGCCCCGGTCGCGCGGATGACCGACAGCATGCTCACCGTGCGGGTGCGGCTGGGCCCGCGGGAGGACTGGTTCGAACGCCCGGAGACATTGTTCGCCGGATCGTGGCAGGTCGGGGCCGACGTCGATCGTGTCGGCGTGCGGCTCGACCGCGCGTCCGAGCATCCACTGCTGAACCGGGCGAATACCGCAGAACTTCCCACCGAGGGAATGCCGTTGGGCGCCATCCAGATTCCGCCGTCCGGGCAGCCGGTGATATTCCTTGCCGATCATCCGATCACCGGGGGCTATCCGGTGATCGCCACTGTCATGGATGCGGATGTCGACGCCGTGGCCCAGGCCCGTCCGGGGCGGCGGATCAGATTCGTGCGGGCGTGACGGCCGCAGCGATCTGATCGAGGTCGCGGCCCGCCGCTCACGCCTGAGCAGATTGCGGACGAGGCATCCCCGATTGCTTTGGGCGGGAAAGCATGACAACGCGGCCGGCAGCGTTGTAGCGAGTGCAGACGACCGCGGCCGACCTTCGCGATCCGAACGATGACGGACTGTTGTCGATCTGTAGCAAGACACAGTGCCCGAATCGGGTTCGGTGAGCGTAGCCTGTGCTGCGGCTGTTGGTGTACGAGAAATCCGAGAGGGGATGCTATGCCGCTGCCGAAGGGGTTAGCGAAGTTCAATCGAGTGGCCACCAACCGGGTCGCGGGCCTTGTCGCCGGGCATATGCCTGGAATGGCCATGGTCGTGCATCGCGGGCGCAGGTCCGGCCGGGTGTATCGCACCCCGGTGAGCGTGTTCGGGCATGGCGACAGCTACCGGATCGCGCTCAGCTACGGCCGAGATGTGGACTGGCTCAAGAACATTCTGGCCGCGGGGGAATTCGAGCTGGAGTTCGGCGGCCACACCGTCACATTCGTCGAACCCGTCGTGCACCATTCCGACGGAGCGTCGTGGGCCCCGATCGGCGTGCGTCAGTGGTTGAACACCATCTCCGCAGATCTCTATGTCGAGGCACATCCGAGATGATTTCGGTTGCGGGGCCGACGATTCCGGGCGCTCTCAGACGAGAGTGAGGCGGATGACCGCGCCGCCGAGCTGCCAGGTCTGGTAAATATCGGCTTTGTTCGGATTGCCGGATCCATCGAACCCGATGCCGTTGAACCCGGCGTTCTGGTGGTTGTCGCGGGCGATAGCCTCGTACAGCCGCATGACTGACTCCTGATCGCGGAGCACCTCGGCAGAGGCGGTGCGTGTGGGCCCGCCCATCGATACCTGAACCGGCACATCCTTGCGGATGTTCTTCACCCACGGATGCATTGCGGTGCCGATCAGCAGTACGCCCTCGTCCCGGGTGTAGGCGACGGGAATGTCGTACCGTTTACCGGATTTGCGGCCCACGACGTGCAGAATCAGCAGTCTGCGCCCGACGATCGCACCCAGTCCGGGCACACGCAGCAGAAATCCGATGAACTTGTTGAGCTGGCGCTGATAGGGGCGGATGGGCTGCGGCCCGGACGTCGACGGGGTGCCGAACGGATTGCCTGTCTGGGATTCGGATGACATGTCCGCCTACCTTTGCGCGCGGGGATGTGAGCCGGTACGACTCTCGCTACCGTGTCCGACGATGCCAGTCTACGACGGCAGGTGACCCCTGGCCTCCCGTTGCATTTTCCGGCGGCAGTGGACATATCCGGGCATCGTGCTGGTCGTCGTCGGGATCCTGGAGACTTGTCAGAAACCCGGCGTTCGGTCCTGGAGAATGCTGCGACAGATCGGGTGTCGCGTGCAGTCGCCTCGAAACGTGCAGCTCGGCGTGGTGGCCGTGCGGTAGCGCTTGGCGGTCGTGGGTGCCGTGTCCTTGTAGGTGCAGGAGAACCGGCCTCCCGCTACATTCTTTGGGTGTAATTGTCCGAAACCGGAGTTTCGGTCCCGGAGAATGGAGCAATAGGCCGGGTAGTTGCTCGCGCGGTGGTGTGCAGGCGGCTCGTAGAGTGCGGTGTGGTGGCGGCCGTGCACTGAGATCGCTGTGAGCGCGGTATCGGGTCGGCATCGCGGCGGGTGGCTGGGGGGACCGGCCTCCCGCTACATTTCGCGGCTCGATTTGTCCGAAAGCGGCGTCTCGAGGCGGAAAAATGCAGCGATAGGCCGGGCTTCGGGTGGTGATATCAGGACGTGTGGATCAGGCTCGACTACGCCGCATGGCCGACGGCGACTCGCCCGCGAGGTGGATAGCAGGGGCTGTGCGGCCGGATAGATTCGGCGGGTCCGGTGTTCGCAGACGTGCGGGGGAGTTCATCCGATGACCGACGTGGTGGAACGTTCGAGCGACGAGGTGGCGGTGGCGCCGGCGCGCGCGACCGTGGCCGTCGGCGCGGTCGCGGTGGTGTCGGCGGCGATCCTGTGGTTCTGCGCGTCGCGATACGGGTACTTCGGGGACGAGATGTACTTTCTGGCTGCCGGGCGGCGGCCGGGCTGGGGGTATGCCGATCAAGGGCCGGTGCTGCCGCTGGTGGCGCGCGCGATGGATACCGTCGCACCCGGGTCGTTCCTGGTGCTGCGGTTGCCCGCCGTCGTGCTGACCGTTGTGTCGGTCGTGCTGTGCGCCGAAATGGCGCGCGCGTTCGGTGGCGGCCGGACCGCTCAGATGCTGGCGGCGATCGGTTATGCGAGCTCACCGTTCCTGCTCTTGCAGGGTGGGCTGCTCACCACCAATGCGGTCGACACCGCGCTGTGGGTAATCATCACCTGGCTGCTGGTGCGCTGGGTGCAGACGCGGCGCGATGGACTGCTGCTGATCGCAGCGCTGGTGACCGCGGTGGATTTCCAGGTGAAATGGCTGATTCCGTTCTTCTGGGTCGCGATCGTGGTGAGCGCCTTGGTCTTCGGGCCGCGGGATCTGGTGCGACGGCCGCCGCTGTGGGCGGGTGGGCTGATCGTGGTGATATCCGCTGTGCCGGAACTACTCTGGCAGGCGGGGCACTCCTGGCCCGAGCTGGCGATGGGTGGCGAGATCGCCGGCGAGGAGGCGGTGCTGGGCGGGAAGCTGCTGTTCCTGCCTGGGGCGGTGGTGCTGTGCGGATTCCTGGGCACACCGCTGTTGCTTTGCGGGATCTGGGCATTGTTGCGGCGCGGTGAATTCCGGCAGTATCGGTTTCTCGGGGCGGCGTTGGTCCTGCTGTTGCTCGTATTCCTGGTCACGGGCGGACGGGTGTACTACGCGGCCGGGATGTACGCGGTCGTGATCGCGGCGGGTGCGGTCGGCGCGGTGACGGTGGTCGGGGGGATGCCGGTGCCGTGGCGGCGCGTTGTCATCGTCGTGGGTGTGGCACTGGGGATTTCGTCGGTGGTCGTGGTCGCCGACGGCACTCCGTGGCGGCCGGAGGACAGGATCCCGCCGCCGCCGAACGCCGCGGCGGCGGCCGTACAGATCGGGTTGTACGGCCAGTTCGGCTGGTCCGAGCTGGTCGACTCGGTCAGCTATGCCTACGACGCGCTGTCGCCCGCCGAGCGCGCACGCACCGTGATCATCACCGACACCTACTGGCAGGCAAGCGCATTGGATCAATTCGCCCGTTACAGCCTGCCACCCATCTACAGCCCCAGCCGTGGCTTCGGATATTTCGGCACCCCACCCGATACCGAAAGCGCGGTCTTGGCCGTCGGCAGCACCGAGCCCGCGCTTCGCAGCCAGTTCGACCACGTCGAGCCGGTCGGCAAGGTCGACACCCGCCTCGGTTATCCGGGCAATACACAAGACGTGACGATCTGGAAGTGCACGGGGCAGCGCAAGCCGTGGAGTCGGGTGTGGCCACAGTGGATGCACCTGTGACTATCCGGGCCGCCATCTCGGCATGTGCCTTCGGCTGCCATTTCGGGTATGCGTGGTCGTCATTTCCGTTGGAGCATTAGCGGGATCAACTGGTACACAATTGGTTACGGCGGATCCGGCCAAAGCATGCCGGGCTGACGGGGGTGGCACGCTGTTCTCGAGGAGCGTGCCAGGACGGTAGGACGTGCCGGAGGGTAGGGCGGCGGGGGTAAGGCTGCCCGGAGCTGTGCTGGGGACGGCGGGGCCGAGGTTCCCGGGGCGTCGGAACATGCCGGCGGTCCGTGTTGCCGTGCCGAGATAGTGGCTGCGCTTTCGAGGCTGAGCAGTGCTGGAGCGGGTCGATCCGAGGCACGAGCGTGACGGGATGGCAGAGACGGACTCTTCCGCGGGGAGGTGCACAGAGGGTGAGGCCGACTCGGGCGGCGTACCAGGTGGAGGGTCGGTCGGTGCGCTCGAATGACGAGAACTACCGAGCGCTGCCCTGAGCGGGGTGGCACGCTGGTTTCACCAGGGGAGGAACGCCTGAACGACTGGGCATGCTGGTGGTCGGATTGCGCTGGGCGGCGGGCACACCGGGCCGCTCGGGTGACGGCGCGACGTCGCCCGAGCGGCGGTGATCAGTGCCGAGATTCGGCGAGTTCGCGGGCGGGGCCGAACCAGCGGGTCAGGGCTCGGCGCAGGCTGTCGGCTTCCGGCTCGGTGCCTGATCCGTCTGTGGCCCAGGCGATATAGCCGTCGGGGCGGATCAGTAGGGCGGCGGCCGGTGTGTCGTGGGCGGTGGCGGTGACGATATCCACTCGGTCGGACCACTTCTCGGCGTGGACGGCGGTGGCGCCGGTGAGGTCCAGCAGGATCGGGCGAGCGGTGCGCAGTAGTTCGGCGATGCGGTGCGAACCGTCGGCGGTGTGCACGGTGAACTCGGGTATCAGGTGGCCGGAGAGCGGATGCGGGTCGCCGGTGTCGTAGCGGACATCCGTTCCGGCAAGCAGATTCGCGATGTGCGCGGTGACCTCGGGGAGGTGCAGAAGTTCGCCGAACAGCCGGCGCAGTGCCGTGATCTCGGGTCCGGGTGCGATCAGGGCGCTCTGCGACAGGCTCTGCATCATGACCCGCTCGCCGACCGGATACCTTTCGCTCTCATAGGTATCCAGCAGATCGGCCGGTACGTCGCCGCGCACCACCGCGGCCAGCTTCCAGCCGAGATTGATCGCATCCTGCATGCCGAGATTGAGTCCCGGACCGCCCATCGCCGAATGCACGTGCGCCGCGTCGCCGACCAGGAGGACATTGCCCGCGCGGTAGTGCTCGGCCTGCAGGGTGTTCTGGCCGACCGTGCGGCGCAGTGCATGCGGTCCGGGGCCCTGTGGCGGCGCTATCGGGACGGATACGCCCAAGACCCGCTCGACGCTCTCGCGCAGTTCGTCCAAGGTGACCGGCGTATCGTCCGAGACGGGGTCGACGTCGTATTCGGTGCTGCCGATCATCGCGCGGCCGGGGGCGAATTCGGCATAGACGAACATGCCGCGCTCGACTCGGTTGTGGCCGAAGGCGAACCGGCCCGCGCCGGGGATCTCGATGCCGCCGTCGGGGGTCCGCTGCGCGCCGGGTATCTGCGCGTGGCCGACGCGGGTGATTCGCCTGTCGTCGCTGGAACCCCGGAACTCGATCCCACTCCGCTTGCGCACCAGGCTCTTACCTCCATCGGCGCCGATCAGGTAGCGGGTGGTGATCTCGTACGGGCCGTCGGGCCCGGTGACCGTGGCGATGATCCGCTCGCCCTCGATCCGGAAGTCGGTGAGCGCGTGGGCCCACCGGATGCCCACCGCGAGCTCCTCGGCACGGTGGACCAGCCGTTCGACCAGGCGGGCCTGTGGGATCGGCAGTGCGTACATCGGATTGTGCTGCAATGCAGCCAGATCCAGCCGCAGAGCGCTGAAGATATAGGAGGGGAGAGGTTGTGGGATGTCGCCGCTCGCGCCGCCGAACATATCGTTCTCGGCGGGGCGATACAGCCCGCGCATATCGATCAGCCGCACCACCTGTCCGACCAGGCCGTTCGCCTTCGGTTGGTCGCTCGGCGTGGGGAGGGATTCCAGGACGATCGGCTGGACCCCACCCAGGGCCAGCTCGCAGGCGAGCATGAGCCCGTTCGGGCCTCCGCCGGAAATGATGACATCGGTAGGTGTTTCGGACATGACGAGATCAACCCCTGTCGTGTGTGATTTCGGTGTCAACGGGATCGCGAGAGGCGTTCCCGTTCAGTGGTTCTCGATGTGAATGGGTGTTATCGGGCGCTCGGGTCGGGTAGGCCCCGGGCGAACTCGGTGAGGGCTCGGCGCAGGATCGTGGTCAGGGGCTCGGGCGGATCCGAGTTGACATAGATTGTGATCGCTACGCCATAAGCGGAATTTATCGCTGCCGCAACCAGTTTCGGATACATGTCGCCGGGTGGTGTACCCGTGCGCTCGGCCACCGCCCGCTCGAGTTCGTCACCCGTACCGCCCGCGAGGGTGGCGTACATCTCCGGTGAGGCCAGAATCTTGCGCGGCTCCGCGAGCATGGCCGGGGTGGGTATGCCGTCCTGCACGCCGTCGGCCATCAGCGGCTCCAGCATCGCCTCGACAATCGCGGTCCACAGCGGCTCGTCCGCCGGGCGTGCGCGCAACGCTTCCGCGCCGCGCCGTATCCGTTCGAGTTGCCGGTAGGCCAATGCCTCGTACTTGCTGGAGAAATAGTTGTTGAAGGTGCGGACCGACACCCCGGCGCGGGCCGCGATGTCTTCGCGGACCACGTTTTCGAGCCCACGCTCGAACATGAGGTCCAGTGCGGCATTGCTGAGTGCTTTGCGGGTGTCGAGCTTCTTGCGTTCCCGCAGGCCCAGGGGTTGTTCATCGGCCATGGGTCCAGTGTGAACCAAAATTGCTCATCGGGCAAGAGTGCTCGATGAGAAAATTTGCCCGCCGGGAAATATACTGGAGCATCTTACGGGCGACTACGCCGGATGGTCGCGTGTACCCCATGGTCGGATCCTGCACCCCAGCCAACACGAATGATATTGTTACACAGTAGGATTCGTATTCCAGGAGGCGGTCGAGAAGTCGTATCGTCGACGGGACGAGGAACTGGCGGACCCCGCCCGTGCCCGGTCGCACCGAGGCGCGGCCGGATTCACACTGTGCCGCACCTACTGTCTCGCGCGCGACTCACCGAGTTAAGGTGAGTGCTCATGACATCCGAGCAGATGGAGATCTGGCACAATCCGCGCTGTTCGAAGAGCCGCGCGGCCAAGGCGGCGCTGGACGCGGCGGGAGTTTCGTACACCGAGCGGCGTTATCTCGAGGATCCGCCCGGCGTCGAGGAGATTCGCGCCATGCTCGACCGGCTCGGCCTCGACCCCTGGGATATCACCCGCACGGGCGAGGACGAGGCCAAGGAGCTGGGCATCGCCGGGTGGTCACGCACGCCCGCCGACCGCGAACACTGGATCGAGACCTTGGCGCATCATCCGAAGCTGATCCAGCGCCCGATCGTCGCGGGCAGCCGGGGCGCGGTCGTGGCTCGGGACGAGCAGTCGCTGAAGTCCTTGCTCTGAGCGGGGTCGTCCGGTCGCCCGTGGGTGCGGTATCCGCCATACCCGCCGTGCTTTTGGCGGGAATGCGCATCTTGTGACCAGGGCTAGCGCCGGATGACGACGTTGGGTCGGTCGGGATGACGATGTCAGGCCGACGGGGATGGGTGTCGGGGTGACGGACGGGCGGCCGCGTCGTATGCGACGGTGCTCAGTCGGTCGGGGTGAGTGCGAACGGCGGCTCTCCGACTCCGATGATGCGCAGGTCACCCCAGGGATCCCGCTCTTGGAGCGTCGCCGTGACAGGTGTGCGGCCGGGCAGGGTCAGCTGGACGTGGGCGCGACCGGGGTCGGGGAGGTCGGCGGGGTTCGCGCTGTGCACTCGGCCGTACCAGTGGTACTGGCCGTCGATCGGGTCGATGTGGCCGCTGAGGGTGACGGTGACCTGTCGTTCGGCTCCGGGGGCGTCCAGGAGTGCCGGGCCCGAATATTCGTGCGACGGTTCATGATCCGCCGGGATGGAGGGATCGGAGGAACTCGGGTACAGACGGCGCACGATGCGGCCGGCGCGATCGGCCGCGTCCAGCAGTCCATCCAGGCCCGGCGGGGTGGGGAAGGATCCGAGGCGGGTCGGTGGTGCGTCGGTATGCCAGAGGCCCTGCTGCTGCCAGATCCACTTGCCGACGGGGGTGATAAGTCCGTGCTTGTCCAGGAATGCGCCGAGGTTCGCCGCGCCTATTCCTAACGCCCGCTTGCTGTTCGGGTTGGACCTGGCCACACGGCGGGCGCTGCGGCCGTCCAGTCCGGCCCGGGTGTACATGTGCCGGTTGGTCATCAGGTGCACGAACAGCGGTGCGGCGACCGTGACACACAGTCGCACATAAGCCAATTCGGCCCGCGACATGGTAGGAACGCGGCGGGCGAGGGCATCGCGGGCGAAGCCGATGTGCCGGGCCTCTTCGGTTACATGCACCCGCATCGCGCGTGAAACCAGCGGCTGCAGTTCGGGATCGTCGAGGGTGCGGCGCTGGATCGCGTCGAAGATCTCCTCGCCGACCAGCGCGCCGACCCACGTCATGGACCCGCGCAGCAACAGCTGCAGCGACGAGATGACCAGGCGTCCAGGCGGTGTCGGCCAGTAGGGCCGGGCCTGGATGCGTTCGATCAGCTTGCCGAACATCATCATGTGGCGAGTCTCGTCGCCCATCTCGGTGAGTGTGTAGTGCGAATGATTGCTCGTCGGGTCACCGTTCATCAACTCGCGCAACAACAGTCGGTTGAGCAGGTTCTCGAACCAGATGCCGGCCGACAGCACGTTGGCCAGCTCTTGGCGGGACAGCTCGCGCCGCTCGGCAGGGGTCATCGACTCCCACAGTGCGGTGCCGTACAGCGAGATGACCTCCGCCGGGAGGAACAGCTTGTCCGGATCCAGCGGCGCGTCCCAGTCCAGATCGACCACCGGGTCGTAGGACTTCTTGACCGATCCGGTCAGCAGTCGCTGGGCGAAGGATTCCCGGGGGAGCATTGCTGCGGCGTCGTTGCCCATGGCGCTCTCTCCAATAGCCAGAAGTTAGTGATACAAGCGGTAACATTCAGGTTAGTGAGACATGCTGTATCGGTCAATAGTCGCGCGGGTATCGTTGTCGTGTGGCCGAGACCAGGGGACGGGGGAGCAGGGGCGAGGCTGCGGGTGCGGCCGTGGACGGCCGCAGCACACGATGGGACGGTCACAAGGAGCGCCGCCGCGCCGCGGTGCTGGATGCCGCGGTCGAGACGATCGAGGACTCCGGTGTGGACGTCTCGGTCCAGCAGATCGCCGATCGGCTCAGCCTGCCGCGCCCGGTGGTCTACCGCCACTTCTCCGGGCGCGCCGACCTGGACGAGCAGATCCGCCGCCGCATCCTGGAGCTGCTGCTGGCCGAGGTGATGCCCACGCTGCGCGCCGACGGCACGGTCAGGGACGCGGTGCGCGGTGCGATCGCCACCTACGTCGGCTGGGTGGAACGCCACCCCCGCCTGCATCGATTCCTGGAAAGCCATGCCCCGCATGGAGATTCGTCACACGCCCTCGACGGCGCCCGTGACCGGATCGGCGGCCGGCTGGCCGACCTGTTCGCCCTGGCGCTGACCCGTTCGGGCATCGATCCGGTCCGCGCACGCCCCATGGCCTTCGGCGTCATCGGCCTGGTCGACGGCGTTGTCACCAGCTGGCGCGCCGACCCCGGCTCGACCCTCACCTCCGAACAGATCGAGGGCATCCTCACCGAATCGGTCCTGTCCCTGTTCGAGGGCAACGCCCACAGCCTCGGCGTCCCCCTCACCCGCCACACCCCGGTCGCCGACCTGCTGTCCCAATCGAAGGCCCTGCGCCCCATGTGAATTCGCTTGCACCGGATATCACGCCCGGCGTATGGTCCGCCGCATGTGCAGATATGGGCTGTACGGGCCGTACAAGAGCCACTACGTGTGCCTGCCCTGCCGCCTGTCGTTCAAATACTCCTCGGCCACACCGCACTGTCCACGCTGCCGCCGGGAGATGATCAACGTCGGCCGAGACTTCGCCGCTCCTCGACGTTCGGACCGATCCGGATGGAAGGCCCTGGCCGCGGTCCTGGAATCCGGGCTCCGATTCCATTCCTGCGGCTGTGGGGGACCCGGATACCGGCCCCGCACCCGATCGGAGGTCCGCGAGCGGACCCTGTGGGCCCGCCGCCAGGGCATCCCACTCGACCGGGCTCTCGAGACCAGCGTGATCTCGTAAAAACTGGCCGAGTAACCCGCGTGGTCAGCGAGCAAGGACATGTCGGCGAGTTGCCGAATCCGGGCTGTAGCGCCACCCGCGATCCGGTCGTAGCATCGCATGTAGCACGTGAAGGTCTGGCCGCACCGAATAGGTTTCACCTACTTGGGAGTCGCGTTGACCAGTGCGTTACGGCGGTTTTCTCCAGCTGTCTGCATGGTGGCAATGGTCGGTTTCGGAAGTCTGGCTGCCCCGATCTCATCGGCGACAGCACAACCCGACTTGTGCCCGACCGGCTTCTACATGGACGCTCAGGGCGTGTGTACCCAAGGTCCCGGAAAGGCCAACCAAGCGCCGCCCGGGGCAACAGCTCAGTGCGAGGATGGCGATTATTCGTTCAGCCGAGATCGGTCGGGTACCTGATCTGACCACGGTGGCGTCGCGAAGTGGCTTTAGTCACGGAGGAGCGGCGCCGGGGCGACACGCTTTACCCGTAGACGCGGGCGGGGGCGGGGATGGTGTGCATTTCGGTGACGGAC
>NZ_JAGPOX010000214.1 GCF_019038435.1 Nocardia alni
CCACCGGACAGTTCGGTCCGCCGCACCCCGTCCGTGCGCCCGACCCCGACGTCCCCGAACCCGTCCAGCAGTGATCCCTGCAACGCCGTCGACATGCCCCGAACCTACCTGCAATCGAACATATGTTCAACGACCCGATTCGTCCGGGTTGTCGGGCCCGCCCGAGAACTACCCCGGCATGGTGCCGCTGAGACAGGCCGCCTCAGCCTCCGATCACCGTCCCGCCCACACGATCTCAGACCGTCCCGCACCGTGGAGGCGGTCAGTTGGTGTTTTTGATGAAGTCGCCGGGTTTGTAGGCGCGATCGAAGAATTCCTGTGTCGGTCCGTAGAAGCGGAACAGGCTGAACCAGCCGCGGCCGGGGACGGTGGTGAGCCAGTTGCGGGCCCCGGCGGGTGGGTTGGGGCCGATGTGCAGGGTTATTGATTCGTCGGGGTTGAGGTCGATATCGTTCATGCCGTTGAGTGAGGGGTATTGCTGGCCGGGGGCGTCGAGGCCGGCGGCGGTTTCGGCGTCGTACAGGGTGATCGACCAGAACAGTTTCGCGGGTGGGTGGGGTGGCAGGGTGATCTCGTAGGTGTTTTCGCCGCGTAGGTAGTCGCCGTCGCTGTCTTTGTAGGCGGCGCCGTATTTCGCGCCCATCCCGACGATCGAGGACATCATGCCGGTGCTGATGGAGTAGGCGTTGACGAACATGTGGGCTTTGGCGTCGACGTCGGTGTGTCCGGTGGTGCGGTCGCGCCATTGCTCGTCGAGCAGGGTGCGCATGAAATCGTCGGGTTCGGTTTTCACGTGCGCGACCCAGTGCCGGTCGGGCCACCACAGGGCCCGGTCCTGCCGGTCGAAGGTCGCGGCGGTGGTTTTGGCCATGCGCCACGCGGTTTTCGCGGCCTGGTCGAGTAATTCGTGTTCGCGGGCCGATGGGGCGAATGGTGTGTCTTTGCGGATGCCGAGGGCGGCGAGCATGCCGTGCATGTAAGGGTCGGTCTGGTCGATGCGTTCGGCCTGGATGAACGCGTGCAGCGCATCGAAGTAGCTGCCGTCGGCGGCGAACAGGGCGTTGGCGGGCACGTCGGACACGTGCTGGAACACCATCGGCTCGGCGGGCTGATCGAGGGGGCGCACGGTGATCCCCTCGACGGCGGACACTCCGGGGCTCAGGTCGTCGACGGAGGTGAAGAACCCGCGCGCGAAGATGAACACCCCGTTGGTGGGACTGGTGTAGACGAAGTACTTGCCGGTGTCGATGTCGCCGTCGTAGTCCTGCGGCACGATCAGGTAGCTGCCGCCCTCGCCGTGATCGGGACCGGGCAGCCCGATGTCACCGAGGTATCGGCGGCCCTCGATCAGCGGTCCGGTCAGGGGTCGGTGCCAGAAGTCGTCGAGCAGCGCCTGCAGCATCGGAGGCGCCTCGATCACCAGCGGGCCGGTCCGAGCCAGGTCGGCGAATCCCAGTGCGTAGATCACATCCGAATTGGGTGTGGTGATCAGTGTGTTCGGTTGAAGTCGTTTCTCGTAGACCGACATCACGTTGTAACCGCGTCCGGCGACTGCTTCCAGGCCCTGCTTCATCGCCCACATGTTCATCGCGGGCAGTGCCCACAGATACACCTGCACCGCCCGCTGGAAATACAGTTCCTCTCGTAACCGCTGCTCGGCGTCGGGGCCGGGGTAGCCGCCGGGCAGCGGCAGCGCCGCGAGTTCACGGTAGCGATCGGGGTCTGCGGGCATCGCGTTCCCTTCGTCCGGATCGATGGGTGCTCTCGCTGACGCTGTGTTCAGGCGGGAGTGACCGCGGGTGGCTGCCAGGTGCCGTCGAGGATGGCTTGCTCGCCCCAGTAGGCGCGGATGTAGAGCGAGAATGGTCCGGACGGTGCCGGCAGCCAATTGGATTCGTGCTCCGGTCCCGGGGACTGCGCACCTGCGTAGAGGGTCAGCGAGCCGTCCGGGTTACGGGCGAGGTTCTTGTTCTTCGTGCCGAGGGAGTACCGCTTCTGGTCGTTGGGGGCGAACAAATGTTTGTCGTTGTAGAGCGTCAGCGACCAGAACCCCTTCACCGGCGGTTCCTGCCCGGCGGGAAAGGTGACCCGGTAGCTGCGGGAGCCGTCCAAAGGTGCACCGGTGGCGTCATTGTCGGTGTAGAAATACTGGGTTTCGGTCGGCCGGTTGTCGTACATGTTGGACTTGGAGGTTCCGGTGCGATTGAAGTAGTCCAGTCCGTATTGGGCGTTGTTGACCGAGCGGTTCCAGCCGTTACCGGCGGGCAGACCGTTGTGCGACCACGGAAAGAACTGTTTGATGACTTCGTTCTCGGTGGCGACCGCGGTGTCGGTGAGGACCTGTTTCAGGGCGGGGTTGCGGTTCGCCGAGTCGAGTAGGCTGCGGAACTGTCCATAGAGCCCTTCCTCGCCCGGCAGCGGCGGGACTTGGTCCAGGACCGAACCGAACTCGTCGAAAAACTTCTCCGGCACCACCCACTTCGTCTCCCCGTCACCGGACGCGGCGCCGGGCAGCGACGGAAGTTTCGACCAGTCGGTGGTCTTCTGCTTGCCGTCGAAGTCACCGAGCGGGTAGATCATCACCTGGTTGAGCACCGACTGAATCGCGGCACGATCCTCGGGAGTGTCGTCCATGAACACTCGCGGAATCGCATTGGCGATGGGGGTGGAGCTGCGGATGACGCCCGCCACGCCCTTGGGGGTGTCGCCCTTCCAGTTCGGGCCCGCCAGCAGATAGAACCCGGGCTTGGTGTCATACGGCTTGCCCAGCTGCCCGAACTGGTCGGTGCGCTGGTCGTAGAGGGCATACACCCAGAACCTGTCCCCGAAGTCGGGGACCTGCACGATCACCGGCTGCTTGTCGAGGTCGAAGAATGCCAGCCCGTACACCACGTCCTGATTCGGGCAGGTGACGAACGTTTCGGCCGGATCAATGTAATTCGACAACATCGCCAGATGTCCCTGCGGCGCGGCCGGGACGACACCGTTGACAAGACCCGGCTGCGGTGCTTGGACGGTTTGGTCGTGGCGGTTGCGCGAATTGACCAGCGGCCACCCCCACACGTACGCGGTCTGCGCGATGGTCCTGGCATAGGAATCGAACATCTCGATCCCGGTCACCGGTTTGGTCAACTCCGCCGCAGAACCGGTCGCCGCGTCGGATTGCACGGCGTTCTTCCCACTCGGAGTCGACGTGGACACGGCGGCGTCGCTGCCGGATCCCGAATTGCTCGAACATGCCGCGAGCGCGGCGCCTGTCCCCACCGCGAGGGTCGCGACGCCGACACCGGCCAACGCGGATCGCCGCGACAGCCCGACCCAAGCCCGCCGCCTGGATTCGTCCTGCCGATCGGCCTCTCGACCGCTCGCTGGGGCGGTGAACAGCCTCTCCACACGTGAAAACCACCGATTGCCCACAGCTATCTCCCGTCTGATCCATAGACGTAAAACGGGTAAAAACAAGCTTGTGAACTGCCACGCTAACATCAGCGAATCAGATAGCTAGATGTTATCTGTGATCGGATGCGGTACGAGCTTCCCAGTGCGACCCGGCCCGGCACACCTGACGCCGGCATTACCGCTGGATCGTGAACACCCCGCCACCCAAGGCGTTGACCTGCCGATCGGCCCGGTGACGGTACAGGTCTTGGGTGGGGATCAAGATATGCTGACGGGGTCCCAGTGGGTTCGTTCGATGACAGGGTGGTCGATGCCGCGCAACAGGCGTCCCCGTGATCGGGAGGAGAAGCGGGCCGAGATCGTGGCCGCGGCGCGGGAGTTGTTCCTGGTCGAGGGATACGAGTCGGTGTCGATGGCGCGGGTCGCGCGGGCTGCCGGGGTGGTGTCGAACACCGTGTACTGGTATTTCCAGGACAAGGACACGGTGTTGCTCGCCGTGCTCGACGACGTGTTGACCGAGGCGTTGAGCAGGTACGGGTCGGTGAGCGAGCAGAGCCCGGCGCAACGGCTGGGGTGGGTGGTGGGGGAGCTGCGTCAGGCGAGCCGTTTGGTGACCACGGTGCACGCGCGCAGCAAGGAGTCCGAGGTAGTGCGCGAATGGCACGAGCGGTTCCATGCCTTGACCGACGGGCTGCTGAGGCAGGAATTCGCCGTGCTCGGCCTGACCGGCCCGGAGTTGACCCCGATGAGCTCGATCGCGGTGTTCGTGATCGAGGGACTGCTCATGCATCCGACCGACGAGGAAACCACCGAATCGGTGGTCAACACACTGCTCACCGCCGTCCGCGCCACCGCGGCGGGCGAGCGGACCCGATCCTGACCCACGTCAGACCGGCGGTTCGCCGAAGGCCCGGCTGAGGAAGGCCAGCTGGTCGGTCACCGCGCGCTCGAAATACTCGCCCAGGTAGATGTCGAAGTGCGCACAGGGGTAGGTCAGGACCTGAACGTGGTCCAGGCCCGCGGCCCGGTGGATGGTCGCCGCAGCCGGCGCGGCGACGTCGTGCTCGCACACGCACACCAGCGTCGGGGCCTGGATGCGTGCCATGTCCCGCCCGGGGCGGTACCACGGCAGGCGCAACGCCAACCGCGCCGCGAGAGCGTTGGCCGCGGCGGTGTCGGTACCCGGCAGCGACAGCGATCCCCAGATGCTGTCGCGACCGACCTCACCCGCGCTCGGCTGTCCCTGTGTGGTCAGGACCAGGTCGGCAGGCAGCTGGTCGCGGATGGCGGGCAGCAACCCCAGTGCGGCACTGGTACGCGCGGAGACCCGGGTGCCGGGCGGCAGCAGCGCCGCGGCCCCGGGCAGAGCATCGGGTGAGGTCAGAAACGCGGGCATCCATCCGGTACCGGCCATCGGCACGAGCAGCGGCCGGGCGCCGAACCATGAACCGATCGTGTCGATCACCGCGGCCGCGGTCAGTGCCAGCGCGCTCGCTGGAGCGCCGCGAAACCGCGACCACATCGAGGCCGGCCCATCGGTGAACGGGCACTGCGCCACCACCGCGGCCACCCCGGGATCGCGCGCACCCGTGCGCAGGGCGTGCCCGCCGCCGAAAGAACTGCCCCACACCGCGATCCGCGCGGGATCGACGCCGGGCAACGCCCGCACATACTCCAGGGCGGCCCGCCAGTCGGCGAGCTGACGGCCGATGTCGAGCAGTTGGCGCGGCTGCCCACCGCTCGCGCCGAGGTAGCGGTAGTCGAACACCAGCACCGACCATCCACGCGCCGCGAAGCGTTCGGCGTAGGCGTCCAGCCGCATCTGGCGCACCGCACCCAGCCCGTGCCCCATCACCACCACCGGTCGCCGCCCGCACTGCCCCGGTGTCTCGTACAACCATGCGGCACACCGGTCCTCGCCGGAGTCGAACCACACATCCCGGCGCACCACCGTGCTGTCCGTCGCCGCCATGACGTTTCCTCTCCGTCGACACAATCAGCACACTTTCTTGACTACCGATCAAGAAATGTGTGAGACAACGGTACGAACTTCTTGATCGACAGTCAAGAAATGAGGCGGACCACCCTCGAGATGCGGTCAACCTGTGCGCCACCTCATCACCGGCGACGACATCATGGGCGTCGCCGACGCCCTAGCCGGCAGGCGTCATTTGAACAACGATCCCGCCGAAACGCGCCTCTTGCATGGTCGCGGGGTGTCCGTCGACGAAACACACACCGGTGCGGGTGGTCTCGACGCATTCTTCCCTCTGGGAGCCGTCCGAGTGCTCGACCGTATCGGCGTAGTAGGCGATCATTCCGCCGCCGAAGCCGGTGTTGAAACCGATGATTCGGCGCCCGGCGCGGTCGGTGGCGCGGCTCTGGCAGTGATCGCAGACCGCGTGGAGGTAACGTTCGTGGTAGATCGTCGGCCGCCGGCAATTCGGGCAGCGTTGGGTGTACCGCCGCCCGGGCACCGGGCTTTGCAACAGGAAATCATTGCGAGCCAATATATTACGCCCGGATTCCCCCGGATTCCCGCTGCGCCGTAGGACGATGAGCACGAACTCGGCGTAATCGGCTGTCTCGGCATCCATCGCCGCGCGCCCGGGCATCTCGTCCATGCGTGTGAGGCCGAGATCGTAGGCCTCGAGCGCCGCTCGGTGCGCCGCCGAGAGTTCGCTCCGCGCCGGATCAGACGCGATTCGCGGCGCTTCATCGCGGGGCGGCGGAGAACTCGGGTCTGGCCGGGTCATGACCGCCAGCGTATCGGCTCCATAGGCAAACCAGTTCTGTCCGATTGGCTCTAGGTCCACAAGCCGGCTGTCGCGAGGATGAGGTGATGAGCAAGATTTCCATCGCCGATGTCGTCGACGATCTGACCGGACCGTGGCAGCCGCGAGACCTCGCCACCGCCAACGACGCCGTGGTCCGCATCGCCCGCTTCCACGGCGAATTTCCCTGGCACCATCACGACGAGGACGAACTGTTCCTGTGCTGGAGCGGCACTTTCAGAATCGAATTGCGGGACCGCGAACCGGTGACCCTCGATCCCGGCGAGATCTTCGTCGTCCCGCGCGGAGTCGAGCACCGGCCCGTGGCCGAGCAGCCGGCTCACGGGATCATGATCGAGCGACCCGAAACCAAGCAGTACGGCAACTGAATTCGGCGCGCCCCGGCGTATTCGGTCAACGGGACCGCGCTGTGCTGATGCTGGGATCGAGGTGCTGCCCGAGATCGGAGAGGAGCCCGGGGGCGGCCGGCGTCCATCCGAGCGAGTCCCGAGTGATCCGGCTCGAGGCGGGGTTGTCGAGCCCGGCGAAGAAGGCGAGATAGCCGAAGTGCTGTGCCACATCCTCGGTCGCTATGGCACGGACCGGGACGTCGAGACGGCGGCCGATCACTTCCGCGATCTCGTGCAGTGTGATGCCCTCTTCGGCGACGGCGTGCAGGCGCGTGCCCGCGGGCGCCGATTCGAGCGCGAGGCGGTAGAGGCGGGCGACGTCGCGTGTGTTCGCCGACGGCCAGCGGTTGTCCCCCGCTCCGGGATAGCCCGAAACGCCTGTCGCGCGGGCGATCTCGATCAGGCCCGAGACGAAGCCGTAGCGGCCGTCGCTGTGTACTGCCGGAGGCAGGCGGACGGTCGAGGATCGCACGCCCGCGTCGGCCGCGGCGATGACGAAGTTCTCGGCATCGATGCGCGGACCGCCCGGGAGCGTGTCCTGTTCGGTGAGTTCTCCGCGAAAGCCCGCGAGGGCCAGTGCGCCGGTCGCACTGGTGCCGACGAAGGGTTTACCCGTCCCGGCGAGGGGAGAGCTCAGGGCGGCGATCGCACGCAGATCCGCCTCGACGGCCGCCGCCAAATCTCCCGACCGCTGTAGATCGTGATCGAACGCGAGATGGATGACGCCATCGGCCTCCTGAACTGCGGCGCTCAGGCCATCGAGATCATCGAGGTCACCCCGGCGCACCTCGGCCCCCAGCGACCGGACGACGGAGGCCGAGCCTTCCGAACGTGCCAGACCGACCACGGTGTGCCCGGCGGAGATCAGCTCGGGAATGACCGCCGAGGCCACATGTCCGGAAGCTCCTGTGACGAAAACGCGCATAGCTCAACCCTTTCCGTATTCCGCCGCGTGATTGCAGGCTATGAAATCACTCTACCCAGCGACTGCAGTTACTGCAATCGCTACACTCGGCGCATGCCGCGATGGGAGCCGAACGCTGTCGACCGCCTACAGGAGGCCGCTATCGAACTGTTCGCCGAACAGGGATTCGATCGGACGACGGTCGCCGAGATCGCGGAGCGCGCAGGTCTCACCGAACGGACGTTCTTCAACCATTTCCCCTCCAAACGCGAGGTGCTCTTCGGTCCGCGCTCGCAACATCAGCAGCATGTCGTCGGCCGTGAGATCGTGGCGAGCCCGGTGAATCTGGCGCCGCTCGACGCCATGGTGTGCGGCCTGCAGGCCGCCGCCGACGAGATCCTCGAGGGATTGCGCGAGGCGTCCATACGCCGAAGGGCGATCATCGAGGCCAGTCCCGAGTTGCAGGAGCGCGACGACAGCAAGCGCGCGGCGCTCACCGCCGTCATCGCCGAGGCATTACAGACCCGCGGCCTGGACGCCGACACCGCACTTCTCACCGCCCGCGTCGGTGTCCTCATCCACCAGACCGCCGAGCAGCGGTGGGTGCAGCCGGGCGAGCGCCGACCGCTGCGGTATCACCTGTCGGAGGTGCTCCGCACGCTGCGCATGATCGTCGCTGAGAATTTCGCCCGGGATGCCTGAGCGAGAAAGCATGCGCGGTGCGATGTTTCAGTCGCGCCAGGTGGCCTGGGCGAGGATCGCGGTGCCCATCCACCGGCGAAGGTAGCGCCTGAGCTCGTCGTCGGTGCGGGGCGGGTTGCCGGGGGCGAAGAAGAACGACTGCATGGTGCGCAGGAGGTATTCCACCAGTTCGGCGAGCGTGGTGTCGTCGTAGCCGTACTGCTTCCAGTCGACGTCGAAGCGCCGGATCATGGTCATGCCGATGGCCCGGGCCTCGGCGGAGGTGATGCCTTCGGGCTGCGGGTTGGAATAGCCGCTGGACAGCAGTATGCCCAGGTGCGGGATCCGGCGCACCTCGTTCAGGGTGAAGACCACGCCCTCGGTCATGGCGTCGACCGGGTCGGACAGGCCGCTGACGTGGTCGGCCAACCGGTCCATGAAGCCGTCCACCGAGGCGAACGCGGCCGCCTTCATGAGGGCGTCCGAGCTGGGAAAATACCGGTATACGGTCTGCCGGATGACGCCGAGCGATTCGGCGACCTCGGCGATGTTGACCTCCAGGCCGGTCCGCCCGATCAATTCCACGGCGGTCGCGACGATGCGACGCGAGGCTTCCTCGTCGCTGCTCGGCGGGCTGCCGCCCCACCCGCGTCGTCTTGGCACTGTCTGATTCCTCGGCTCGGACCGGAATTCGCGAATTGATCTTACGGCCGGGCCGCCGCCGAATGCTTCCACGGGCCGCGGTCCGACCGTCGTGGCAAAGTCATCATACGACCATACGCATCGATGTATGGTTGTCGAATCCGGGCGCCGTGACCGTGCTGCCGCCCGGGGAATGATGGAGGTAGAGCAGGTGACCGACCTACACGTCCGGAAGATGCGATTCGCGTTCGCGGACTACGACGTGCCGTTCACGTGGAACGAGGAGAATCCGGCCTTCTCGTCCATGGCCAATGCGGTGTCGTTCCTGGCGATCGGCTTCGAGAAGATGATCGTGAACATGATCCGCGAGGCGATGCCGCGGATCACCGAGCCGGCGGTGGCCGAGGAGGCCGATGCGTTCGTGCGGCAGGAGGGGCAGCATTCGACCGCGCATCGTCAGCACGTCGCCGGGCTGATCCGTGCCTATCCGAGGCTGCGCGAGACCCTGGACAAGGTGATCGGCGAGTTCGACCTGCTCACCTCGGAGAAGTCGCTGGAATATCGGCTGGCCTACACCGCGGACCTGGAGGCCACCTTCACCCCCGTGTTCAAGCTGATGCTCGACCACGACGCGACGTTGTTCGCGCCCGGCGACGATCGGGTGGCGTCGCTGTTCATCTGGCACTTCGTCGAAGAGGTCGAGCACCGCAGTTCCGCGCTGATCATCTTCGATTCCATCGTCGGCAGCGATCTCTACCGGATGCGGATGGCACCGTCGATCTTCCGGCACGTGCTGCGGATCATTCGGATCGCCTGCGCGGACTTCAACGAGTTCGTGCCGCTGGAGGAGCGGAAGGTGGACGCGCTGGCGATGTTCGCCACGTATCGGCGCCGGCGTCGGCTGGGCGAGTGGTTGCGGCCCCTGCGGCTGCCCGACCACGGGCCGATGCCGCGCGCGTTCGACGATCTGCCGCTGCGTGAGCAGCTCGTCGCGCTGAGCGGCATCGTCCGCAGCCAGTTGCCCGGACACAATCCGACGCACGAGACACTGCCGGCGCTGGCCGACCTGTGGTTCCGGCGCTACGACGACGGCTACGACGTAACGCAGTGGTACACAGCCGATCTGGCGGATTCGAAGTAGGGAACCATGTCCGATCATTGCTCGAGCACATTCGATCACCTGGCCGCCGAACTCGGCTTCTCCTGCCGGACCGAGGGGGGTCTCGTCGCGTTCCGCGATCCGTTCGCGTTGCAGAACTGGACGCTGCCGGTGCTCGAGGTCACCGTGATCCTCGGTGCGATATTGATGCTGATCTACGCGATCAGACGCCTTCGCCTGCAAGGAGATCCGACCACCCTGGTGGTGTGGCTCGGTGCGACGGCCTACCTGTTCATCATCGAACCGCCGCTGTATTTTCCGGCCGCGTTCGGGATCGACAAGTACGTGGACACGATGTTCGCCCACAACGTGTTCACCGTCGAATTCCTGTGGGGCAGGTTGCCGCTGTATATCGTCGCGATCTACCCCTTCATGGCGACGCTGGCCTTCGAAACCGTTCGCATGCTGGGGGTTTTCCGTCGGTACGGCGTGCTTGCCGGTGCGGTCTGCGTAGGGTTCGTCCACCATGCCTATTACGAGATCTTCGATCAGATCGGCCCGCAGTTGCGGTGGTGGGAGTGGTCGGCCGGAAACTCGCTGAACCAGCCCATGTTCGACTCGGTGCCGCTGTCGAGCATCGTGGTCTTCGCGGCGCTGTGGCCGATGTCGCTGGCGCTGTTCGTCCAGCTGTTCGTCGGCCGTCATGTGGACGCCGGGCGGCACTTGTCCGGGGCGCAACTGGTGTGGCGCACCATCGTGATCGGCATCCTGGGATCGGCGGGAACCGGCGTACTTCCGCTCCCCGCAACGGTTTTCGGCGCGAGCAATATCACCGTGCGCGGCGTGATGTACGCGGCCGAGCTGATCGTGCTGAGCGTGGCGGCCATCGTGCTGCTGGTGTCCCAGTGGATACGAATACGCCGCGGGGATGCGCCGCCGCCCCACGCTAACGGCCTGGTCAAGGCTTACAGCATTGTGTACCTGGCCGTGCTGGCTCTGTTCTGGATCACCGCCCTCCCGGACTTCCTGCACGCTACCCACGGCTGGGCCCGGGGCGGCGGCCCCACCGGTAACCCCTGGTACACCATCGGCTGCTTTGTCGTCGCAATCCTCTGCTGCGCAGCGACATTCACCGCGCGCGGCAGGACCGCGCCGACCGACGATCCCGCCCGGATCGCCGTCGCCGCCACCGGCTGACGTCCGGAGTCGGCCGGGTAATCCCACCCCGCACCACGGCGCCGTACCCGGCCGACACCCCGGCGTGACCGCGATTCGGACATTCCGCGGTCCGGAGGGTTTAAGGTCCGAACGACTGTCTGCGTTGGTTCTCGAACACCTGTGCCGTCCGGCCGTTTCGTTTCGGCGTTCGGTCTGTGCTGCCTGATGTGCGCTGAAGTATGCAGTGGCTCTGTTCCCACCAGAGGAAGGGTTGTCTGTGTCCCGAATTCGGTTGCGGATTGTCGTCGTGTTGAACGCTGTGATGGTCGCGTGCGGGCTGATGGTCGCCGGCGGGGCCGTGCCCGCGGCGGCCGCCGGGACGTTTGTGATCAGCGAGTCGCAGTTCGATCGGATGTTCCCGAACCGCAATGCCTTCTACACCTATCGGGGCTTGGCCGACGCGCTCGGCGCCTACCCGGAATTCACCACTACCGGCAGCGATGCGGTGCGCAAGCGTGAGGCGGCGGCATTCCTGGCCAATGTGAGCCATGAGACCGTCGGCCTGAAGTTCATCGTCGAACAGAACAGGGCCAACTACAGCCACTACTGCGACCGGAGCCAACCCTACGGTTGTCCAGCAGGTCAGAGCGCCTATTACGGGCGTGGTCCGCTGCAGCTGAGCTGGAACTTCAACTACAAGGCCGCCGGTGACGCACTGCACGTCGATCTGCTGAGCAACCCGTACGCGGTCGAACGGGACGCCACCGTGTCCTGGAAGACCGGACTGTGGTTCTGGAACAGTCAGGCGGGCGCGGGGACGATGACTCCGCACGACGCGATGGTTCGCGGTAAGGGCTTCGGCGAGACGATCCGCAGCATCAACGGCGATCTGGAGTGTCACGGTAAGAATCCGGACGAGCGCAACGACCGGATCGATCTCTACAAGAAGTTCGTCGAGGTTCTCGGCACCGACGTCGGCCCGGGCAACCTCTCCTGCTGATCGGCGCGGACACCCTGTGATCGCCGAGTCGAACGTGCTCGGCGATCACAGGACTCGTCTGGCCGACCGTGGAAAGTCTGTCGTCCCAGCGGATTCCGCGTCAGCTGCCGAACAGGGCATAGCGGGCCGTGAGGCCGCCGCTGGCCAGGGTGTGGGCGGGCAGGGCCGCGCGGACCTGGGCGTTGGAGGCGC
>NZ_JAGPOX010000215.1 GCF_019038435.1 Nocardia alni
CGCGAACACCGAGCAGCCTATTGGATCACTGCCATTCGGTCAGACCGGGCGTCGCCGTGACCGGGGAATTCGGCCTACCGGCCGAAGATGTCGAGCACCTGCGACGCGAATTCCTTTGCCTCGGTGCGCATACCATTGTGCATGCCGGGGAATTCGGTGATTTCGAGATTTACGCGAGCGGCGATCCGCGCGGCCGGTCGCGCGGGCAGCCGCTCACCCGTCTCGCGGCCCACACCGAGGACCAGGCGGTCGCGCGCGGCGGTCAGTGCGGTGTAATCGGGGATGTACGAGGTGAATTCGCGCAGCTCGTATTCCATCATGATCGGCCCGTTGGCACTCAGGCGCTCCCACATCGCGGCGGTGTGCGCGGTGAGTTCGGCCGGAGCGGGTGCGGATTTCATCGCGCCGCCGATGCCGGTGAGGAACCGCACCGAGGCCGAGGCCATCCCCTCGGTGCGGGCCAGGGTGTACACCTCCTCCACGAAGGTCCGCTGGTCAGCGGCGTCGGGCAGGACCGCGAAGCACGGTGGTTCGTGCGCGATCAGCCGCACGACGCGGTCGGGGTGGCGGGCGAGCAGGTCCAGGCCGACGATCGCGCCATTGCTGCTGCCCACGACGTATGCGGGCTCGTCGGTGAGGTGCCGCAGCAGGCGATACGCGTCGTCGCTCTGCACCTCGACGCTCTGCCGGACGGGTGCGACGCGGTCGAGGGTACTGCGCGAATAGCCGCGCGCGTCGATCGCGACGACCGTGAAATGCGGCGCTAGTAGCTCGGCCATCTCGTCGAAGCCGTTGGCGTCGCCACCGCCGCCCGGCAGGGCGAGCAGGACAGGGCCTGAGCCGCGGATCTCGTGATAGATCGAGGCGCCGGGCACGGGCAGGATTGCGGATCTCATCGTGTAGGGGCCTTCTCGGTCGTATTTGGAACAGTATTAGGATATTGCCTAAGAGTATTAGGAATCACGATTGCGGACCATCTCCGCAAGTGGCCGACTATCTGATCGGTCGCGAACAGGCCGACGCAGGCGACACCGAATACCACCGCGACCTCGAAAGACACGATCCTGAACGAGGCCAGCCCATAGGCCAGGATCAGGCCGAACACCACTGTGCCGGGCACCGAGCGCAGGGTGCCGCGCAGGAGGCTCGCCGCTGCCGGGAACCCGTTCGTGTGGTGAGTGGTCGTGGCGAGGATCGACAGCACCACCGGCAGGGAGGCGAGCAGGCCCGCCACGTGGGGGCCCAGCACCCGGGCCGCCGAGGTGAGGCCCATGATGACCGAGGCGGTCGTCAGGAGCCGTAGGGGCGTCACCCATCCCGCCGGTGCGCGGGCCGCGATCGGCGCCGTAACCGGCGGCCACAGCATCAGCCCGGCCCCGACGACGGCGGCGATCAGCATCGCCGAGATCGGCGTCGAGTCGATTCCGTACACCAACGCCAGGGCGCTCAGCGACAACGCGAGTGCGGTCGCCAACGCCGCGGCCGGCCCGGGCCGCCGGCGCGCACGGCCGTATCCCAGGCAGAAGGCGGCGACCACCAGCTGTCCGGCCGTCCCACTCAGGGCCGCTTGGGCGGCGACGGCCCTGCCGTCGGTCAGGTACAGGATCAGCGTCAGCGGGGCCATCGTCATTGGTAGGCCCATCAATCGGCCGCCCAGGCGGTGCCCGAATCGGCGCTGCAGGATGGTGATGGACAGGGTCGTCGTCACGGATAAGGCAAGGCGTAGGACCAGAACTTCCACACAGTTCAGCTTTTCATCGACCTCACCGAACATGGCTCGGAAATCTGTCCCACACAGTGGTATTCACCTCTGAATCATCGGGACTTGCATTATCTTGCCGAGGAAACCACGATCGGGTGGTGGACGATATCGACCGCTCGCTGATCCGGCTGCTGATCCAGGACGCCCGCAGGACCTATCACGAACTGAGCAAGGAGGTACGCCTGTCGGCCAACACCGTCGCCGATCGGGTGCGGCGCCTGTACGCCTCGGGGGTGATCCGTCAGTTCCGGGCGGAGCTGGACCCCGCTGTCCTCGGACGTGGCCTGAACATGGTCGCGGACATCCGTTTACGCGAAGACGCCGACCGCGCCCGATTCGAGTACGAGTTGCGTTCGGTGCCGCAGGTGGTGTCCGGGGTGCGGATCACGGGGGAATACGACTTCGAACTGCGGTTCGCCTGCATCGACCCGGCCGAGTTCGAGACCGTCGTCGACCGGCTCAAGACCGAACTCGGTGTGCGGCAGGTGCGCAGCCGGATGGTGTTGCACGATATCGCCATCGACGCCGGGCAGTTGCTCGACCTCGCCTGAGGGTTCCCGGAAATCGGAGAGTTCGCACGTCAGTGCACACTGTGCAATCCCGCATGTGCCGCAAGTGCGCAGGGTGCGGCCCGGTGACTGCCTACCTAGCCGTCGGCTGTGCCGGGCTCCAGGTCGTAAGCGACGGGGTGACGCGGCTGGTACAGCCCTATCTGCCCCGCGCCGGGGACCTGTAGCGCGGTGCGCGACCCCCAGCGCTCCTCGGAGATGCCGCCGACGAATTCGACGCCCTTGGCGGTCAACTCATCGATGGTGGCATGCAGGTCGTCGCACATCAGGTACAGCTCGGCCCGGCCGCTGTCGGCTTCCTCTGCCGGATGCACCGCCAGCTCGGCCGGAGGGGAGCGGAAGATCAGCCAGCCGTGCCCGGCGTCGACATGCGCCAAGCCCAGGACATCACGGAAGAACGCGCGCGCCGCCTCGGCGTCGGTCGCGGAGATGATCGTGTGCGCACCGTTGATCATGCTTACAGGCTATCGCCGCGGCTGTTATCGCTTGCGAGCCAGGGCGCAGGAGATGAGTTCTTCCCAGACCGTGAGCTCGCGCTCGTCCGGGCCGATCTTGCTGACGTCCTCGCCCGGGGCCTCCGGCCGCCACAGCGAGCAGTTCACCAGACCCGGCTCGAGCACCTCGAGATCGCCGAACAGTGCCAGGATTTCCGCGTCGGTGCGCCAGCGCCCGCGGCCGAAACTGCCCTGCAACTTCTCCTCCGCGGCCTCGGTCTGCTCGTTCATGCCGGAACGGAAGTGCGAGATATAGACCTCGCTGCCCGAGGGCGCCTGATCGACCCACCAGTCGACCAGTTCGGCGGGGCTCTCGTTGTTGTTCAGGTGGTGCAGAATCGCGCTGAAGATGAGGCCGACCGGCTCGTTGAAGTCGATCAGCCGCTCGACCTCCGTGTGCTTGAAGATCTCTTCCGGATTGCGCAGATCGGCCTGGATGACGGTGGTGTGCTCGTCGGTGGCCAGCAGTGCGCGCCCGTGCGCCAGCACGATCGGGTCCATATCGATGTAGACCACCCGGGATTCGGGATTGTGCCGCTGCGCGATCTGGTGCACGTTGTCGACGGTCGGCAGGCCGCTGCCGAAATCGAGGTACTGGTCGATGCCGTCGCGGGACATGGCGCCGACGGCGCGGATCAGGGCCTGGCGGTTCGCATAGGCGACCGAGACCGACCCCGGCAGATCTCTGACGAAGAAATCGCCGATCTCGCGATCCACCGCGTAGTTGTCCTTGCCGCCCAGGAGATAGTCGTAGACGCGAGCGATACTCGGCTTCGATTGGTCGATCTGTGCACAGCCATCGGTCATCGGACCCACCCCTATCTGCATCGTCTCGGCACCATCGTAGGAGCCGCGTGGGGCGGCGATGGGCACTTCGCTTATACCGGTCGGGGCCCGGACCGTCGCACTGTCGGGCAGCCTCCGGGTAACGCTGCACGCCAAGCATTTTGGGGATATGTCATGGAAATGTGTAGCGACGGCGGCAAATCGGTCGCCATCCCGGGCGCGTCCGTGCGCCGAGTGCCATCATGCACGCGCTGCGGATCTGTGACCTGTGAAACAGCGTGGGCGGACGCCCTGGCCCGCCTCCTGCACCACGTCGATGCCGGCCCCGCGATCGTCCTGGGCGCCTCGGGCGGCGCGATCACCACCCTGGCCCTGCTGGAGTGCGCACCACCTTCGGCGTCCCGAATTCCATCTGCCAGGTTGTGGCCTGAAGACGCAAAGCATTTCGGCCCGAGTGTTCGACCTCTACGATCAGCTCCACAATCCGCCACCCCGATTACCTACCGAAGGTTGCTTGACGAGGCACTAACGTGCACGCCGGGAGGCGGTTCCAGGGCCACAAAATCGACTCTAACTCTCGTGCTCGGGTAGAAAGACCGGCTCTGTATCGGCATATACACGCACCTCACCCCAGTCGCCACCGAGATGGTAGTTGTCGGAGTGGACGATCAGGAAGTCGATGTTACCCAAGTCTTTCTCATCGTTCGCATCCGAGAAGACATTCTCCGACCGGCTCAACCATACGATCTGTCGAGCGTCGGCGAACACCAGCAGTCCCGGAAGGTAGCAGTACTGCTCTCCTGCCGGAGGCGGCTTATATAACGGTCAAGACGGCTTCGAGCTCGAATGTGAGCGATTTAGCTTCTTGGAATATACCCAGCACATAGCTATCCTCGAGATAGACGTGCGCGAGGTCATGTAAAACCTGGTAGCCCGCTGTCACTTCAGGTCCCAATCTATGCGCGTATGGTTATCCGGAGACTTCCTTGCGGTCGCGGAAACGATATCGTCGTGCTTGGCGCGCATGGCATCGGCGGCCTCCCCGCACCAGAAATCCTTCGAGTCCTCGACGTGTTGCGATGCCGTGTCGGCATGCCTGGCGAGGTTGGCGTGGGCTTCTTCCCATTCCGTCGCCTGCCGTAGCAAGGGCGAGACATCCCAGCGGCGGGCTTGACCGACAGTGGGTAGTCCGTCACTCATCGGATTCCCTCTGTGACGGAACGGATCTGGCGGGCGAACTCGGTGTCGGCACGCTCGTAGACATCCGCGCTGATCGTCGCCGCGACATGCATGGCCCGGTATTCGCCGGTGACGTTCCCGATCAGCTCATGCGCGGCCTGTCCGATCGCATCACACGCTTCGCTGGTGGCCGAGTCCATCAGCGACCCCGACACCTCGGGAGTATGGAGACCGGTAGTGATTCCATCCATTTCACCGGCTACTGAATGGAATGTCCCCGCAAGTTTACGCATCCGGTCCGGATGGGCGGTCAGCTCTTCAGTCATCGGATCCCCCCGTATTGATCACGATCTGCAACCAGTATAAGCGTCAGTGTTGCGGCATAACGCCTTTTGCGCTGGCGGGCATGAGATTCGGCCGGTTCATTCGTAATTCGCAGCGCGGGTGAAGCGGCCTGCGAGGGCCTGCATGTGAGCCATCAGCTCCGGTGGGGATTCGACCTCGAATTCGACGTCGAGCATGCCGACCACCAGGGCGACCAATGCGTAGGAGTCCGAACCCATTTCGAGGCGGCAGATGTGGTCGTCGATGGGGGTGATGATGCCTTCGATGCGGCCGGTGAGTTGGTCGGCCGGGACGTGGACTCGTATGACCGAGCGGTATGGCCACATCGCGAAGCCCATGGTGCGGCGGAGGTAGGCGGCGACGTCGCCGTCGCGGGAGAGGCGATGGGTGAAGCGGCGGCCGTTTGCAGGCCCAGCGTGACCGCCACGGCTTCGTCGTCGTCCAGTAGCAACGGCGCGCCCCGACACGGCATCCGCCGATCGGCCCCATCACCGCATCCACCGGATAACCCAGCTCTCGCAGCCGATCCTCATTGCGCCGGACGGTGCGGGTGGTGACCTGGATCTAGGACAATAACTGTCCTATATGAGGTCGAGGCTTATCCCATGACCGAAGCGATCACCCCCTTCCACATCGACATCGAGCAGACCGACCTCGAGGAGCTGAACGACCGCCTCGCCCGCACCCGGTGGCCCGACGCCCTCCCCGGTGTCGGCTGGTCCTACGGGGTCGACAGGGATTATCTGATCGAGCTGACCGAGTACTGGCGCACCGGTTACGACTGGCGCGAGCACGAGGCGCGGCTGAACAAGTTCCCGCAGTTCATCACCGAGATCGACGGCCAGAACGTGCATTTCCTGCATGTACGCTCACCCGAGCCGGACGCGACGCCGCTGATCCTCACGCACGGCTGGCCCAGCACGCCGGCCGACTTCCTCGACATCCTCAGCCCGCTAACCGATCCCCGGGCACACGGCGGCGATCCATCGGAGGCCTTCCATGTGGTCGCCCCGTCCATCCCGGGATTCGGCTTCTCCGGTCCGACCCACGAGACGGGGTGGGATGTGCCGCGAATCGCACGGGCCTGGGCGGAACTGATGAGCCGACTCGGCTACCGGCGCTACGGCGCGCAGGGCGGCGACTACGGCAGTCTCATCTCGGCCGCGCTGGGGCGAATCATGCCGGAGCAGGTCATCGGCGTGCACGTGAATGCTCTGGCCGACGCCGCGACCGGATCCGGCCAGGACTTTGCCGCACTGTCCGAATCGGACCGGGCCAAGGCCATGGCAAATCAGATGTGGTGGTTCGGGCACAACGGGTACGCGACTCAGATGGCGTTGCGGCCGCAGACCATCGCCTACGCGCTGAACGATTCTCCGACCGGTCAGCTGGCGTGGAACCTGGAATGGTTCGTGGACTGGGACCCTACGGCCACCGACCGGGCGCCGATCGACCGCGACGTCATCCTGACCAACGTCACGACCTACTGGCTGACCGGCACCGCAGGTTCCGCCGCACGGCTCTATCGGGAGTCCGGGTCGTCGTGGGGGAGCAAACCCACGCCGTCGAGCGTGCCGACAGCGGTCGCGAACTTCCTGGGCGACCGCGCCGTGCGAGGTTTGGCCGAGCTGGTGAACACCGTGGTCCGCTGGAACGAATACCCTGTCGGCGGGCACTTCGCGTCCCTGCAAGCCCCCACCGAACTGGTCACCGACATCCGCGAGTTCTTCCGCTCGGTCGTGTAACGGAAGAACGTCCTTCGGGCAGCTGACGAGACACCCGGGGTCCGGGGCCCGCAGCGTGGTCCCCGGACACCAACGGGAAGGCTCTGTACAGGTACAACCGGCCGCTGTGGAGCGGGAACCGACGTGAACACCACTTAACGTGTGCGCTCACCACACCCGACACGGGTGCCTGGGAAGTCCGAAGGGAGTTTCGGACAAGCCGTTACATGGTGTGCTTACTCGCACCCACCGCAAGAATCCGTGCCCGCCCCAGGATTCCTGGAACGGGCACGGATTCCGCAAAACGCTCAGCGCACGAACGTGGTCGCCTTGTCGACGATGTCGAACAACGGCTGCGGGAAGACACCCAGCACCAGCGTGGCCGCGGCCGTGAGAGCCACGACCGTACTGGTGACCGGCGCGGCGATGATCTGCGGTGCGTCCTCGGCCGGATCGGTGAAGAACATCAGCACGATCACGCGAATGTAGAAGTACGCGGCGATCGCACTGCAGACCACGCCGATGATCACCAGCCAGGAGGCCCCGCTGGCGGCGGCGGCCTGGAACACCGCGAACTTGCTGACGAAGCCGCTGGTCAGCGGGATTCCGGCGAAGGAGAGTAGGAACAGCGCGAAAATCGAGGCCAGCCACGGGGATCGGCGGCCCAGTCCGGCCCACGCCGCCATCGTGGTGGCCTCGTCGCCGACCTTGTCGCGCACGAGAGCCACCACTGCGAACGCGCCGGTCGTGCTCAGGCCGTAGGCGACCAGATAGAACAGCACCGAGGAGGTGCCCTCGGTATTGCCCGCGACCAGCGCCACCAGAATGAATCCGGCATGCGCCACCGACGAATACGACAGCATGCGCTTCACGTCGGTCTGCGTGACGGCCGCGATCGCGCCGACGGCCATGGTGGCGATCGCGACCGCCGCCAGGATCGGCCGCCAGTCGTCCCGCAGTCCGGGCACCGCGACCTGCAGTACGCGCAGGAACGCACCCACTGCCGCGATCTTGGTGCCCGCGGCCATGAACGCGGTCACCGAGGTCGGCGCGCCCTGGTACACGTCGGGCACCCACGCCTGGAACGGCACCGCCCCGATCTTGAACAGCAATCCGACCGCGAGCATCGCCACGCCCAGCACGGCCAGGGTCTTGGAGTTCCCGTCACGTGACACCGCATCGGCTATGCCCGAGAACCGCACGGTCCCGGCGTATCCGTACAACAGGGCCATCCCGTAGAGGAAGAAGGCCGAGGAAAACGCGCCCAGCAGAAAGTATTTCAGCGCCGCCTCCTGCGACAGTAACCGCCGCCGGCGGGCCAGCCCGCACAGCAGATACAGCGGCAGCGACAGCACCTCGAGCGCGACGAACATGGTCAGCAGGTCGTTGGACGCCGGGAACAGCATGAACCCGCCGACCGCGAACAGCGCCAGCGGGAACACCTCGGTCGTGGTGATTCCCGCACGGGCCGCGGCGATCTCGTCGGAGCTGCCGGGGGTAGCCGCGGCCTGCGGGGTGAACGCGTCTACCGGAATGCGCACCCCGGACGCGAGTGCCGCCGTGCGGCTCCACGTGCCCGGCCCCTCACGGCGTGAGGCCTGGGCCATGCGCTGCTCGATCCCGCGCTCGGCCATCAACGCCAGCCCGAGCAGCGCCGCGACCAGGATCGTGCCCTGCAACACCAGGGTCACGTTGTCGATCGCCACCGCCCCGCCGACGGCGGTGGTATGCGTCCCCGCCAGCGCGATCACCAGGGCCAGGGCCAGCACGAGCCCGCCCCCACCGAGGATCAACTGCAACCCGTACCGCCACGCCCGCGGCGCGAACGCCTCCACGAGCACGGCCACGACGGCAGCGCCGAACACGATCAGCATCGGCGACAGGTCCCGGTATTCGATGGACGGCGTGGCGACAGTCGTCACCGACGCCGCCGCGGGCAGAAGGTAACTCACTTGGAACCTCCGTCGGGGATGGTGGCGGCCTGCGGTACCGCCGGTGCCGGATCGTGCACGCCGATCGTGGTGAGTGTTCCGGCGACGGCCGGATTGATGAGGTTCAGCAACGGTTTCGGATAGACGCCCAGGAACAGCAGCGCCGCGATCAACGGCACGACCACGACCAGCTCACGCGGCACCAGGTCCCGTATCCGCTCGTTGCCCTCCTTCACCGGCCCGGTCATCGCCCGCTGGTACATCCACAGGATGTACAGCGCGGCGAGCACCAGCGCACTGGTGGCGATGACCGCCGCGACCGGGTAGCGGGTGTATGTGCCGACCAGCACGAGGAATTCGCTGACGAACGGCGCGAGCCCCGGCAGCGACAACGTCGCCAAACCGGCGATCAGGAAGGTCCCCGCCAGCACCGGCGCGACCTTCTGCACCCCGCCGAACTGGTCGATCATCCGGGTTCCGCGGCGCGAGACCAGGAATCCGGCGATCAGGAACAGGGCCGCGGTGGAGATGCCGTGATTGACCATGTACAGCGTCGCGCCCGCGCCGCTCTGGTTCGTCATCGCGAAGATGCCCAGGATGATGAAGCCGAAGTGCGAGATCGAGGTGTACGCGATCAGCCGCATCACATCGCGCTGCCCGATCGCCACGATCGCGCCGTACGCGATGCCGATGACCGCGAGCACGCTGATCAGCGGCGCGTAGGTGTGCGTGGAGTGCGGGAACAGCAGCAGGCAGTAGCGCAGCATGCCGAACGTGCCGACCTTGTCGACCACCGCCATCATCAGCACCGCGCTGGACGGCGTGGCCGATACCGCCGCGCCCGGCAGCCAGGTGTGCAGCGGCCACAGCGGCGCCTTCACCGCGAACGCGAACATGAACCCGAGGAACAGCGCGTTCAACACCGCCGGCCCCGCGCCCAGATGTCCGGAGTTCGCCGCGGCGACCACGGCCCGGAAATCGAACGTGCCGCCGGAACCGCCGAGATGCCCACGCGCGGTGAGCACATACAGCCCGATCACCGCGGCCAGCATGATCAGCCCGCCGAACAGGTTGTACAGCAGGAACTTCACCGCCGCCCGTGAGCGCTCCCGCCGCCGTTCCGAATCCGCTGCCGCGCCTCCGAATCCGCCGATCAGGAAGTACATCGGGATCAGCATGACCTCGAAGAACACGTAGAACAGCAGAATATCCAGCGAGACAAAGGAAATCAGCACCATCGACTCGACGACCAGCGTCAGCGCCACATAGATGTGCGCCACCCGCCGCGCCTCGCCGACCTCCCGATCGTCCTTCCAGCCCGCCACGATCAGCAGCGGCACCAGCCCGGCGGTCAACAGGATCAGCGCCACCGCGATCCCGTCCACCCCGAGCGTGTACCCCGCACCGAAAGCCGGTATCCACCGGTGTGATTCGACGAGCTGATACTGCGCCCCTCCCGGGATGAACCGAGCCGCGACCACGATCCCGATCGCCAGCGTCACCAGTGATACGGCGAGTCCGGTCCAGCGTGCGGCTGTCCGCCAGTGCGCGGGCAGCGCCACCACGACCACAGCGCCAACCATCGGCAGCAGCCACAATGTCGTCAGCCAGGGGTAGTTGGTCACCGTTCCTCCAGATGATCGCAATGAACCTTGGACCGGGCCGAGTTTCGCCGAATGTGCGGAGGCGCTGTCCCAGCGACCCTGTTGCCGGCAGGGCAGCGGCTCACCGGACCTATTCCCCCATGCCGGATCCGGGCGCACACCGTGCTGGGAGCGTTGGACCGCAACGGGTTTCGAAGGGTGTGCCCAGACACATGCTCGGCAAACTCACTTCCTGCGTGGCGGCGGCCTTCGGGACCGGGGGCTGAGCGGAAGTTCACAGCAGACTCACCACCAGCAGTGCGGCGACCACGACGGCCGCGCCGGTGAACATGGACAGGGCGTAGGAGCGCACGAATCCGGTTTGCACGCGCCGGATTCGGGAGGAGACCGTGTCGATGAGCGTGGAGATGGAGTTGACCAGTCCGTCGATGCCGCGGGTGTCGAGGAATACCAGCGAGCGGGTCATCTCCGCGCCCGGACGCATGAACGCGGCCTCGTTGAACGCGTCACCGTACAGGTCGCGGCGTGCGGCGACGGTGAGGGCGGTGACGTCCTCGGGTGCGGTCTCGGGGACCGGCCGCTGCGCATACTGCCGGTAGGCCGCGTAGATGCCCACCGCGACCACGACCAGCGCCAGCACGGTGATCACCCAGGACGGCATGCCGCTCTCGGAATCTCTGTGTCCCACAACGGGTGTCAGGAAGTTCTGGAGTCCGGACCCGAAGAAGAACAACCCGCCGGAGAACACCGACCCGACCGCCAGCAGGATCATCGGCCCGGTCATCGAGGCGGGCGCCTCGTGCGGATGCACGTCCTCGGCCCACCGCTTCTCGCCGAAGAACGTCAGGATCATCACCCGGGTCATGTAGAACGCGGTGATCCCCGCGCCCAGCAGCGCGGCCACACCGAGCGTCACACCGGACGCGCCGCCATATCCGAACGCCGCCTCGATGATTCGGTCCTTGGAGAAGAATCCCGCGAACGGCGGCACTCCGATAATCGCCAGATATCCTAAACCGAAGGTGACGAACGTGATCGGCATCAACGTCCGCAGGGCGCCGTAACGTCGCATATCGGTCTCGTCGTTCATCGCGTGCATCACCGAGCCCGCGCCGAGGAACAGCCCGGCCTTGAAGAACCCGTGCGTCAGCAGATGCATGATCGCCGCCGCGTATCCGATCGGGCCCAGTCCCGCGGCGAGCACCATGTAGCCGATCTGGCTCATGGTGGATGCGGCCAGGGCCTTCTTGATGTCGTCCTTGGCGCAGCCGATGATCGCGCCGAACAGTAGCGTCACCGCGCCGACGATGAGCACGCCCGCCCGCGCGCCCGGCGCGAGATCGAAGATGGCGTGCGAGCGCGCGATCAGATACACGCCGGCGGTGACCATGGTGGCCGCGTGGATCAGCGCCGACACCGGTGTCGGGCCCTCCATCGCGTCCCCGAGCCAGGACTGCAGCGGCACCTGCGCGGACTTACCGCACGCACCCAGCAGCAGCAACAGCCCGATCGCGGTCAGCGTGCCCTGGCCCGCGTGCGGCGCACCCGCGAACACCCGATCGAAATCGACCGACCCGAAGGTGGCGAACATGACGAACAGCGCGATCGCCAAACCCATATCGCCGACCCGGTTCACCACGAACGCCTTCTTCGCCGCCGTTGCCGCGGTGGGCTTGTGGTACCAGAACCCGATCAGCAGATACG
>NZ_JAGPOX010000216.1 GCF_019038435.1 Nocardia alni
GGCGGGTGTGCACCGCTTGCGGAGCGCCGGGGTGATCGCGGATCTGCGTTGTCCCCAACCGGTTTCGGGTGCGATGGACGGGATCGCCGACCGGATCTGGACTCCCGGTTCGGATCTCGTGATCGCGGTCGACGGGGAGGGGGCGCGGCATATCGTCGAGATCGCGCCCGCATACGCCGAAGATGAACGGCCGGAACAGGGTTCGCCCCGGACCGATGGTCCGCGCCGTGGCGATCGACGCCGTGATGAGCAGCGCGGCGGCGCCGGGCGTGTCGATGATCGACGCGATACCGCAGGGCGTCGGGGTGCTCCCGGCAGGGCGGGCGCGGCCGGATCTGGCGGTCGGGCGGGCGCTGAGCGGGGGGAGCGCGACCGTCCGGGTCGCGGGGTTCGCGGCGACGATCGCGGGGATCGGCGCGGTGCGGCGGCTCGGCGGGCCGCGGCACACGCGCCGCGCACGGAACGCGTGATCGAGGGCAGCGGGCGGGCCGTGGAGTATGTGGCCGGGCGTCGGTGGGAGGTGTCGGCGACGGGGTTCTGGCAGGCGCATCGCGGTGCGGCGCAATGGTATTCGGATATCGTCGCCGAGTGGGCCGATCCGTCGCCCGGCGATCGGGCCTGGGATCTGTATTGCGGTGCGGGCGTTTTCGCCGGGCGGCTGGCCGAGGCCGTCGGCCCGACCGGCGCGGTGCACGGGGTCGAATCCTCGGGCGGAGCGGTCACCGACGGTATCGCGGTCCTTCGGGACATGCCGTGGGTGATGCTGTCCGCGCAGCGGGTGGAGCGCTGGATCGAGCGATCCGCCGGCGCCGCACCGGATGTCGTGGTCCTGGATCCGCCGCGCGCCGGTGCGGGCAAGGCGGTGCTCACCCCGCTGACCGCCGCCGCGCCCGCCCGCATCGTGCACATCGGTTGCGACCCGGCCGCATTCGCCCGCGATATCGGCCTGTACCGCGCGTGCGGCTACATACCGACCCGTCTGCGTGCGTTCGACGCCTTCCCGGGCACCCACCACGTCGAATGTCTGGCCCTGCTCGAGCCCATAGGGCACTGATATGGTGCGGGTCACTATGCGCTATCTCACTGTTACGGTGTGTCGCCGGGCGGGTCGTCGTTCCCGTCATCGGTCGGCGATCGGGCTCCGTAGACTGTTTCGAGACAGATGAGCCATGCGGAGTTGGGAGCGATAGCTGTGGGAGTCCTTTCCCGAGTCGACAACCCAGAGGACCTGCGCCGGCTGACGGCCTCGGAGCTGGATGAACTGGCGCAGGAGATCCGCGATTTCCTGGTTCACAAGGTCGCCGCCACCGGCGGGCACCTGGGGCCGAACCTGGGCGTGGTGGAGTTGACGATCGCGCTGCACCGGATCTTCGATTCCCCGGCCGATCCGATCATCTTCGACACCGGCCACCAGGCCTACGTGCACAAGATGCTCACCGGCCGCAAGGGCGAGTTCGACAGGCTGCGCAAACAGGGCGGCCTGTCCGGATATCCGAGCCGCGCCGAGAGCGCGCACGACTGGGTGGAGTCCTCGCACGCCTCGGCGTCGCTGTCCTACGCCGACGGCCTGGCCAAGGCGTTCGCACTCACCAAGCAGCGCCGTCACGTGGTCGCCGTCGTCGGCGACGGCGCGCTCACCGGCGGCATGTGCTGGGAGGCGTTGAACAATATCGCCGCCGCGCCGGACCGTTCGGTGATCATCGTCGTCAACGACAACGGGCGGTCGTATTCGCCCACGATCGGCGGCCTGGCCGACCGGCTCGGCGCGCTGCGCATGCAGCCCGCCTACGAGCAGGCCCTGGACGCGACCAAGCGGTTCGTGCAGGGGATCCCGCGGGTCGGCGGCTCGGCGTATTCGATGCTGCACGCGCTCAAGGCCGGGATCAAGGACGCGGTGGCGCCGCAGGAGCTGTTCAGCGACCTGGGCCTGAAGTATCTGGGCCCGGTCGACGGCCACGACACCCTCGCCCTGGAGTCCGCGCTGCGCCGCGCCAAGGATTTCGGCGGGCCGGTCGTGGTGCACGTGGTGACGCAGAAGGGTCGCGGCTACCGGCACGCCGAGGACCACGAGGCCGACCAGATGCATTCCATCGGCGCCATCGACCCGGAGACCGGCCGGCCCACCGGCGGTAAGACGGTCGGCTGGACCTCGGTGTTCTCCGAGGAGTTGATCCGCCACGGCGAGCAGCGCGACGATATCGTCGCGGTCACCGCCGCGATGCCGGGGCCGACCGGGCTCACGCCGTTCGGCGAGCGTTTCCCGGACCGGATGTTCGATGTCGGCATCGCCGAGCAGCACGCGCTCACCTCGTCGGCGGGTATGGCGCTGGGTGGTCTGCACCCGGTGGTGGCGGTCTACTCGACGTTCCTGAACCGCGCCTTCGACCAGTTGCTCATGGATGTGTCGCTGCTCAAGCTGCCTGTGACGCTGGTACTGGACCGCGCCGGGATCACCGGCGAGGACGGCGCCAGCCACAACGGCATGTGGGATCTGTCACTGCTGGGCATCGTGCCGGGCATCCGGGTGGCCGCGCCGCGCGATGCCTCGACGCTGCGGGAGGAGCTGGCCGAGGCGCTCGCCACCGGCGACGGGCCGACGGCCCTGCGGTTCCCGAAGGGCGCTGTCGCCGAGGATGTCTCGGCGGTGGAGCGGCTCGACGGCGTCGATGTGCTTCGCCTGCCCGAGGGCGCGTCGGTACAGACGGTGCGCGGTGACGTCCTGCTGGTCGCGGTGGGCCCGTTCGCCCGCACCGCGCTGGCGGCGTCGGATCTGCTCGAGTCCGACGGTCTCTCGGTGACAGTGGTGGATCCGCGCTGGGTGCTGCCGGTATCGGATGCCATCGTGAAGCTCGCCGAGAACTACCGCCTGGTGGTGACCCTGGAAGACAGCGGCGTGCACGGCGGCATCGGCTGCACGCTGTCGGCACGTCTGCGCGCGGCCGGACTGGACGTCCCGACCCGGGATCTCGGTGTCCCGCAGCACTTCCTGGACCACGCATCGCGTGCGCAGATCCACGACGAGCTGGCCCTGACCGCGGAGGGCGTGGCCCGGCAGATCCGCGCCTGGCTGGCGCACAACTCCTGACGCCGGTGGCTGGGGCTGACTTCTGTACCGAAATGGCGGGAGGACGAGCGACCCGAGGCCGCTCGCCCATCGCACCGCAGAGTCATCAGTTGAGGTAACCGGGTAGCGGACGCCTACGGTCGCTTACGGCCGAGTTGTTCATGGGCGGCCACGAACTGACCTGCGGCGATCGCCGATATCGTGGAAATGTCCAGTGCGAGACAGAATCCGGTGACGATCTCGGCGAGCCGACGGGCCTTTCCCGCCCCGGCACAGCCGAGCGCTTGGAGGAATGCCTGCTGCTGCGGTAGTCCGGTGCCGCCGCCGACGGTCGCGACGAGCAGGCTCGGGACGGTCAGGGTGATCAGCAGATCGTCGCCCTCGAATCGGCTCGAGATCATCGCGGTCCCCGATTCGAAGACGCTGGCCGCATCCTGACCGGTGGCGATGAACATCGCCGCCATCACATTGGCCGCGTCGACATCGGAACCCAGTGCACCGCTGTGCCAGGCCGCGTCGGCGAACACCCCGATCGTGCGATTCAACGTCTCGGGGGTGGTCTTGAGGACATTCAGGATGACATCGCGGGTCAACGACGTCTCGGCCACCACCCGGTACCCGCGGCCGCCGCTGGTGCTCAGGTGTGCGGCCTTCTTGTCGTTGGCCATATTCGCTTCGATGATGAACCATTGGATTCTCACGCCCGGCAGTTCGTCGATGTGGTCGAGGATCCACTGGCACGCGTTCCAGGTCGTCGCCGATGTCATGTTCTGGCCGGTGGCATCGCCGGTTTCGTAGCAGAACCGCACGTGCACGTCCCGCCCGATCTGGACGGCCTCGACCTCGACCAGCATGGCATGCCGCGAAGCCTCGCGGACCCGTGCGGCCAGCTGCTCCCGCTGCCGGGGCACCCACTCCGCGAACTGTGCGGCCTCGGCGATCGAATCGAACCCGAATCCGGGCACCCGGGTCATCCGCTGCCGCAGCACCCGGGTCACCACTCCGCCCGAATCGCTCATGGCGCGAGCGCCGCGGGCGGTCGATGCCAGTACCGCGCCCTCGACGGTGGCCATCGGTGCGATGATCGGTCCTCGCGCGTGCTCACCGGCGAACAGCAGGGGACCGGCCAGCCCCACCGGGACGTCGATGGTGCCGACGAAGTTCTCGATATTTCCGCGCACCAGCTCCGCTGATACGCCGGGTTCGCGCAGGGCGGTCAACGATGCCCCGGTCGCGTCCCGGTACCACGCGAGCCGCGCCGCCCGCGCTTGTTCTGTGTATTCCCCCAGCCCCGGCATCTTTATGACTTCGGATGTTTCGTCGACTTCCGGCCTGACCAACATTGTGTGCTCCAGGTGACAGGTCACATGCTCGCGATGGGCATGCTGTTCAACAAGATCCGGCATGGAGCGTATCCGCCGCCGCGGGTGACCGCTGGGCAATCTTGGCGCAATGTAACGGAAACTGTTGTGTCACAGTTACTTTCCGCAGCGTTGTTCGAACGCTGATGTACTGGAGCGTTGGACCGGCGGAATGGCGGCGATCGCGGGCCGGCGTTCGATGTGCCGGATTCATTCTAGAACCAGTTACAGTTTGGGAAATCCGTCACCGGTAGGAGTTGTCGCATGTCGTTCGTGCTCGTCGAGAAACCGCGTCCGCAGATCGCGCTGGTCACGCTGAACCGGCCCGAGCGAATGAATGCCATGGCGTTCGATGTGATGATCCCGCTGCGGGAGACGCTCGAGGCGGTGGCCGCCGATAACGAGGTGCGGGCGGTCGTGCTGACCGGGGCCGGGCACGGTTTCTGCTCGGGTGCGGACCTGCAGCACGCCGGGAAGGTGCCCGGGGTCGCGGGGCTGACCAAGACCAACATCGCGCGGCGGTCGATGGAGCTGCTCAACAATGTGATGCTCACCATCCGGCGCATGCATCAGCCGGTGATCTCGGCGATCAACGGCGCGGCCATCGGTGGCGGATTCTGTCTGGCCATCGGCACCGACATCCGCATCGCCTCGCAGGATGCCTACTTCCGCGCGGCGGGTATCAACAACGGCCTGACCTCGGCCGAACTCGGCATCAGCTATCTGCTTCCGCGGGCGATCGGCACCACCCGCGCCTACGAGATCATGCTGACCGGTCGCGATGTGGACGCCGCGGAGGCCGAGCGCATCGGCATCGTCTCGCGCGTCGTCCCCGGCGAGAAGCTACTCGAGACCGCCTACGACACCGCCGAGCAGATCATCCGGTGGAGCCGTGTGGGCGCCGAACTCACCAAGCGCATGCTGTGGAGCGGACTGGAGGCCGGAAGCTTCGAATCGCATATGCAGCATGAGGGCACCGCACAGCTGTATGTGCGCCTGACCACGGAGAATTTCGACGAGGCGATCCGCGCCCGGCGGGACCGGCGGCCACCGGTCTACGAGGACTGACGCTGTCCTAGTCGGACTGGACGGGGTCGGAGGCGGGCTGGGCGGCAGCGTGGTCGAACAGCGCCGAGGCTAGTGGGCCGGTGGCGAGTTCGCGCTGCCAGGGGCGAGCGCCGCCGGCGGCGAGGAATCCGTCGATCGCCCGGGCCGGATCGTCCAGCGTTGCGCCGGAACGGAATTCGGGGAGTCCATCCCAGCATAATCGGCGCAGCAGATCCGGGGTGAGCAGGTTCTCCACCGGCACCGCGTAGCGGGTCGACAGCTCGCTCATCGCTGCCCGTGCGGCGGTCAGGCGGGCCGCCGCGGCGGCGTCGCGACGCTCCCAGCGGTTCACCGGGGGCGGCCCGTCGAACGGCTGGGTCAGCGTGGGGAGTTCCGAGTCCGGAAGGGCGCGTGCGCGTTCCACCGCGCCGAGCCAGTCCCGCGAATGCCGGCGCTGGCGCGGGCCGCCGAAAATCGGCAGTTCCCGCAGCGCCGCAATGGATTTCGGGTCGGCGGTCGCGGCGGACACGATCGCCGAATCCGGCAGGATGCGGGCCGGGGCCACATCCCGGGTGCGGGCCAAATGGTCGCGGGTGGACCATAATTCGCGCACCACGGCGAGCTGCCGGGTGCGCCGCAGGGTATGGATGCCCGAGGTGCGCCGCCACCGATCGGGTTTGGGGGCGGCCGGTTCCGCGGTGCGTACATGCTCGAATTCCTGTGCGGCCCAGTCGGTTTTGCCCTGCTCGGCGAGTATGGCCGCGACCGAGTCGCGCAGCTCCACCAGCAGCTCCACGTCCAAGGCGGCATAGTTCAGCCAGTCGTCGGGCAACGGGCGGGTCGACCAGTCCGCGGCGCCGTGTCCCTTGCGCAGCTCCCGGCCCAGCAGTTTCTCCACCATCGCGGCCAGGCCCACCCGTTCGAATCCGGCCAGCCGCCCGCCCAGTTCGGTGTCGAACAGCCGTGCCGGGGTGAGGCCCAGCTCGGCCAGGCCGGGCAGGTCCTGATCGGCCGAATGCAGCACCCATTCCAGATCGTTGATCGCCTCCGCCAGCGGGGCCAGCGCGTCGGCCACCGGGATCGGATCGATCAGCACGGTGCCGGAACCCTCGCGGCGCAGCTGGATCAGATAGGCGCGGTTGGAGTAGCGGAAACCCGAGGCGCGTTCGGCGTCGACTGCCAGCGGGCCGGTGCCCGCGGCCAGGCGGGCGGCGGCCTCGGCGACGGCCGCGGCGGTATCCGAGACCGGGGGCACACCCTCGGCCGGCGCGAGCAGGGGGACGGCGGCGCTGTCCTCGGTCGCTCCCGGTGTTTTCTCGGACTTGTCGGCAACGGGCATAGAAGAGAACTTTACGGTGCGGTCAGAACTGGTCGTCGGCAATCTGCGGACGCGGCCGCAAATGAGTGATACCCGCGGGGGGCAAACCGGCCGCGTAGGCCAGTACTTCGCAGAAAGCCTCCACGTGCGGTTCGAGTTCGGTCGACTCCACCGTCCACGAGGCCCGCAATTCCAGCTGATAAGCGCGCGGCGGTCCGGCGATATCGCCATAACGGACCGAACTGGTAGATGTGACCGTGCCACCCAGCGCGGTGAACGGCTCGCCCCGCGATTCCAGGGCGTCGACCAGCCAGCTCCACGCGACCTCCGGTAACAGCGGATCACCGGCGAGCGCGCCGTCGATATCGGCCTGGATATAGGCCACGAGCCGGAACACCCCGTGCCACGCCTCTTGGCCGTTCGGATCATGTAGCAGGATCAACCGGCCGAACGCGTCGTCATCGGAGTCGACCGGAATCACGTTCGTGTCCGGGTGTTTGACCTCGGCGCCGATGGCGTATGAATACGGTGCCAGGCGCTGCGGCGGCCGGATCGGCGCAAGTTCGATCCGGGGGTGCACGGATGCCTTGCCCATCGCATCGACCGCGGCGCGAAATCGGGCGGGTTCGCCCTCCGGGGTCGGTGCGGCGCCGTCGCGGATGTCGAGCGGTGTCACGAATGCGAACCTATCTCCGAACCTCGCCTCTAACTCGGAGGCGCGCGGTAGCTCGCGGTATCTATTTTGTGGGAACGCCATCCTGCGTATGCCCGGCGTGCGGTCGGGGCGACGGGGCGGTGGAGTTCGGGCCGTCGCTTACGATGACCGTGATGAGCACTCCAATTCGACGTCGACTGTCCGATGCGCCGTTCCTCGCCGCCGCTACCGGGGCGAGTCCGAACAGGCGGCCGGTCTGGTTCATGCGGCAGGCCGGGCGGTCGCTGCCCGAATATCGAGAACTGCGGGCAGGGGTCGGGATGCTCGAGTCCTGTTTCGATCCCGAGCTGGTGTGCGAGATCACGCTGCAGCCGGTTCGGCGGCACGGGGTGGATGCGGCGATTCTGTTCTCCGACATCGTCGTTCCGCTCAAGGCGGCCGGAATCGATCTGGACATCGTTGCCGGGGTCGGACCCGTCATCGCACATCCGGTGCGCACGGTCCAGGATGTGCGGGCACTGCCGCGGCTGCGGCACGAGGAGGTCGGCGCGATCGCCGAAGGGGTGCGGCTGCTGGTCGGTGAGCTCGGTGACACGCCGTTGATCGGCTTCGCCGGCGCGCCGTTCACACTCGCGTCCTACCTGGTGGAGGGCGGGCCCAGTCGCAATCACGAGCGCACCAAGGCGATGATGCTCGGCGCCCCGGATACCTGGCATGCGCTGATGGGCGCGCTCACCGATATCGCCGTCGAATTCCTGCGCGCGCAGCTGACCGCCGGGGTCGACGCGATCCAGCTGTTCGATTCGTGGGCGGGCGCGCTGTCGCTCGCGCAGTACCGGGAGTTCGTGCTACCGCATTCCGAGCGGGTGTTCGCCGAGATCGGTGACGGCGTGCCGCGCATCCACTTCGGGGTCGGCACGGGTGAGCTGCTCGGCGCGATGGGCGAGGCCGGCGCCGATGTGGTCGGCGTCGACTGGCGGGTGCCGCTCACCGACGCGGTGCGGCGCGTCGGTCCCGGAAAGACGTTGCAGGGCAACCTGGATCCGGCCACCCTGTTCGCCGGTCCGCAGGTCGTCGAGCGTGAGGTGCGCCGAATCGCCCGGGAGGCCGACGAGGCCATCGCCCTGGGTGCGGCGGGCCATATCTTCAATCTCGGCCACGGCGTGCTCCCCGACACCGACCCGGGCGTCATCACCGCCACCGTCGAGCTGATCCACAGTCTGCCCTCGCCGCTGTAGGACTACCAGACGCCCGCCTCCCGCAGGTCCCATGTCAGGGAGATGTCGGGCCTGGTCCGAAGTACGCGCGGTTCGGGGATAATTGCCCCGGAACCCCGGCCGCGACCTGTCGCACCCGGAGCGCGATGCGCGCTCGATGGTCGGGTACTCCACGGTTCGCAGCCGATGGAGTCGGATGTTTTCGCGTTCGCGGTGAACAGCGTGATGCAGACCTCGCCTGCCAGTGGTCGATAACGAACAACACCGTTGTCGTGTCGCGCATCAGGCGGAAGGCATGCAGTCCGTGCGGCCCGCCCATCTCGTCGAACGTGGGCATCGGTGTGTCCTCGAGCTGTGTGATCGGATCGGCGAGGTCGGGACATTCCGCCGGCGGTGGATAGCTGGACGGCCTCGCCATGGTCGGCGTTGGTGGGGTGATCGGCCGGGGTATGTACGAGCCGGTGAGTCGTTTCGTGGTCGGTGTGCGAACGGGTCGGTTTGTCGTGGGTGTGTTCTCAGACCGGGTGGGTCGAGGTTCCACTTACGGTGGATAGCGGTCTGGTCTCGTCGTGGTCGGCGTAGGCGGCTGGATCGGCCGGCAAGTGGCCCAGCCGGTGTGTGAACGCGGTGGTCTGTCGTGGGTGTGTTCTCGGGCAGTGGGCTCAGACCGGTGAAGTGGAGGTGTTCCACTTGCGGTGGATAGTGGTCAGGCATCGCTGTGGCCATCGTGGGCGGGTAGCTCGGCCCGGAAGTGTCGAACCGAGCTATCGAGTAGTTTCGTGGTGGGCGCGTGAACGATCGGTGGCTGCTCACGGCCGGTGCGTCGGTACGGGTTTGAATGCGGCGGTGTGACGAGGAGCGTGGTTGATGCGGGTCGCGGTGGTCGGCGCGGGGATCAGTGGGCTGGTCGCGGCCTATCGGCTGCGGGTGGCGCTCGGATCCGAGCTCGAGCTGGTGCTGGTGGACAGGCGCGAGCGGGTGGGCGGGGTGCTGTACACCGGTGAGCTCGCGGGGCAGCCGATGGATCTGGGGGCCGAGGCGTTCGTGGGGCGGCGGCCCGAAATTCCCGCGCTGCTGCGGGAACTGGGTCTCGAGGATCAGCTGGTACATCCGGCCGGACGGCGGCCGCTGATCTGGTCGGGCGGGGCGGCGCATCCGATGCCCGAGGGCACGCTGATGGGCATTCCGGCGCGGGCGGATTCGGTGGCCGGGCTGGTCGACGAGGCGACTCTGACGCGCATCCGGGATGAGCCGACTCGGCCGCTGGAGTGGACGCCCGGTGCGGACGTGTCGGTCGCCGAGCTGGTGGGAGAGCGGTTCGGTGAGCAGGTGGTCGCGCGCAGCGTGGACCCGCTGCTCGGCGGAGTGTATGCGGGGCTGGCGAATTCGATCGGTGTGCGTTCGGCCCTGCCGACCCTGGCCGCCGCCCTCGACGCGGGCGCGCCGAATCTGACCGAGGCGGTCGGGCGGGCGCTACCGCCACCATCCACCGCACCGGTCTTCGGCGGCATCCGAGACGGATACCGGGTGCTGCTGGACGCCTTATTCGCCGCCGCCACACCCGAGTTCTTCACCGGCACACCGGTCACCGACTTGTCCCGCACCGCCCACGGCTGGCTGCTCGAGCCGATCGGCACGGTCGACGCGGTAATCCTGGCCACCCCGGCCCCCGTCACCGCCGCCCTGCTGCGAACCGTCGCACCGGAGGCCGCACACGTGGCCGCCGGGATCGACCTGTCCTCCTCGGCCGTGGTCGCCTTGGCGCTCCCGCGGGACACCCCACTACCGGACAACTCTGGAATCCTCGTCGCCACCGGAGAATCCCTGCGCGCCAAGGCATTCACCCTGTCCAGCCGCAAATGGCCACACCTGGCCGACCGCGACGTAGCGATCCTACGAGCCTCCTTCGGCCGCTTCGGCGACACCACCCCCCTGACCTGGTCCGACGAGGACCTGACGGCCGTCACCATCGAAGACCTCGCCACCGTCACCGGCGTCGAAACGCGCCCCGTCGACACCCTGGTCCAACGCTGGCCCGACGGCCTCCCGCAATACGCCCCTGACCACGCCACCCGAGTATCCACGATCGAATCCTCGGTAGTTGCCCTTCCTGGTGTGGCCGTAACGGGCGCCTACCTCCACGGCGTAGGCGTCCCCGCCTGCTCCGCCTCCGCCACAGCCGCGGCCACCCGAATCCTCACACACCTGAGCTGACGGAATGGACGGCCTTCAACCGACCGACCACCGACCATCCCGTCAGTCGCCGAAGATCTCGTCCACCGTCTTCCCTGTCATCGCGGCATCGAGCCAGGCGAAGACCTGCTCCATACTGGTAGCGGACTCGACGCGTTCGCGCACGGGCTCGTCGACGGTGTAGCCCAAACGAGGCAGCGTTGGTAACGTCCGGACGGTGGTCAGTCCGTGAACACCATTTCCAGGGATTCAGCGGTCAATACGCGGTCGGACCATCGCTCGATTTGCTCCGTGTCGGAGGTGTTCACGACGCGTTCGCGAATGGTGTCGGGGATAGTGAATCCGCGAGCGGCCAGTAAACGCAGCAGTATGCGTGCTTCGCCTTCGGCTATGAATTTGTCGAAGAACTCCATGCGGGGCCAAGTGATTGCCATCAGGTCCTCCAGAGCACGTCGGGCCGCAGGCGAGGCGGCGAAGTAGACAAGTCGAGTGTAGGTGGAGCGGCGTTCGGGATCGAGGTCGGCGAAGGTGCGCATGACCGCACGGCGCGTGGCGTCGGAGTCCAGGTCCAGAGTATGTGCGATGGCCGCGAGCACGGTCAATTCCGGGGCGACGGCGGCATTGGCGGGATCGGTGGGGTCGGGGATGGTATCGGGGCCGATCACGAAGGGACGTAGATCGTATCCGGGATGACCGGTGCGGATGACTGTGGCGCAGGCGCGGGCCGTCGCACGGTCCCGGGCGATGATGATCAGCACGACGTCGCAATCGTTTTCCGATTGCGCCAGGCCGACATAGGCGGCCCAGGCACGGCGTTTGGCTCGGGTGGGTGGCCGCGACTGTGATTCGGTGATCACGGCCAGTTTGTGCTGCCGATTGTGCAGGATCGTCAGGGCGTCGGCGCGCAATTCGGTGGGGAGGCAGGCGGTCAGGTCGCCATCGGTTGGGGTGGCGACGAGGTCGGGTGGTACCTCGATTCCGGTGGCCGCGAGCAATACCGCGGCGAGTGAAGGGTTGAGGCGCAGGAGCTCCAACGACGCCTCGTGGGGTATGGACGGCATGTCGTGAAGATTGGCACGGGGTACCGACAGGTACCTAATGACAGACCGCATCCGCACCCTTTACTACCAAACGCACTCTTTTCCGTTGAACCGCAACCATTTTCGGGTCGGCGAGGGGGTCGATTACGGTAAGGGGGGAGGGCCGTGC
>NZ_JAGPOX010000217.1 GCF_019038435.1 Nocardia alni
GGCGTAGGACGATGGTTCGTGAGCGGCGGTCGGCGGCGCGGAGGCGGTGGCCCAGGCGATCCAGGAGGCCGTGGAGGTAGGCCTCGATGTCGGCGTCGGCGTGGGGGCCGCGGCCGAGGGCGCGTTGGGCGCCGATCGAGCGGCGGCGACGGGCGGTGTCTACGCGGCGGGGGTCGCGGGCCCAGGACAGGGCGTAGAGGTGGCGGGCGGCGCCGCGGCCGAGAATGGCGGCCAAGGGGCCCTCGCCGTGCTCGGCCAGGTGGCCTACCCGGGTGATGCCGTGCTCGTGAAGGGTGCGGGCGGTGACTTCGCCTACACCCCAGAGTCTTTCGACCGGGAGTGGATGCAGGAAGGACAGTTCGCCGCCGGGTGGCACGAGGAGCAGGCCGTCGGGTTTGGCTACGGCGCTCGCGACCTTGGCCAGGAATTTGGTGCGCGCCACGCCGACCGAGATCGGGAGCCCGGCCTGCTCGCGGACCCGCTCGCGCAGGCGGGCTGCGATATCGACGGGGGAGCCGGCGATGCGCCACAAGCCGCCGACGTCGAGGAATGCCTCGTCGATCGAGATACCCTCGACCTCGGGCGTGGTGTCGCGGAAGATCTCGAACACCTGCTTGCTGGCCCGCGAGTAGGCGTCCATGCGCGGCGGCACCACGATCGCGTCCGGGCACAGCCGCCGCGCCGCACCCCCGTTCATCGGGGTGCGAATGCCGTACGCCTTGGCCTCGTAGCTGGCCGCCAGCACCACCCCGCCGCCCACGATCACCGGCCGCCCGCGCAGGCGCGGATCGTCCCGCTGCTCGACCGAGGCATAGAACGAATCCAGGTCCGCGTGCAGGATCGATGCCTCGGCCCGCGCAGGGAGGCGCCCATCCGGCGAGACCCCCTGCTCGCCGGAAGACATGTCGCGAGTGGACGGCGGAGCGGACCTATCCCGGATGGACACGAACATATGTTCGCATGACCCACCGACACGTTTCCAGGACGCAGCTCACCAGCGGATGTTCCAGGACCAGTCCGTGAACCTCAACGGAACCGATCCGCCCTCGGTGTCGTCGTGCGGCCGAAACGTCGAATTCCGCCGGAAGGACTGGCACGCTGACGGGTATGACATTGGGGAGTCTTCCATTCACCGCGAGCACGCACGAGATCGACGCGCTGCACGAGCGACTGCGAACCCGTGCACCCGGAGTACACCGGGCCGAACTACCCGACGGCTCGCCCGTATGGGTGATCACCGGCTACGACGCCGTGACCATGCTGCTCACCGACCCGAATGTTTCAGCGGCAAAAGCCGACAGCACCATGGGATTTCGCGGAAACAAGCTGCCGCCCGCACTCGACGCCAACCTGCTCAACCTCGACGGCGAGGCCCATCGCCGCCTCCGCAGCCTCGCAGCCGAGGCATTCGGCCCCCGGCACCATCGGTTCCACGAGGAGATCGTGTGGACGGCGGTAACCGAATTGGTCGCCGACCTTCCCGCCGCGGGCCGGATCGACCTCATGACGGGCTTGTGCGAACCTCTGCCGGTGCGCGTGACCGGAACGCTCCTGGGCCTGCCGCAGGAGCAGTTGGGCGCCTTCCGCGAAGCCTCCGCGCCGCTGTTCCGCTCGGACGCCTCACACGAGGCCGACGCGTTGCGCAAGTCGATGACCACCCTGTGGGGCTTGATCTCCGAGGCGATCGCGGGCAAACGACGCGAACCGGGCCAAGACCTGCTCTCGACCTGGATCGCGGCCCGGGACGGCCAGGACAGACTCACCGAGGACGAACTGGTGAGCCTGGCATTCCTGACGATCATCGGCGGATTCGAGAACACGATCAGTTCGACCTCCTTCGTCCTTGACGAATTGGTACGCCACCACCAAGCCCGGGCCCGCGAACTACTCGACCGGCCAACGGAATTCACCACCTTGATCCGGCAGCTGGTCGGCACCGCCACACCGATGAACTACGCCGTGCGACGGTTCCCGCTCGCCGACATCGAGATCAACGGCGTGGTCATTCCACACGGCCACACCGTGTACGCATCCCTGCGCTCAGCGCATCTGGACCCCGCCGGACATGGCCGCCCGAACCTGACTTTCGGCCGCGGCCGCCACTATTGCCTCGGCGCGCCCCTGGCTCATTTGCAGGCCGACCACGCCGCCCGCGCCGTGCTGAGCAAATACCCACACCTCCATGTCACCGGACCACGAGAGACCTACCGCCTACGAGAGTCCTGGATGACCTACGCCCTGGCCGAACTCACCCTGACCACCTGACGACGATGTATTGTCGCGCAAACCATTCGGCGCCGCTGCTTCGATCGCCTGCTTCATCTCGGCGATCCCGTACTCGGTACGGATGCGGATCTCGGGCGCGGCAGCGTCGGGCAGGACGTCGGTGATCCACATAAGCCGTGCGCACTCACCCTCGGCGCGGACTTCGAACGAGGCATGGTGGTACTCCAGCGCAGGCCGCGCACCGTCCACGACGGAGTACGCCAACCGCCGCGACTGCTCATCGATGGCAATGATCAACTCCCGGATCACATGCCCGTCCGGGAAGGTCAGGAATCGTTCGACCCCGTCGATCCGCGTGCCGACCACCCGGCCGGGCAGTAGGCGCTCGTGCACGGCGCCGACATCGCGCACGACGTCCCACACGTGTTGCGGCGAAGCGTCGATCGCGATGTCATGGCGAATGGAGGCCATGGCGCCGAGCCTACCCATGCTCCCGGACCGGGCGTGCCGATCCACTGTGACCACCGGTGGAATCAGCGGACCGCCAGGACACCGACGAGTCCATCCTCACCGCCACTGAACAGCGCCTTCTCCGAGGTCGGCCATTTCCTCTGGCCGACGATCGAAAGAGTCCGGCCGAATTGCGCAAACTAGAACGAGTTGCCCGCACTTTTCAGTGCACATATGTATGCCGAAATCTCCCCATCATGACCCTATCGGCGCATTTGATCGCCCTATCGGAAGCTTCATCCTCGATTCGCGTCCACTGAACAGCTAGCCTGAATATGAAACGTGTTCTACTGTTGTGGCGAGAGCGCCGGAAGACCAGAGGAGTGCACCAGGCCATGCGTACCGAGATCTGCGAACGAATGGGTATCGATGTCCCCATCTTCGCCTTCACCCATTGCCGCGACGTCGCCGCCGCGGTGAGCAACGCCGGTGGACTCGGCGTGCTGGGCGCGGTCGGATTCACCGCCGAGCAGTTGGAGGTCGAGCTGACCTGGCTCGACGAGCATGTGCACGGGGTGTACGGCGTCGACCTGGTCATCCCGTCCAAGTACGAGGGCAAGGGCGTCGAGGGGCTGACCCCCGCCGAGCTGGAAGCCAAACTGGCCGAACTCGTTCCGCAGGGCCACCGCGACTTCGCCGAGAAGATCCTGGCCGACCACGGAGTGCCGCGGCTGCCCGGGGAAGAGCACCACAACCAGCTGCTCGGCTGGACCGCGACCACCGCGGCCCCGCAGGTCGAGGTGATCCTGCGGCACCCCAAGGCCAAGGTCGTCGCCAACGCCCTGGGCACCCCGCCCGACGACATCATCAAGCAGGTCCAGGACTCCGGCCGCCTGATCGGCGCGCTGTGCGGCTCGGTCAAGCATGCGCTCAACCACAAGCGCGCGGGCCTGGATTTCGTGGTCATGCAGGGCACCGAGGGCGGCGGGCACTGCGGCGAGATCTCCTCGCTGGTGCTGTGGCCGCAGGTCATCGACGCGATCGGTGATATGCCCGCACTGGCCGCCGGCGGTATCGGCAACGGCCGCCAGATCGCCGCCGCCCTGGCGATGGGCGCGGCGGGCGCGTGGACCGGCTCGCTGTGGCTGACGGTCGAGGAGGCCAATGTGCCGCCCGCGCAGATGCAGTCCTACATCGATGCCACCAGCCACGACACCGTGCGGTCGCGGTCGTGGACCGGGAAGCCCGCCCGGATGCTGCGCAACGACTGGACCGAGGCGTGGGAGAACCCCGAGAACCCTGACCCGCTGCCGATGCCGCTGCAGATGATGGTCGCCCTGGACGGCGTCAAGCGCGGGCACCGCTACCCCGAGGCCGCCAAGGACGTGAACTTCAACCCGGTCGGCCAGGTGGTCGGCCTGATGAACAAGGTCGAGCGCACCGCCGATCTCATGCAGCGCCTGATCGAGGAGTACCTCGACTCCTGTGAGCGCCTGAACAAGCTCAACAACGCCTGACAGCACCGAATGTCATTGGGGCGGTGGGCCGATCGGCCCACCGCCCCACTTCGTCGAAGCCGTAGCGTCGCCGGCCGCGTCGGCCCTGCGGCGCGACTCGCGGACCGGACGGTTCGGCCAGTGCGGCCCATGCCGCCGCAGCCGCTCCGGCGGCCGCGGCACCTGTTCCGGCGCCCCGGGAGCCAGGCGCACATCACCGTCGCGATCAGCGCGAAACCCGTTGCCCATCAAAAGCCGGTCATCACCGGCATGATGATCGCGTCGAGCCCCATGCCACCGATCGCGAGCCATAGCGCGAGAAGCCAGGGGAAATAGGGAATGCAAGCCACCCTTATAGAGGCGAACGTCCTTATAATCGGAGCGTGATGGCAGAGGACGTGACGACCGGGGTTCCCCGCCGGCGCCGAGGCAAGGCGCTCGAGGAGGCGCTGCTCGATGCCGCATGGCAGGAGCTCGCCGAGGTCGGCTTCGCCAAGCTGACGATGGAATCCGTCGCCACCCGCGCGAAAACCGGTGTCGCCGTTCTCTATCGCCGCTGGCCGCGCAAGGACGACCTGGTCGTTCAAGCCATCAGCCACTACCGGGCGAACACCCCCGTCGCCATCCCCGACACCGGCAATCTTCGAGACGACCTGCTGGCATTGTTCACCAGGATGAACGACTCCCGCGGCGAGCTGATCACGTCCGTCAGCGCGACATTCGCGGGGCTGTACGACAGCTGCGGGCTGACTCCCGCCGACGTCCGCCACCGGGTGCTCGACGTCCCGGGCGAGATACCGGATCGGGACGAGGCCGAGCGACCGGACTCCGTCTTCCGGCGCGCCCACGATCGCGGCGAATTGGACCTCACCCGGGTGCCGCGGGAGATCCTCGACGTACCGTTCGACCTGATCCGGCACGACCTCCTGATGACCCTCGAACCGGTTTCGCCGGAACGCATCACGATGATCGTGGACGGGATCTTCCTGCCCCTGCTCGAGAAGTACCGCGGTCAGTAGCTCGGGGGCTTGCCGGACATGACGACGTGAGTGCCGTCCCAGTGGAAGGTGACCACGTCGTGCGTACCGCCGGGGCAGGCATCGCAGGTGCCGGGGGTCCAATAGTCCAGGGCGACAGTGTCGTCGGTGGTGCGTGCGGGGACCAGCCTGGTGAAGCCGTAGGCCTTCGAGGTCGCGGTGCCGAGGTACCGGCCCTTGTGGAACATCAGGGCGTGTTCCGGTGAGCTGGCCGTCCCGCCCTGGATCATGACGATGGCGGTCGACAAGGTCGCGCAAGGGCTGTAATTGCCTTCGAAGGTGGAAGGGTTGGTCTCCCAATGGGATTGGGTGACCGGCTCCATCGGTAGCTTCGCCACGGCGGCGGCGACCGCGGGGGAGCTCAGGTTGACGCCGCAGGCCGCGGGCGGAGACTGCTCGCCGGTGGCCGCCAGCGCCGAGGTGCCCGAATTGCCCTGCGTCACCGGCAGTTGCGCCGGGGCGGCGGTCGCGGTGATCGGTGCGGCCTCGGTGGGGCGCGAATCATGGCCGCATCCGGACAGAACGCCCGCGACCACGACGCAAACGGTCGCGACGACAGCGAATGTGCCGGTGGTGGTTCGGAACACGGTATGACCTTCCGTAGATCCTGCGGAGCGGTACCTGCCGAGAGTAAACCTACTGTGCCCCAGCGAAATGCCCGAATCGCCCCGCTGGGTCGGTCCACCCCTGGTCACTCCGCATCGCGTGCATGTATGCACCCCTTGCCATCGCTGATGCCCCACAGCGGATCCCGGAGCGCCGACGTGAGCACCGCGCAAAGTATTCAGCGCAGTTCCACGGCACGCTCGGCGACCGCGGCGGTCATGCCGCCGAACCCGCGGCGCAGCGCGCTACCCATGAGCCCGCTGACCACCGGCAGCAGCCAGCCGTCGAGTTCGAAATGCGAGTCGTAGCGGCAGCGTTCCTCGCCCACCGGGGTGAGGGTCTGTGTGCGCAGGCTGTGCAACGCGCCCAGCGGCATCGGCTTCATCGAATAACTGAAACCGACGCCGGGGGTACTCGTGCGGATGAACTCACGCTGCTTCATCGGTCCGGGGCCGAGCAGCCGCACCCGCATATCGATCGGCGCCCCCGGCTCGAGTGTGGTCTCGGCGGCGACACAGAACGGATTCCATTCGCCGTAGCGAGGAAAGTCAGTCAGCACCTGCCATACCGTCGCGGCAGGTGCATCGATTTCCACACTCTCGTCGATCACGAAGGCCATGCCGGAACAATACTGAAACAGGTTCTACACCGGGTACCCGACCCGCCGCTGTGCGTGAGAGCGGCTCGGGACACCAGGCCACGTGCCGCCGAGCGCGGACGCGGTCAGGGCGCCCGCCCGGGACTCCAGCGGCTGGGATCGGGTCGGCAGCCCCAGCGCGCGAGTGATTACCTTCAGGCCCGCCCGAACGCCAGTGTCACGTTGTGCCCGCCGAACCCGAAGGAGTTGCTCAGCGCATAGGAGATGTCCTGCTTACGGGACGAGCTGTGCACGATGTCCAACTCCACACCCTCGTCGGGATTCTCGAAATTCAGTGTGGGCGGGACAATCTGGTCGCGCACTGTGCACACGGTCAGGATGGCCTCCAGCGCGCCGACCGCGCCGATCGAGTGACCGAGCGCGCCCTTGGGCGCGTACACCGAGGCCTGCTTCGCCACGGCCGTGATGGCGTTGGCCTCCGAGGCGTCGCCGACCGGGGTGGCGGTGGCGTGCGCGTTGATGTGGTCGATATCACCGGCGGTCAGCCCCGCGAAATTGATCGCCTTGCGCATCGCGTTCGCCGAACCGCCGCCGTCGGGATCGGTACCGGTCATGTGGTAGCCGTCGGAGGTGATGCCGGCGCCCAGGACGCGGCCGTGCACCTTGGCCCCGCGCGCGGCGGCGAACTCCTCGGACTCGAGGACCACCAGCGCGCCGGCCTCGCCGAAGACGAACCCGTCCCGGTCGCGGTCGAACGGGCGCGAGGCCCCGGCCGGGTCGTCGTTGCGGGTGCTCATCGCGCGCATCATCGCGAAGCTGGCGATCGGGATGGCCTCGATATAGCCCTCGACGCCGCCGGCGATCATCACGTCGGCCTCGCCGGTGGCGATCAGCCGCCACGCGTGCGCGATCGCCTCCGCGCCCGAGGCGCAGGCGGAGGTGGGCGCGTAAACGCCCGCCTTGGCGCCGAATTCGAGTCCCACGCGCGCGGCGGACCCGTTGGGCATCACCATGGGCACCGTCAGCGGGTGGATCTTGCGGTAGCCCTGCTCCATCTGCTTCATCGCCGCGCCGATGGTGTCGCCGCCGCCCAGGCCCGTGCCGATCGCGACACCGAGCCGCTCGCCCTCGACATCGGGCTTGCCGGCGTCCTCCCACACCTGCCGCCCCAGCACCAGCGCCATCTGCTGCACATAGGAGTGGCGGCGCAACTCGATGCGGGTCAGGTGTTCGGCCGGGCTCTGCTTCAGCTTGCCGCCGATCCGCACCGGCAGGTCGTACTTGGTGATGAAATCGTCTGTGAGTGTTCCGATTCCACTCTCCCCGTCGAGCAGGCGAGACCAGGTGCCCTCCAGATCGGGAGCCAGGCTCGTGGTGGTGACCATTCCGGTGACGACGACTCCGCGTGGTGAATGTGAAACATTCGGTACAGGCATGCGGTCATGAATACCTGTAGCGGACGCTACAGTCAACCCGTGCCACGCCCACTCGACCAGGCACGGCGAGCAGCGCTGCTCGCCGGTGTCATCGCGTATATCGCCGACCGCGGACTCACCGAACTCTCCCTCCGTCCGCTCGCAGACTACCTGGGAACCAGCTCCAGAATGTTGATCCATTATTTTGGAAGCAAGGAGCAGATGCTGGTGTCCGCGCTGGAAACCCAGCGGCCCGATATCGCGAGTATGTTCGCCGACGTCGAGGACATCGACATGTTGCGACGACGGCTGATCGAATCGTTCTGCGTGAACACCACCAGCGACTGGGTGCGCAGCACCAGCGTCCTGCTGCAGGTGCTGGGCGTGGGCTCGGTGCCCGGCAGCCCGTTCGCCGCCTACGCCAACGACTCGGTGCACGTGCTGATCGACGCGCTCACCAAGGTCCTGTCCGAGCTGGACCCGTCCATGCCCGACCCGGAATCCGCTGCGACCCTGATGGTTTCGGGCATCCGAGGCATACTGCAGGACCGCCTGGTCACCGGCGACACAACCCGCGCGTCCAAGGCCGCCCGCCTACTGATCAACCAGTGCCTGCCATCCTCACGGAAGGGTGTGCACTGAGCTACCGTCCGTCCGCGGCCTGATGCTCCATTTCCCGCCCCCCGCCGCGACACCCGGCCTCACGCTGCATTCTTTCGCCTCGAAACTCTGGTTTCCGACGATCACACCCGAAGAATGCAGCGTGAGGCCGGTTCTGCGGGTCACTCGCCGCGTTCTCGACCCGACACCGTCCCCGAGACGGGTGTCTGTTGGAGATCCCGGCGAGGTCTTGCGGGTCGAGGATGTCGAACCGCCGCGGCCCGGCCCAGCTCAGATCCGCATCGTGGTGCGGGCTTGCTGGCGCCCGTCGAGTGGGCCTTGTGCGTGACCGCGACCACCCCGCACTCGGCGAGCCGCCGACACACCACGACGTGAAGGACAACCCGGCCTCCCGCTACATTCTTCGGGCCTGAAGCTCGGTTTTCCGCTAAATCGGCCCCAAGAATGCAGGGGGAGGCCGGTTCTCCCGCGCTGAAGGGACGTTCTCGGTATTCGTCTCGGACTTACCCGGCGGCGACCCGCTGGTCAGGAATTGGGGTGAGCGCAAACCTGGCGCTCGGGAGCAGTGGTGTGTTGGATACGGTTCAGCGAGGTAGTCGGGTCTAGGTCTAGAGGTTTTCTGGATGGGTGAGAGTTCGATCTCGTGGGTCGACGGCGCGTTGGTGACCGTCGATCAGCGGGCGCTGCCGGGTGAGCTGCGGACGTTGCGGATCACCACGGTGGACGAGGTCATCGACGCGATCTCCACACTGGCCATTCGAGGCGCCCCGGCGCTCGGGGTGTCGGGGGCGTTCGGGGTGGTGCTGGCTACCCTCGCGCATCCCGGCGACGACGTGGCGGTGACGGCGGAGGCCGAGCGGGTCGCCTCGGCGCGGCCCACCGCGGTGAATCTGGCGTGGGGTGTGCGGCGGGCGCTGAGCAGGCTGCCCGAGGGGCCGCGGGCCGTGCTGGCCGAGGCGCTGGCGATGCTCGAGGAGGACGGCCGGATCAACCGGGTCGCCGCGACGCATGCGGCGGATCTGGTGCGGCGGCTGACTCCGGACCGGCCGTTGCGCGTGCTCACCCACTGCAACACCGGACGCCTGGCCACGACGTCGTTCGGCACCGCACTGGGTGCGATCCTGCTGCTGGCCGAGCGCGGGGCGGTGGAGTCGGTGCTGGTCGACGAGACCCGGCCGCTGTTGCAGGGTGCGCGGCTCACCACCTGGGAGCTGGCCCGGGCGGGCATCCCGCACCGGCTGACGATCGACTCGGCGGCGGCGTGGGCGATGGCGACCGGGCAGGTCGATTGCGTGCTGGTCGGCGCGGACCGGATCACCGCCGACGGATCGGTGGCGAACAAGATCGGGACGTATGCGCTGGCGATCGCCGCGCACCATCACGGAATTCCGTTCGTCGTGGTCGCCCCCGAGTCCACCCGCGACGCGGCCACGGCGACCGGCCGTGAGATCGTCGTGGAAGAGCGCGCGGCGCACGAGATCACCGAAATCGGCGGTGTGCCGACAGCTCCCGAGGGGACCGCGGTGTTCAATCCGGCGTTCGACGTGACACCGCCGGAACTGGTCACGGCCGTGGTCACCGAGAACGGCGTCGTGACCGGTACGTTCCTGTCCGCAGAAAGCGCTGCCCCGACCACCGATGGCGACGCGACGACCCGAACTGCCGCATCGGCGGACGGCTCTGCCTCGGCGGCCGGTGGCGCCTCGATGACTGATATCGGCGCGGCAACCGGAACTACCGTGCCTGCGGCCGGCCGTGCCTCCACGACCGATATCGACGCGACGACCCGAACTGCCGCGTCCGCGCGCGCCGCTGCTTCGACGACTGAGAGCGGCGTGGCGAACGGAACTATCGTGCCTGCGGCCGGCGACGCCTCGGTCCCTGGCGTCGCCTCGAACTCCGAGTCGGCGGCGATCGACCCGGAAACGATTGCGGTGCAGAGCATCGCCCAGATCGCCCGCGGGCTGTACGCGCGCGGATGGATGCCGGGCACGGCGGGCAACATCTCGGTGCGGTCGGCGAAGACGGCCGTGGTCACCGGAAGCGGGCTGTCCAAGGGGGAACTGCTCGCCGACGACATGGTGACGGTCAAGATCGCTGATTCACAGCAGATTTCGGGGCATCGGCGCCCCTCGGCGGAGACCTCGATCCACACCGCCGTCTACCGGGCCACCAACGCGGAGGCGGTCGTGCATGTGCATCCGCCGCATGCCACGGCCCGGACCATCGCCACCACGGCACGATCCGTCGACTCCACCGGTTCCGCGACCCGATCGAGCCACGGGGTGATCGAATCCGGTGACAGCACAGGACGATCGGGCGCGGGAGCATTCGGGTCCGGTGAGGAGGCGGGCCTGGTCGGTGCGAACCCGGCGCCCACGCACGCGTCGGGGCCCGGGCTGCTGCGGTTCGCCGGATACGAGCTGATCAAGGGGCTCGTAGGGTCGAAATCCGATAATGTCGAGGTCATCGATATCCCCGTCTTCGCCAATCACGCCGACGTCTCCCGCATCGGCGACGATATCGAGCGCTACCTGATAGAACATCCGAAAGCGCCGCCGGTGCTGTTCATCGCCGGACACGGCATCACCGCGTGGGGTTCGGGCCTTGCCCAGGCCCGCGACCGCGCGGAATGCCTCGAGGCGATGTGCGAACTGGTGACGTTGAGCGGGCGCCGAACCATCGGCGCGCACCCGTAAGGTTTTTTCCCAGGAGGATCTCCCCATGACCCTGTTGCAGATCATGCCCGACGCCGATTCCGATCGAATCGTGTTGCGTACCACCGATACCGAGGAAATCGGCGCACAATTGAGCAAGCGTGGCATCGTATTCGACCGCTGGCCGCTTCCGGCCGACGGGCAGGCCCCCACCGAGGATATCCTCGCCGAATACGCCGGGCGCATCGGGGAATTGAACGCCGACGGCCGCTACAAGCACATCGACGTCGCGCGCATCCACCCCGACGACAGCGACCCGCAGTGGCCGGACAAGGCCGTCGCCGCGCGCGAGAAGTTCCTGTCCGAGCACCGGCACGCCGAGGACGAGGTGCGGTTCTTCGCCTCCGGCCGCGGCTGCTTCTACCTGCACCTGGACGGCGAGGTCGTGGCGGTGGTCTGCGAGGGCGGGGATCTGGTCTCGGTGCCCGCGGGCACCCGGCACTGGTTCGACATGGGCGCACGCCCCGACTTCCTGGCCGTCCGGTTCTTCGAGGAGGAAGACGGCTGGGTCGGCGATTTCACCGGCGACAAGATCGGCGCCGGCTTCCCGACCCTCGACGAATTGCTCGCCACGTCGTGATCTCCGCGATCGTCGTCGACATCGAGGGCACGACCAGTCCGACCGCCTCCGTGCGTGAGGACCTGTACGGCTACACCCGAGAGCACCTGCCCCGGTGGCTGGCCGAGAACACCGGCGGCTGCGCCGATCCGGTGCTCTCGGGCACGCGGGAACTGTCCGGACGCCCCGGCGCCGATGCCGCCGAGGTGGCCGAAATCCTCTGTGGTTGGCTGGATTCGGACGTGAAAGCCGAACCGCTCAAGGCCGCACAGGGCATCATC
>NZ_JAGPOX010000218.1 GCF_019038435.1 Nocardia alni
CCCCCATATCGAACAGCAGATAGACCGGCTCGGCCACCAACACCCCGAGCGTCGGCACCGCGATCCCCAGAATCCTCCCCGGCCCGGCGGACGCGCCCCCGTCGACGGTCTCGCTCACCGTCGCCTCATCGGCCGCATCCAAAGGAACGTCGCTCACCTCTCCGATCACTCCTCATCTGTGTCAACCGCCGTCCAACTCCAGGACCACGATCGCACAGGGGTCCGACAACCCGCCGAGCCGTCTGCCGAATCGGACCTTTCCCCGGCATCGCGACTCCACACCAGCGGTCAGATAAGGGTGGCCCGACGATTCTCTCGGCAAGCGCTGCTTTCAGCACAGGTCGAAGAACGTGTCCAGCACCCGGGCGCCGAAACGCACCGACTCCACCGGGACCCGCTCGTCGACGCCGTGGAAAGCCGCCGGGAAATCGAAGTCTCCGGGGAGTTGCAACGGTGCGAATCCGAAGCAGGCGATGCCGAGGCGGCTGAAGTGCTTGGCGTCGGTTCCGGCGGGCAGCAGGTAAGGCACAACACCGCAGCCCGGATCCTCGGCGGCCAGGCTGGCCTCCATCGCACTGGTCAGGGGCACGTCGAAGGGCGTCTCGAGGGCGTTGTCCCGGTAGATCATCTCGCACTGCACGTCGGGACCGGCGAGCTCGCGCAGCTCCGCGACGAACTGCTCCTCGAATCCCGGGATGAACCGGCAGTCGATCTCGGCGCCGGCCGTGCTGGGGATGACATTGGTCTTGTATCCGGCGTTCAGGCGGGTCGGCGAGGCGATATCGCGCAGCACCGCACCGACCATGCGCTCCAGCGGCGCGATCGCCTTCAATAGCGGCGCCGGGTCTCGCGGATCGAAGACCTCACCGAGTTCGGCCGCCACCGCCTCGAACAGCATCCGTGTCGAGGGCGCGAGCCGGATCGGGAATTCGTGCCGTCCGATCCGATTCACCACCTCGGACAGCTCGGTAATGCTGTTGCGTGGATTCAACATCGAGGCGTGCCCGGCGACCCCCGCGGTGGTGAGCCGGAACCAGATGACTCCCTTCTCGGCACTCTCCACCAGGTAGAGACGACGACCGGTGGGCAGGGTCGCCGAATATCCGCCGACCTCGCCGATGGCCTCGGTACATCCCTCGAACAGCTCGGGCCGCTTGTCGACCAGCCATCGTGCGCCGAGACGACCGGCGTTCTCCTCATCCGCCAGAAAGGCGAGAACCACATCGCGAGCGGGCGGACGACCGGACCGCCGCCGCGCTCGCACCACCGAAAGAACCTGGGCAGCAAAGTATTTCATATCCACCGCGCCTCGGCCCCAGAGATATCCATCGGCGATCTCCCCGCCGAATGGATGATGACTCCACAACGCGGGCTCGGCCGGTACGACATCCGTATGCGCGTGGACCAGCAGGGCGGAACGGTCCGGATCGACGCCCTCCCAGCGGGTGATCAGCGTGGTCCGGCCAGGACTGGGCTCGATGACCTCGACCGCCAGACCGACCTCGTCGAGCAGTTCGGCGATGTATTCGGCTGCCACCCGCTCCCCCGGACCGCTGTCGTCGCCGTAATTCGAGGTATCCATTCGCATGAGGCGATGACATAGCTCGACGGCCTCGTCATCTGCGGACATGATCCATCCCTTTCAGTGACGGCGCGGTCACCTCGACCGACAACCCGTTCGTTCGCGGCCCCAGCACGAGAACGTCCAGCACGAGCACGGCCAATGCCACCGCCACGATCGCGAAGACGAATCCCGGTCCGACCGACAACGCCGGAATCAAGATGTACGGCAGCGCGGCGGTGGTCAGCCGGCTGATCGAATACGCGGCACCGACTCCGGTCGCGCGCACTGCGGTCGGATACACCTCGCCGAGGTAGATATGAAAAGCGTTGGAATAGACATTGCTGATCAGCGTGAACGCGAACCCCCACAGGACGATGACGGCGGGCGATCCGGCCACCCCGAACAGCACGCCGCTGACCGCCATACCGACGCAGGTCCCGGCGATCACCCACTTGCGTTCGACGCGCTCGATGATGAACAGCGACAACGCCGAACCCACCGGATAACCGATATAGCTCAGCGCGATGAATGTCAGCGATCCGACAACGGAATATCCCTTGGCGACCAGCACCAGCGGTGCGATCGTGCCGAATCCGTAATAGCCGAAGGCTGATCCGACATTCATCACCCAGGCCATCACGGTGCGGCGAGCGTAGGACGCGGCGAACAGGGTCCGCAGCGGCAGCCGTTGTGTCGCAACCGAATACCCGGACATGACGGGCTCGGGATCCGGCAATTCCCGGCCCGCCCGCCGGGCGGACTCCTCCCAGGCGCTCATCGCCGCATCCGCTTCCTCCACGCGGCCGACCGATTCCAGCCAGCGCGGAGATTCGGGCAGAATCCGTCGCAGCGCCCAGACACCCACGGCGCCGGCGGCCCCCAGGAAGAACATCCACCGCCAGCCCGCAATCCCGAACGGCGACAACGGAACCAACCAGCGGGCGAGGAATCCGGCGGCGGGGACACCGAGGAAGCCGACGGTGTACGCGACCGACAGCAGGCGTCCGCGCACTCGCGCGGGCAGCAGATCGGACAGGTAGGCATCGGCGAGCGCGGTCTCCGCGCCCAACCCCATCCCAGCCAGAAACCGCGAGGCGACCAACAGCCCGGCATTCGGCGCCAGGCCACCGACCAGCGAAAACAGCGAGTACACCGCGAGATTGAGCAGAAAGGCGCGACGCCGCCCCAGCCGATCGGCCAGCCGCCCCAGCAGGATCGCGCCGAGGAACTGGCCGAGGAACGCGCTGGCGAGCACGGCCTTCAGCGATCCCGCGCTGAGGTCGAACTCCTTTCTCAGTACCGTGGACAATGTCCCGGCAAGGAATATCTCGTAAGTGTCGAAGAACAGTCCGAGACCTACGCACACCACGGCAACGACGTGCATGCGGGTAATCGGCATCCGATCCAGGCGCGCGGCGATCGAATCGCCTCCGCCAGCGGATCTCACAGCGGGAGAACGACTGTCGAGCATCTACGGCCCCCTGGTTCCGACGATGGCCGAACCAGCGTCCCGGGAAATCATTAAATTTCGGATTCGTAAAATATTCCGAAATATCTATGACAATCGAACACCTCATCGTGCCGTCGATTGCCCCTCGGTTAGATGATGGGGTTGCGCGGCATCAACCCGCGAAAACTGAAGAATTACACCAGCAAGCGGGTACCGGATGTACGAAAATGATCAGCTCGACGAGATCGAGTACGCATTGCTCAACGCACTGCAGATCGCTCCGCGCGCGTCGTGGAAGCTGCTCGGCGAGGTCCTGGGGGTGAGCCCGGTGACCGCGTCCCGCCGGTGGGAGCGACTGCTCACCGAGGGACATGCCTGGGTGACCGCGTACTGCGCTTCACCGCTGATGCTGACGATGCCTTTCGCTCTGGTCACCGTCACATGCGCCGCGGACAGCGTGCTGCGGGTCGGGCAGACCCTGCTCGACGACCCCCATGCGGTAACCGTCTCGCATACGGTCGGCGCCTCCGATCTGCTACTCGCGGTGTGGGTTTCGGATCTCGGAATGCTCACGCGCTATCTGACCGCGCGGCTGAACCGCATTCCCGGTGTGCACACGGTCCGGGTGCTGGTTGTCACCAGAATGTTCGCCGAGGGAAGCCGGTGGCGGCTGCGCTGTCTGGACGCGAACCAGCGTCGGCTGCTGGCCGCTCATCAACGTCGTCCGCACCGGATCGCACCCGCGCGAACGATCGTCCCGCCCCTGTCGCCCACCGATCGCGCCCTGGTGCTGGCCCTGAGCATCGACGGGCGGGCCTCGCACGACAATCTCGCCACGATCGCGCAGACCAGCACGAGCACCGTCCGGCGACGCCTGCGCCGGCACATGGACAGCGGCACACTGGCCTTCCGCTGCGAACTGTCGCATGCCGCCGCGGGTCGCCCGATCGAGTCCACCCTGTGGATCGAGGTGCCGCCAACCGAATTGGAATCCACCGCACAAGAATTGGCGCAGCTGCCGCAGACTCGGATGTGCGCGTCGGTGATCGGCGACAGCAATCTGGTACTCAGCGTCTGGCTCGATTCCGCGGATGAACTCCACCATCTGGAAAGGCAACTCACCCTGCGCATTCCGAGTATCCGTATCACCCAGCGTCTACTCACGTTGCGTCACCTGAAATTGATGGGCCACGTGCTGGACGACAGCGGGCGGGCCGAACGCGCGGTGCCCATGGATGTCTGGCGCGATCCGATCGCACTCGACGCCGGACGCCTTGCGAGTTGACAACCCGATGGCGCGGGGCCGTGGAGTAGTGCCCCGATCGTCCTACTGCGGCGCGTCCAGCGCCGCCAGCAGCGCCGCGACCAACTGTCCCTGGCTTCCGCTGGTGGTGTAACCCGCGGCGTAGCGGTGGCCGCCGCCGCCGAGAATGGTGGCTACACGGGCGACGTCCACGCCGTCGTCGGCGCCGATGGCGCTGTCGCGGGAGCGGAGCGAGACCGTCCACAATTCGGGGGTGGTGCGCGATTCCTTGAATACGACCGCGATCGCGGCCTCCGCGGTGGTGCGGATGACGTCGATGACGCTCTCGACCTCCTCCGACCGCACGCCGTCGATATCGTCGCGACGCACGAACACGTAGACCAGGCCCGTGCCGTAGGCGGCGGCGTGCTCGATCCGGGCGGAGCCCAGCACCCGCGACAGCATGCCCAGCCACGCGAACGGATGGGTGTCCATCAGGGTGCGGGTGATCCCGGTGCCGTCGATGCCGGTGGCCAGCAATCGTTCGGCGAGCCGGTGCGTGCCGGGGCCCGCCCACTTGAACGATCCGGTGTCGGTGACCAGGCCCGCGAACAGGCAGTGCGCGATATCGCGGTCGATCGGCTCGCCCCAGGCGTCGAAGACCCGCATCAGCAGGGCGGTGGTCGACTCCGCATCCGGATCGATCACGTTCACCGTGCCGAAGCGGGTGTTGGAACGATGATGGTCGAGCACGAGGGTCGTTTCCGCACCGGTGATCCGGTCGGCCAGCGCGCCGAGGCGCCCGGCGCTGCCGCAGTCCACGGCCACGAGCACGTCCACTTGCCGGGGAACCCGCTCGGGCGGCACCAGGTGCGTGACACCCGGCATGCTGCGCATCGAGACCGGCAATTCCGCCGGTGCGGCGAAGGAGACCTGAACCGGCGTCCCGCGCCGGGCCAATACCTGCGCCAGTGCCAGCCCGCTGCCGATCGTGTCGGCGTCGGGCTGCACATGACACAGCACGGTCACCGACCGGGCCGTGTCCAATACCTGCACGGCCGCGGCGAGATCGGCCGCCGGCGTTACTGCTGTCATCGCTAACCAGTTTCCCTTGCGGGCCTGATGCCCCCGCCGCGACGCGCGCTGCGGGAGCGGTCAGTCTTCCTCGTCGTTTTCGATCTTGTAGGGGTCGGCGTCGCCCGCATGTGTCGCGGTCGCCGCCACCTGGGCCACCCGCTCGTCGACCGCGCGAGCGCGAGCGAGCAGTTCCTCCATTTCCCGTGCCGCATCGGGCACGGTGTCCAGGACGAAGGCCAGCGAGGGGGTGAACTTGATCCCCGTGGCCGCGCCCACCTTGGAGCGCAGCACACCCTTGGCCTTCTCCAAGCCCGCGGCCGCGGCGGTGTAGTCGGGTTCGGTCTGTAGATTTTCCCCGAGCACGGTGTAGTAAACAGTGGCCTCTCGAAGGTCACCGGTCACCTTGGCATCGGTGATGGTCACGAAACTCAGCCGCGGATCCTTGATCTCGTACTCGATGGCCGTGCCTACGATCGAGACGATCCGCTTCGCGAGTCGGCGTGCCCTGGCTTGATCCACCATGGGGTCCTCCTTGCGTAGTTAATCCTCGGGTCCGAAGATCCTGCGGCGTACTGCCAGCAACTCTAACTCCGGACGGGCCGCGACGTGGCGTTCACATCTGTCCAGCACCTCGGTGAGATGACCCACCTCGGAGCTGACCATGGCGACGCCCAGCAGACTGCGGCGATGGAGATCCTGCTGACCGCTCTCGGCCGCGCAGACGCCGAAGCGCTGCAGCTCGGCCACGACCGGGCGAATAACGGAACGCTTCTGTTTCAGCGAATGAACGTCGCCGAGCAGGATGTCGAACTCCAGCGCTCCGACGAACAACGGCTCACCTCTTTGTATGTGCGCGAACCGAGGTCGCACGCCGGGCGAATGCCCGGCGTGCGATTCGATTCTCAGTCCCGTGGCTTCTCACGAAGCTCATAGGCTTCGATGATGTCGCCTTCCTTGATGTCGTTGTAGCCCAAGGTAATACCACATTCGAAGCCCTCGCGAGCCTCGGTGACATCGTCCTTCTCCCGGCGCAGCGACTGCAGCGTCGTCTCGGCGACCACGGTGCTGTCGCGCAGCAGGCGCACCTTGGCGTTGCGCTTGACCGACCCGGAGGTGATCATGCAACCGGCGATGTTGCCGAACTTGGAGGAGCGGAAGATCGCCCGGATCTCGGCGCGACCCAGCTCGACCTCTTCGTAGATCGGCTTGAGCATGCCCTTGAGGGCCTTCTCGATCTCGTCGATCGCCTGGTAGATCACCGAGTAGTACCGGATGTCCACGCCCTCGCGGTTGGCCAGCTCGGTCGCCTTGCCCTCCGCACGCACGTTGAACCCGATGATGATCGCGTTCGACGCCGAGGCCAGGTTGACGTTGGTCTCGGTGACGCCACCGACACCGCGGTCGATGACCCGCAACCGCACCTCGTCGCTGATCTCGATGCCCAGCAGGGCCTCCTCCAGCGCCTCGACGGTACCGGAGTTGTCGCCCTTGAGGATCAGGTTCAGCTCCGAAGTCTCCTTCAGCGCGGCATCCAGATCTTCCAGGCTGATCCGCTTGCGGCTGCGCGCGGCCAGGGCGTTGCGCTTACGCGCGTTGCGCCGGTCGGCGATCTGCCGGGCGATGCGGTCCTCGTCGACGACCAGCAGGTTGTCACCCGCGCCGGGCACCGACGTGAAGCCGATGACCTGCACCGGCCGCGACGGCAGCGCCGCGACCACATCGTCACCGTGTTCATCGACCATGCGCCGGACGCGACCGTAGGCGTCGCCCGCCACGACCGAGTCCCCGACCCGCAGGGTGCCGCGCTGGATGAGCACGGTCGCCACGGGGCCGCGGCCACGGTCGAGGTGCGCCTCGATGGCCACACCCTGGGCGTCCATATCCGGGTTCGCCCGCAGGTCCAGCGACGCGTCCGCGGTCAGCAGCACCGCCTCGAGCAGTTGCTCGATATTGGTGCCCTGCTTGGCGGAGATGTCGACGAACATGGTGTCGCCACCGTATTCCTCGGCCACCAGCCCGTACTCGGTCAGCTGCTGCCGGATCTTGTCCGGGTTCGCGCCTTCCTTGTCGATCTTGTTGACCGCCACCACGATCGGCACATCGGCCGCCTGCGCGTGGTTGATCGCCTCCACCGTCTGCGGCATGACACCGTCGTCGGCGGCGACCACGATGATCGCGATATCGGTGGCCTTCGCACCACGGGCACGCATGGCGGTGAACGCCTCGTGACCCGGGGTGTCGATGAAGGTGATGAGCCGGTCCTCGTTGTTCAGGTGCGTGAGCACCTGGTACGCGCCGATGTGCTGGGTGATGCCGCCGGCCTCGCCCTCGCGGACGTTGGCCTTACGGATCGTGTCCAGCAGTCGAGTCTTACCGTGGTCGACGTGACCCATGACGGTCACTACCGGCGGACGGATGACCAGGTCGTTCTCGTCGCCCTCGTCCTCGCCGTAGGTGAGATCGAAGCTCTCCAGCAGCTCGCGGTCCTCGTCCTCAGGGGAGACCACGTGCACGACGTAGTTCATCTCGCCACCGAGCAGCTCGAAGATGTCGTCGCTCACCGACTGGGTCGCCGTCACCATCTCACCGAGGTTGAACAGCACCTGCACCAGCGAGGCCGGGTTGGCGTTGATCTTCTCGGCGAAGTCCGACAGGGACGCGCCGCGGGCCAGGCGGATGATCTCGCCGCTGCCGCGGGGCAGCCGCACGCCACCTACGGTCGGCGCCTGCATCGAGTCGTATTCCTGGCGCTTCTGACGCTTGGACTTGCGGCCACGACGCGGCGCGCCACCCGGACGGCCGAAGGCACCCGCGGCGCCGCCGCGACCACCCGGGCCACCGGGACGACCACCGCCACCGCCGCCGGGACGACCGCGGAAACCGCCGCTCGTACCCGGTGCGCCCGCACCGGCCGGAGCACCGGTGCCGCCACCGCCGCCACCGCCGCCGCGATAGCCACCACCGCCACCGCCGCCACCGGGACGGGGACCGCCGCCACCCGGGCCACCGCCCGGACGACCCGGACGTCCGGCGCCCGCCGGACCTGGACGCGCGGCACGCTGCGGCATCGCACCCGGATTGGGCCGAGGCGGCATCGAGCCGGGGCTGGGACGCGGACCACCCGGACGCGGGCCGGAACCCTGCGCCGCGGCCGGACGCTGACCGCCCTGGCCCTGACCGTGACCGCCGCCGGGACGCTGCCCCGGGGCCGGACGCGGGCCGCCCTGCGCGGGACCCGGACGCGGGCCACCGGGCCCGGGGGTCGGACGCGCAGCGGGACGCTCCCGCTCAGGGGCGGAAGAGAACGGGTTGTTGCCGACCCGGGGAGTCTTCGGGCCGGGCTTGGGGCCGCCGCCCTGTCCGGGGGACGGCCGATGACCCTGCTGGCCGCCTTGGCCCTGCCCCTGGCCTTGGCCGGGACGCGGACCCGAGGGGTTCGGACGCGGGGCCGAGGTGGGGGCGGCGGTGCCGTTCTGCGCTGCCGGGGCGTGATTGTTGCTCTGTGCCGCGGCCGGACGCGGCGCCTGCTCCTGCGGAGCCGGCTTCGCGGCCGGTCCGGGCTTCACTGCGGGACCGGGCCTGACCGCCGACGCCGGAGCCGGTGCGGGGGTCTCGGTCTGCGGCTTCGGGGCCTGGGCCTGGGCCGCGGGCTGTGCCGGCGCGGGCGCCGGGGTCTGCGCGGCGGGACGCGGTCCCGGACGGGGACCGGGGCCGGGCGTCGCGCCGGACGCGGGCCTGGGCGCCGGGCGCCCGGACTGATTCTGCTGACCGGAACCGGGCTTACCGGACCGGTTGCCGTTACCGGACGACTTGGGTGCGAACGACTCCCGCAGCCGACGGGCGACGGGCGCTTCCACCGTCGAGCTCGCCGACTTCACGAACTCGCCCTGCTCCTTGAGCGTTGCGAGTAGTTCCTTGCTCGTGACACCGAGTTCTTTGGCCAACTCGTGCACGCGGGCCTTGCCTGCCACTGCTCTCCTCACTGAGAGGTCGAGCGCGGCATTCCGTCTTGGGGACGGATGGCCCGCACGACCTCGGGTTATCTCCGATGGACGTTCATCGCTGGTACTTCACGGTGTGCTCATGAGTGCTCGTGCCTGTTCTCGACGTAGTGCTCCAGGGCTGAGATATCCAGTTTTCCGGACACTCGTAGTGCTCTGCCGAATGCTCGGCGCCGTTCTGCGGTGCTCAGACAAGCCGAAGAGGGGTGCAACCACGCACCCCTTCCGGGAAGTCTGCGCCGCGGATCAGGAACGATCGCAACGCTGTCCGAAGAGGACGTCTGCGCCACGATCCGCAACAGATCGGCGGCCAGCTCGCGTTTCCGACATCCGATGCATGTCCGGACGGGGCCGGGCCGCAGTGATCTCGGAGACTCGCGCTGAGCCTGCATCCACTGTACCGCTGCCATGTCCTGATCTCCGCATCCAGCCCCGCTGTTAGTTACAAACCCGTCACCCGGTCCCGATTGAAAGCACCTCGGGACGGGTATTCGCCGTGCCGTCGGGGTTACCCCCGCTGCGCCTCCGACCGCACCGAACCGTTCGCGTCGGGGGCCGCGTCGCTGCGGATATCGATCCGCCAGCCGGTGAGACGGGCGGCCAGACGAGCGTTCTGGCCTTCCTTGCCGATCGCCAGCGACAGCTGGAAATCGGGGACCACCACGCGCGCGGCCCTCGCGTCGGGGTCCACGACTGTGACAGAGACAACTTTCGACGGGGACAGGGCATTCCCGACGAAGGTGGCCGGATCCTCGGCGTAGTCGATGATGTCGATCTTCTCGCCCGCCAGCTCGCTCATCACGTTGCGCACCCGCTGCCCCATCGGGCCGATGCACGCGCCCTTGGCGTTGACGCCCGAGACGGTGGAGCGTACCGCGATCTTGGAGCGGTGCCCGGCCTCGCGAGCGACCGCCACGATCTCCACCGATCCGTCGGCGATCTCGGGCACCTCGAGCGCGAACAGGCGGCGCACCAGGTTCGGATGGGTGCGCGAGAGGGTGATCTGCGGGCCACGCGGGCCACGCGAGACGCCCACGACGTAGCACTTGACCCGATCGCCGTGCTCGTAATTCTCACCCGGCACCTGCTCGGCGGGCGGGATCACGCCCTCGGCGCCATGCGCCTCGCTGCCGATGCGCACCACCACGGTGCCGCGCGCGTTCATCCGGGCGTCGCGCTGCACGACGCCGCCGACGATATCGCCCTCGTGCGTGGAGAATTCGCCGAACGACTTCTCGTTCTCCGCATCGCGCAATCGCTGCAGCACCACCTGGCGCGCGGTGGTGGCGGCGATGCGGCCGAAGCCCTCGGGGGTGTCGTCCCATTCGGAGACGGTGTTGCCGTCGGCGTCGAGTTCGCGGGCCATCACCCGCACCACGCCGGTCTTCTGGTTGATGTCGATGTAGGCGTTGGGCTCGTGCCCGTCGGTGTGCCGGTAGGCGGTCAGCAACGCCGATTCGATCGCGGAGATCACGGTCTCCATGGCGATGCCCTTATCGGCGACGATCGCGCGCAGGGCTTCGATCTCGATGTTCATGCCACGGTCCCTTCGGTCGAAGCTGCTGCTGATGATGGGGTTTCTCCCTGAACGTCGTCTGCCTCGGCGCCCGGCGTCGGTCGCCCCGGGGCCACTCCCCCGGCCAGCGCCATCTCCGCCGCACCGGGTGCGGAAAATTCCACCTGCACCACGGCCAGCTCGATATCGGCGAAGGGGACATGGGCCAGGTGCGGTTTCTGTTTGCCGCCCAGCACCAGCGCCACGTCGGTGTCGGTGGCCTCGCCGACGCGACCGTCGAAGGTCCCGGCGTCTTTGCCCATGGTGACGCCCTGGGGCGTCTGCGCCTGCGGCAACAGGCGGATCCGCACCTTGCGGCCCCGGGCCCGGCGCCAGTGCCTCGGGAGGGTCAACGGACGGTCCACGCCGGGGGTGCTCACCTCCAGCTGGTACGGGGTCTCGCCGAAATCACCGGCGTCGTCCAGGATTTCGGAGATAGCTCCACTCAGGTCCGCGACCGCGTCCAGATCGGAGGCGGAGTCGCTGTCCACGGTGACCACGATCCGCGCCTGATCCTTGCCCGCAGCGGAGACGGCCACACCCTCGAGATCGAAACCTCGGCTCTCGACGAGCGCAGCAACAAGCTGGCTCACCCTTTCCTCGGTCGGCATCGGCATGTGGGGCGGCTCCTGGTTCAGTTGTCACGGGGTTGAGTTGTCTGTATAGGTCCTGGTCGGGCGTGGTCGGCACGTATCGCGAAGGAATCCTCCGCTGAAGGTCTAGCGTAACGCGCTGGAAGAGTGTAAAGGACCAGTCGACGTTCTCCAGTTTCCCATGCTCAGACGCCCGCGCGACAATCGCCGCCACGGGTTCGTGCCCTCGTCGATCCACCCCGGGATACACCGTACGGCCCG
>NZ_JAGPOX010000219.1 GCF_019038435.1 Nocardia alni
GCCCGGCCCCCCGTGTCCGCCGTTCGAGCTGCCGGACGCGGCGTAGATGACCCCGCCGCCCACCGCCGCGATCACCGCGGCGATGCCCACGGTCGCGAGCGTCTTCTTCTTCGACCATGTCGAAGGTGTGGTCTGCGGCGCACCCCAGGCGGGTTCGCTGGCAGGATGCTGGGGGTGAGCAGACTGCAGGGGATCTGTCATGGTGTGTCGCTCCTGAGAGGATCGGGCCGACGCGGCCGTCGGTTTCGATCCACGGTGAGCGGCACAGGTGGGCGCGCGCTGTGCGCGACGTCAGTAGTTCTTATGTACGCCCAGGTCAAGGTGCTTTCGGATCGGGCCGCAGGTTCACAGGCGGCGCACAGCTATGGCAAAGCTCCCTCCGAGCCCGGCATCGGATCATGATGGAGTGACAGCTATGACCAGTGCCAATGCCCCGATCGACCGCCCTGTGATGCGCCGTGCCGACGGCACGGCGGTGACCGTTCTGGTCGTCGACGACGAGCCGATGCTTGCCGAGATGCTGTCGATGGCGTTGCGCTTCGAGGGCTGGGAAGTATCCACGGCCGGCGACGGCCGCACAGCGATGGCCCGGGCGCGCGAAACCCGCCCCGATGTGGTGGTTCTCGATGTGATGCTGCCGGATATGACGGGCCTCGAGGTCCTGGGCAAGCTGCGGGAGCAGATTCCGCATCTGCCGGTGCTGCTACTGACGGCCAAGGATTCGGTCGAGGACCGGATCGCCGGGCTGACCGCGGGCGGTGACGACTATGTCACCAAGCCGTTCAGCATCGAGGAGGTCGTGCTGCGGCTGCGGGCGCTGCTGCGCCGCACCGGAATCACCATGCGCGACAGTGGCGCACAGATCGTCGTCGGCGATCTGGTGCTCGACGAGGACAGCCACGAGGTCACCCGGGCCGGTGAGCCGATCACGTTGACCTCCACCGAATTCGAGCTCTTGCGGTTCTTCATGCGCAACCCCAAGCGGGTGCTGAGCAAGGCGCAGATCCTGGATCGGGTCTGGAGCTACGACTTCGGCGGCACCTCCAACATCGTCGAACTGTATGTCTCATACCTGCGTAAGAAGATCGATAGCGGGCGTGACCCGATGATTCACACTCTTCGGGGAGCCGGATATGTCCTCAAACCTGCTACCTGAGCCGCCGGGGCCGGGCACCGCGACATTCCATCTGCGCGCGGTGCGTCGAGAGCGGGCGCAGATCGCCGAGGCCCATGTGGGCGAAGGGGATTCGCATCGTTCCGGCCGGCAGGCGTTCCGGGGGCGGGCGCGTCGCCGCGAGGCGAAATCCGCTGACTCGACACAGGATTCGCGGCGTGGATCCGGTCGCTGGTCGCCGCGGCGCTGGTCGCTGCGGGCGCGGCTGCTGGTCGGCCAGGTACTGCTGCTGGTACTGGTGGTGGTCGGCATCGGCGCGGCGACCGAGATCGCGCTGCACCAATTTCTGGTGCGTCAGCTCGATACCCAGTTGGTCGAGATGAATCATCGGGCGCTGATCGAGTCCGGCGGCGGCCCGAGCCTCGGGCCCATCCCGCGGGACGGGCATCCGCCTCCGCCACCGCAGCAGTCCGACAGCACGTCTCAGCCGGGTCCGAAGTTCCTGAACCATCCCGGCAATCAGCCGAATGCCATCGGCGCGCTCGTCGACCGCAATGACAACGTCACGGCCGCGGCGCGAATCGGCACCGACGGCGCCGAGGTCACGCTGTCGAATACGGCCCTGGCGCAGCTGAAGGGCCTGACCGCCGACGCCAAGCCCGAGACGATCACCCTGGACGGCGCGGGATCGTATCGCGTTGTCGCGTCCTCGACCTGGAAGCACCAGACGGTGGTCACCGGTCTGTCGATGGCCTCGGTGGACGCGACCCTCGTGTGGGGGCTGGCGATGTCGGTCGTGGTGACCGTCGTCGCGTTGCTCGTGGCTGTCTCGGCAGGCGTGTGGGTGATCCGGCGTGCGCTGACACCGCTGGATCGGGTCGCGGCGACCGCGGCACGGGTCGCGGATCTGCCGCTGGATCGCGGGGAAGTCGAACTGCCCGTGCGTGTTCCGGAGGTCGATGCCGATCCGGGTACCGAAGTCGGCAAGCTCGGCGCGGCGGTGAACCGGATGCTGGACCATATCTCCGGGGCGCTGTCGGCACGGCACGCCAGCGAGATCCGGGTGCGGCAGTTCGTCGCGGACGCCAGCCATGAGCTGCGCACGCCGCTGGCCGCCATTCGCGGCTACACCGAACTGGCGCAACGCAACCGGGACGAGGTGCCACCCCCGGTGGCCGATGCGATGAGCCGGGTGGACGCCGCGGCGCACCGCATGTCGGGTCTGGTGGAGGATCTGCTGCTGCTGGCCCGCCTGGATTCGGGCCGCCCCCTCGAGCGCCAGCCCGTCGATCTGGTCCCGCTGACCGTGGACGCGCTGACCGACGCCCATGTCGCGGGCCCGGAGCACCACTGGGACCTGAAGCTGCCGGATCGTCCGGTGGTGGTTTCCGGTGATGTCGCCCGCCTGCACCAGGTCCTGGCCAACCTGCTGACCAATGCCCGCGTGCACACCCCGCCCGGCACTACCGTGACCGCCGCGCTCGATATCGACGCCACCGGTACGGCGTTGTGGACGGTCCGTGACGACGGTCCGGGCATCCCCGCGGACCTGCAACCGGAAGTCTTCCAGCGCTTCGCCCGCGGCGATTCCTCGCGCTCGCGTCACGCCGGCAGCACCGGTCTGGGCTTGGCGATCGTGGCCGCGGTGGTGAAGGCCCACGACGGTGAGATCACCGTCGAAAGCATCCCGGGCCGAACCGAATTCACCGTTCGCATCCCGGTAGTCGATCGGCGGCAGGCGAGCGCCTGATCATCGGTCGTACATCAGCGTCCCGAAACGGCGACCTGTAGCGTTTTCGGATGAGGTTCACGGATGAGCGGTCTGTCGAGGCCGCAGAGGGGTCGCAGACTCGACCGGAATCCGAACGGGTGGGGTGGAATTCACTGATTCGCGTCGTATTCCGTTTTGTTTTCGTCTATTTCGTGCTGGTGTTTCTGACCCAGCCCCTGGTCACCAACATCTTCTTGGGCTGGCTGGCGAACTGGCAGTGGCGGGGGCCGGGACTACAGGTGCGATTGCTGGATCCGCTGGTCGGATGGGTGGGGCACACCGTCTTCGGCGTCGACGCCGGTTGGATCGTCGGCGGCACCGCAGATCAGAGCTTCGCCTGGGTGCTGACGTTCTCGCTACTGGTCTCGGCCGCCGTGGCGACGATCGTGTGGACGGTACTGGATCGGCGTCGCCGCGATTATCGGGGGGGGGCTGGCCGGATGGTCGCTGCTTGTGCTGCGCTGGTGCCTGGGCGGGCAACTGCTGTACTTCGGATTCGGCAAGGTGATTCCGATACAGATGCCCCGTCCGGCATTGGCGACGCTGCTGACGCCATATGGCGATATGACGCCCATGTCGGTGCTGTGGAATCAAGTCGGACTCTCCCAGCCCTACGAAATACTGCTCGGCGCCGCGGAGGTGCTCGCCGGGCTGATGCTGTTCATCCCGCGAACCGCGATCCTGGGCGCGATGTTGGCCCTGGTCGATATGTCGATGGTGTTCGTCGAGAACATGGCTTTCGGCGTGCCGGTGCGGCTCTGGGCCGCGCATCTGCTGCTGGCGAGTCTGGTGTTGCTCGCGCCGGAGGCGAGGCGGTTGGTCGGAGTGCTCGTCCTGGATCGGCCAGCCGGCCGCTCGACCGCACCCACGCCGTTCCGTGCGCCGCGCTCGCGCCGTATCGCCGCGCTGGTTCAGCTCGTGCTGGCCGTGTGGATCGGCGTGGGTCTCGTCCACTCCGACTGGACCTCCTGGCGACAGCACGGTTCGGATCGGCCCCAGCCGCCGCTGTACGGCATCTGGACGGTGGAACAATTCACCCGCGACGGGCAGGTCGTGCCGCCGCTGCTGACCGATCCGAACCGCTGGCAGCGGATAGTGGTGGACGATCCGGGCGTGCTGGACTACCAGCGGATGGATGGCACGCTGGTGCCCGCGCTGCTGCACGTCGACCTCCGGACCCGTCGTCTGGACTTGCGGACGGCGCCCGTGCGCGGGCATCCGGCCGCCCCGCAGGCGGGGACGTTCACCTTCGTCCAGTCGAGCGCGGACGATCTCCGCTTGGACGGTGAGGTCGACGGCCACCCGGTCACCGTGACCTTGCGAAGATTCGACGAGCACAGCTTTCCGCAGCGTAGCCAGGGTTTCCACTGGGCGCAGGATCATGCGAATCATTGACCGCATCGCGTGAGTCAGGTCACCCCGGCTCACAGGGTTCGCTCAGTTACGACCTAGCAAGTAGCTATGGGCGGTGGGCAGGATTGTCCTGTGACCTCGACATTGCTGGAACCTGTCCTTGCCCCGGGCGAGCCCGCGGCCCGCTCGGCCGGGCCGGTGCGGCCTCGGCGGTGGCCCCGGCGGGCGAGCCTGGCGGCGCTACTGGCCGTCACGGCGGTGCTGTATCTGTGGGACCTGGGCGCGAGCGGGTGGGCCAACCAGTTCTACGCCGCGGCCGTGCAGGCCGGATCGCAGAGCTGGAAGGCGATGCTGTTCGGGTCCAGTGACGCGGCCAACGCGATCACCGTGGACAAGACGCCGGGCGCGCTGTGGGTGATGGACATCTCGGCGCGGCTGTTCGGATTCAACGCGTGGTCGCTGCTGGTGCCACAGGCCCTGGAGGGGGTGGCGGCGGTCGCGGTGCTGTATGCGGCTGTGCGGAGGGTGAGTGGACATTGGGCCGGGATGCTGGCCGGTGCGGTGCTCGCGCTGACTCCGGTGGCGGCGTTGATGTTCCGCTATGACAACCCCGACTCGCTGCTGGTGCTGCTGCTCACCGCCGCGGCCTACTGTGTGCTGCGCTCGATCGAGAAGTCCGCCGCCGCATGGTGGTTGCCGCTGGCGGGGGTGTTCGTCGGGCTGGGGTTCCTGGCCAAGATGATGCAGGCATTCCTGGTGCTGCCCGCGTTCGTCGTGGTGTATCTGCTTGCCGCGCATCGGCCTTGGCGGCAGCGCTTGCTCCAGTCGGTCGCCGCGGTGCTGGCGATGGTGGTGTCGGCCGGGTGGTACCTGGCCCTGGTCGCGCTGTGGCCTGCGGGCTCGCGGCCCTATATCGGCGGCTCGCAGGACAACAGCGTGCTCGAACTCGCCCTGGGCTACAACGGCGTCGGGCGGCTGACCGGCAATGAGACCGGGGGACTGGGCAATACGAACTTCGACGTCGGCTGGAACCGGCTGTTCGGCAGCGATATGGGCGGTCAGATCGCCTGGCTGATCCCGGCGGCACTGATCCTGGGGGTGGCCGGGCTGTGGGTGACCCGCCGCGCGCCGCGCACCGATCGGGTCCGCGCCGCGCTGCTGCTGTGGCTCGGCTGGCTGGTGGTCACCGGCGCCGTGCTCAGCTTCGCCGATGGCATCGTGCATCCGTACTACACGGTGGCACTGGCGCCGGCGATCGCCGGCGCGGTCGGTATCGGTGCGGCGCTGATGTGGCGCAGCCGCGCCGATATTCGGTCCAGGGTCGTGCTCGCGGGCGCGCTGGCGGTGACCGCCGCACTGGCCTGGGTGCTGCTGCGCCGCACGTCGGACTGGCTGCCGTGGTTGGCGCCTGCCGTCGTCGGGGTCGCGGTGGTGGCGGCGGTGCTGCTGATCGTGGTCGATCGTCTGCCGAAGGCGTTCGCGACGGGGGCGGTGCTGCTGGCAGTGATCGCGGGATTGGCTGCGCCGACGGCGTATTCGATCGCGACCGCGGCGACGACGCACAGCGGTGCGATTCCATCGGCGGGTCCGGCGGGTGCGGGCTTCCCGGGCGGACATGGCGGCCCGGGGCGTGGCGGCGCGAATTCTGCCTGGGGTAAGGCGAACTCGGGCACCGCGACAGGCGGCGGCACCGCTGCGAGTGGCAATACCACAGGGGCGTCGGCGAATTCATCCGGCACCGGCGGTGCACCGACCGGCACGGGCGCCACGGCGACCAGCACCGGATCTGCGACCAGCACCGGATCTGCGACCAACAGCGCTCCGGGTGGCATGCGCGGCGGAATGTTCGGCAATACCGATCCGAGCGCGAAGGTCGTCACGGCCCTGAAGGCGAACGCCGCCGACTACACCTGGGTCGCGGCCACCATCGGCTCCGACAATGCCGCCGGATACCAGCTGGCTACCGGCGACCCGGTGATGGCCATCGGCGGCTACAACGGCACTGATCCGGCGCCGACCCTGGCGCAGTTCGAAACGTATGTGGCACAGCACAAGATCCACTACTTCATCGACGCCAGTGTCATGGGCGGTATGCGGGGCGGCTCGTCGTCGAGCGGCACCGAGCCGTCCACCGAAATTTCGAACTGGGTCAAAGCGCATTTCACCGCGCAGACCATCGACGGCGCCACGGTGTACGACCTGACGGCTCCGGCGTCCTGACGCCGCAGCGCTGCGAACCGCCGGTCCGGCCCGTGCTGGATCGGCGGTTCGGTACGTTTACGCGAGTTCGCCGAATTCGCGGGTCCAAAACCTTGTGAGGCTCTGGTACAGCGGCGTACCGTGCTCTGGTACGTAGATGTACCAGAGCCTGGAGGGGTCCACTGATGACCGTTGCGACGTTGCCCGCGGGACCGAGGTCGCCGGGGTTCACACACACCATCCAGCTGCTGGTCGGGCGCACCCGTGCCTGGCGGCGCTGGCGCGCACGGTACGGGACGGCGTTCATGGTGCACACGCCCCGTCTCGGCCGCACGCTGATCCTGTCCGAACCCGCGGAGGTCAAGGCGCTGTTCACCGCGCCGACCGACCAGGTCGAGATGGTGAACTCGCCGCTGGCTCAAGTCCTCGGCCCGGGTTCGCTCTTCGCGCTGGCGGGCGACGAGCACCGCAAACAGCGTAAGTTGCTCACCCCACCTTTCCACGGCCGCCGACTGGCGGTCTACGAGCAACTGATCGAACAAGAGACCGTGCGGGAGATGAACTCGTGGCCGCAGGGGCGCGAATTCGGGACCATGGAGTCGATGATGCGGATCACGATGAACGTGATCCTGCAGGCGGTCTTCGGGGCAGAGGGCGCCGAATTCGACGAATTGCGCGAGCTGCTACCGAAATTGGTGCTCGTAGGCTCGGCCGTCGCGGCGCTGCCGGTGCCGCGCGGACTGCTCGGCCGCTACGGCCCGTGGGCGCGATTCACCCGCCTGCGTCACCGCTACGACGAGATCGTGGAGATCCTGATCGACCGTGCCGCAACCGATCCCGGCCTGAGCGAGCGCGAGGACGTGCTGGCGATGCTGTTGCAGTCGCGGTACGAGGACGGGACGGCCATGTCCCGCGGTGAGATCGCCGACGAACTGCTGACGCTGCTGACCGCGGGCCACGAGACCACCGCGACATCTCTGGCCTGGACCGTCGAGCGGTTGCGCAGGCATCCGGATCTGCTGGCGCGCTTGGTCGCCGAGACCGATGCCGGCGGTTCGGCGCTGCGCGAGGCGACGCTGCTGGAGGTGCAGCGGGTGCGCCCGGTCATCGACGCCACCGCGCGTACGGTCATCGCGGAATCGTTGCCGCTGGGCCGGTGGATACTGCCGCGCGGTCAGGGAGTGCTCATCAGCATCCGGCTGATGCACGACAACGAGGAGCTGTTCCCCAACGCCCGCACGTTCGATCCGGACCGGTTCCTGGACGTGCGGCCGGGCACGTTCAGCTGGATTCCGTTCGGTGGCGGAACTCGGCGCTGTATCGGCGCCAACTTCGCTACCCTGGAGATGAACGTCGTATTGCGCACGCTGCTAAGAGATTTCACGCTCGAGCCGACCGATGCGCCGGACGAACGCGTGCATTTCCGCGGTGTGGCGCTGGCTCCCGCGGACAAGGGTCGCGCCGTGGTGCACCGCCGGGCGGTTCGGTCCGACCGGATCGCGCAGGCCGACCCCGCACGCGCGCGGGCCTGAATCGGCCGAGACCGTCCGGCAGCCGAGCGTATGACGCGGGCGCCCCGTCGGCGCCGCGGGAAAGACAGGAGATCCGATGCCCCGCAGCACCAGACCGCTGGCCGGTCACCCAGTCATGATCACCGGCGCGGCCTCCGGAATAGGCCGAGGCCTGGCGCAACTGCTGTCGCGACGCGGCTCGCCGGTCGCCATCGCGGACATCGACGAGGCCGGTCTGAACCTGTCCAGGATCAGACCCACGCACTACTACGACATTCTCTCCCTGGCCCAGCGCGGGCTGCTGGCCCGAGGGCGGATGGGAGCCCGGTCATGACCGAGAATTTCGACGTTCTCATTGTGGGAGCGGGACTTTCGGGTATCGGCGCGGCCTGGCACCTACAGGATGCCTTCCCGTGGCGCAGCTACGCGATCCTCGAGGCCCGGGAGGCCATGGGCGGGACGTGGGATCTGTTCCGGTATCCCGGCATTCGCTCGGACTCCGATATGCACACACTCGGCTACCGCTTCCGCCCCTGGACCGCGTCCAAGGCCATCGCCGACGGTCCGTCCATCCTGCGATACGTCCGCGACACCGCGGCCGATGCCGGGATCGACCGTCGGATTCGATTCGGGCACAGGGTGATCGCCGCATCCTGGTCGAGCCGGGAGGCACGCTGGAGCGTGCGCGCCGAGCACGGTGGGGAAACCTCCACGCTGACCTGTGATTTCCTCTACACGTGCGGCGGCTACTACCGATACGACCAGGGTCACACCCCGCAGTTCGCCGGAATCGAGGACTTCCGTGGGCGTGTGGTGCATCCGCAGCATTGGCCGGAGGATCTCGACTACACCGGCAAGCGCGTGGTGGTGATCGGCAGCGGCGCGACCGCCGTGACTCTCGTTCCGGCGCTGGCGGATTCCGGCGCGGCCGGGGTCACCATGCTGCAGCGTTCGCCGAGCTATATCCTCTCGGCCCCGAAGGAAGACGCGGTGGCGAACCGGCTGCGCCGGCGACTGGGACCTCGCCGCGCGTATGCGATCACCCGGTGGAAGAACGTCGTGGTGAGCACCGTGATCTATCAGCTGAGCCAGCGACGGCCGCAGATGATGCGGAGATTCTTCCGCAAGCAGACCATCAAGCACCTGCCCGCCGGATACGACGTCGACACGCATTTCAAGCCCACCTATGGGCCATGGGATCAGCGGCTGTGCCTGGTGCCCGACGGGGATCTGTTCCGGGTGCTCGGCGAGGGCGGTGCGCAGGTGGTCACCGACCGTATCGATCGCTTCACCGAACACGGGATCCGGCTGGAATCCGGACGCGAACTGACCGCCGATATCGTGGTCACCGCGACGGGTCTGGAACTGCTCGCGCTGGGCGGTATCGAACTGTCCGTGGACGGCCGCGCCGTCGCGGTGCCGGACACCATGGCCTACAAGGGCACGATGCTCGGCGGCATACCCAATTTCGCATTCACCTTCGGCTATACCAATGCCTCGTGGACGCTCAAGGCCGATCTGGTCGCCGAATACGTCTGCCGCCTTCTGCGATTCATGGACCAGCGGGGATTCGACTACTGCCTGCCAGTGCCGGATCCGTCCGTCACCGCGTTGCCGATGATCGACTTCCAGGCCGGATACATCCTGCGGGCGGTGGACCGATTCCCGAAGTCCGGATCGCGCTCGCCGTGGCGCGTGCGCATGAACTACCTCCGGGATATCCGAGTCCTGCGATACGGGCGTGTGGACGACGGGACGATCCGATTCGTGCGAGCGTCGCGCGCGTCGCGGCCGGGCAGGACCGCCGCGGAAGTCCGGGCGTAACCATCGCGTGGCGCCGCGTGAAACTAGGCTGGTCGTCGTGAGACATGCCGAGTCCGCGGGCGCGCAGGCCCCGATGTCGACGGAAGGATCCAGTTTCCGCCGGCGACTGCTGGACGGCGTGGCAGAGGCATTGCGTGAATGCGGATACCCGGATATGACGATCGCCGACGTCGTGCGGCACGCGCGCACCTCGCGCCGCACGTTCTACGAGCATTTCACCGGTAAAGAGGATGCTTACGTCGCGCTGATGCTGGAGTGGAACAGGGAGGCGATCGCGCAGATCTACGCCGCGGTCGATCTCGACGCGCCCTGGCGCACGCAGGTCCGCCAGGCCGTGCAGGCGTGGATCGCAACGTCCGCCTCGGACGTCGCGATCAGCCACGCCTGGATTCGGCATTCACCGGCCCTCAGCGGCGAGCTGTTCCGTCGGCTGCACCACGACGCGGCCACGGCCTATATCGATATGATCGTGAATCTCACGGCCGCACCGGCCTTCCAGGTCGCCGATCTGCATCCGCCCACCCGGCAGGTGGCGACGATTCTGTTCGGTGGTTTCCGGGAGCTGATCGCCTCCACGATCGAATCGGGCAAGGAGATCAACGATCTGGTGGATGTGGCGACGGAAACGGCGATCGCACTGATCGGTCCGCGAGATTTCGGAAATGGGCGAGAGAAGTAATTGAGCGGATGACGGGATTCGAACCCGCGACCCTCACCTTGGCAAGGTGATGCGCTACCAGCTGCGCTACATCCGCGTACCGCCTCGCCGTGATGCTGCGAGAGCGACGAGAGAAAACGATAGCCCACCGGCCTGAGAATTAACGAATCGGCAGGTCACGGTCAAGTGTTATGAGGGTCACACGCCCTCACAGGGAACGTACAGGGCTCACCAATTCTCGGCCAACAGCATCGTTCGATCCTGGTAGGGACATCACGAGAGGACCTACCAATGACGATCACCGAGGCGCCCGCGCGGCGGGCCCCCTCCGTCGCACCCGTCGAGTCCCGGCGCCGACCGTCGTGGCACCGCTGGGTCTACGGACCACCCGCCCAACCACGCTGGGCCCGGCCCTCGCTGTGGGCGCTGCTGGTCATCTCCGCATTCCTGTATTTCTGGGGCCTGACCCGCAATGGCATGGCAAACGACTTCTACGCCGCGGCCGTGAAGTCCGGGACGGAGAATTGGAAAGCGCTACTGTTCGGATCGCTCGATCCGGGCAATTCCATTACCGTCGACAAACCACCCGCCGCGATGTGGGTGATGGCGCTGTCGGGTCGGATGCTGGGTTTCAGCTCCTTCTCGATGCTGCTGCCCGAGGCGCTGATGGGCGTGGCGTCGGTGGCCCTGCTCTACGCCGCGGTGCGGCGCTGGAGCGGTCCGGCGGCGGCCCTGCTGGCCGGTAGCGCGCTCGCGCTGACCCCGGTGGCCGCGTTGATGTTCCGGTTCAACAATCCGGACGCGCTGCTGGTGTTCCTGCTGGTAGCGGCGGCCTACTGCACGGTCCGCGCGACCGAGAACGGCAGCGGGCGGTGGCTGGCGCTGGCCGGCGTCGCGATGGGCTTCGGCTTCCTGGCCAAGTTGTTGCAGGCGTTCCTGGTACTACCCGCGCTGGGCCTGGTCTTCCTGGTGGCCGCGCCGATCGCGCTGCGGCATCGAATCCTGAAGCTGCTCGGGGCCTTCGTCGCGCTGGCGATCTCCGGCGGCTGGTACGTGGCCCTGGTTTCGCTGTGGCCCAGCGCCTCTCGGCCGTACATCGGCGGCTCCACGAACAACTCCCTGTGGCAGCTGGCCCTGGGCTACAACGGCCTGGGCCGGGTGCTCGGCGGCGAGGGCAACGGC
>NZ_JAGPOX010000021.1 GCF_019038435.1 Nocardia alni
CGAGGGCACCGGCCGCGGCGACCTGCTAGACCCGACCCACCTGCTGGAATCCGGCCTCGACGCCCTGTGCGACGGCTTCGCCGCCCACCACGGATCACCGACACCCCCACCCCAGAGTTGAGTCCGCCGACGCGCCCCGACCGGTACGCGCTGAGCGGCCCAGCCTCCCGCTGCATTAGGCCGCCCGAAACTCCGACTTAGGACAATTACACCCCAAAAATCCAGCGGGAGGCCGGTTCTCCGAACCACTTGCCGCGACACCGACCCGACACCACGCCCAAAACTGGTCACGTGCACGGCCGCCACCACGCTGAACTCTGCGAGCCGCCTGCACACCACCACGCGAAGGACATCCCGGCCTATTGCTACATTTTGGTGGCTCGAGAAGCCGCTTTCGGACAGATCGAGCCGCAAAATGTAGCGGGAGGCCGGTTCTCTCGGAGTCCGACGACGCGACCCCTCATACACGCACTCGGGGCCGATTAATCAGGTCGGGTCGCATCGTCTTATATGTGCGCTCGGTGCGATATTCGCCGGACGCGAGTCCGTGCACAGTGTCACTCTTCGAGGAGACGAGTTATGGCAACCGGTTTCGCCCCGGGCGCGCCCTGCTGGTTCGATATGGCCGCTATCGACATTCCGGCTGCCGCCGAGTTCTATCGCGGGGTATTCGGCTGGACCGCACAGGACACCGGTCCGCAGACCGGCCACTACACGGTGCTGAGCCAGGACGACGCGTTGGTGGCGGCGATCGGGTCGGCCACACCGGACGACTCCGCCACGCCCGACGGCGAGCCACTGCCCTCACGGTGGCTGCCCTACTTCGCGGTGGACGATGTGCGGCGGACCGTCACCGCCGCGTCCGCCGACGGTGGGGCCGCCCGGTGCGCCTACGCGGAAATCCCGGGCCAGCTGGAATTCGCCATTCTCACCGATCCGGACGGCGCGGATTACGGCCTCGCCCACCTCACCGGCCATCCGGGCACCCAGCGCTGGGGTTGGCCGAACAACCCGTGCTGGGTCCAATACACGGCCACTCGCACCCCCGCCGAAGCCATGGCGCACTACGCCAAAGCCCTCGGCTGGGATTACCGCAACGCAGGCTGGGAGACCTCCACCGAGAACCCCTACCAGGCCCTGGCCGTCGGCGAGCGGGAATTCGGCGGCGCGGCCGCCGCACGCCCCGGCGAGCCCGCCCCCTTCTGGGCGCTGACCGTCCACGTCCCCGACTGCGACACCGCCGCCACCCGCGCCGCCGAACTCGGCGGAACGATAACCCAAGAGCCACACGACAATCCGGGTCCGTCCCGCCTCGCGGTCATCGCCGACCCCGCAGGAGCGACACTGGCACTGATGGCGTTCGGCGGGTGAGCACCGCCGCAATCTCGGCGCGCGGCGGTCGCCTGTAATTCCGGCGTACTTGCTTGTCTGCCGCGATGCTTGGCCGAGATGGGCGGGATGTCAGCCGCCCATCGGCACATAGCCGAACCGTCGTCGAGCAGTGACTAGTTCCATCGGATCGCCATCGCCTCTGGCTGTCCACCCACCCGTAGACCACCGATCGACACTCTGGCATAGCCCCCGAAAGGGGTACGTACGCCGAGCTTTCGGCCGCCGCGAAGTCGCTCATGGTCAGGATGTGGTCCGGAGCGGTGACGGTGCGCACGAATTGGGCCAGTGTGTCGCTGAGCGGGGCGGTGTGCGCCGGCCCGCGCGTCAGCGTCGTCACCCGTCCGGCCGTTCACTCCGGCGAAGGGCGCGCCAAGGCGACAACATCCGCCAGTGCCACGGACGTCGGCAGGTCAACGCGAGGAACCTAGCCCAGCAGGCCCAGGTGATACGCGGAGTCAGTCCGGACCACGAGCCGAACTCGCCCGCTCAGTGGTCGTGCACGCTCGGCTCGAGGCGAACGCGCACTTACTCGGTGACGATCGCGTAGATGAATCCGTCCCAGCCCTTGCTGCCGACGGTCTGCATGACGATCGAGTCCAGGCGGGGCTCGGCGCCGACCAATTCGATCACCTCGCGGCTGGCGCGGACCGCCGCGTCAGCGGAGTTCGGGTCGGCGATGCCGCCCTGACGGACCACATTGTCGACGATGATTATCGAGCCGGGGCGAGTCAGGCGTAGCGCCCAGCGCACGTACTCGGCGTTGTTGACCTTGTCGGCATCGACGAAGACCAAGTCGAACGGTTCGGGATTCTCCTGTTCCAACACGGGCAGGCTGTCCAGTGCCGCACCGACCCGGATCTCCACGCGCTTGCCCAGGCCGGCCCGGTCGAGGTTGGCGCGGGCTACCTCGGCGTGGCGCGGTTCGAACTCGAGGGTGACGACCTGTCCCTCCTCGCCCACCGCGCGCGCCAGCCAGCCGGTGCTGTAGCCGCCGAGCGTGCCGATCTCGAGCACCCGTCGCGCCCGGATCGAGCGCGCGATCAGGTTCAGAAATTTGCCCTGGGCGGGCGAAACGTCGATAGCCGGGAGCCCGGCCGCCGAATTCGCCTGCTCCACAGCCGTTCGCTGCTCCCGATCCGGAGCCGTGAGCAGGCTCTGTTCCAGATATTGGTCCACCCGATCCCATGCGCCGCTAGTCATAGCAGCCAGTCTGCCATCCGGAACCGACATGTTTCCGGGCCGAGGACACGTCACCCGAGCGGCAACTGGTCGGTCTCCGGCTTCCCGTAGCCGGTGATCGTGATACTCCCGAACACGGTCCCCTCCGGGCTCACCGCGCCCAGTACGACCCGCACCGGGTAGGGCGTGTAATTGCCCGCCGCACAATCCGGACTACATGTGTTCACGTGCTCGATCCCGGCCCCGTCGGCCTCGTTCGCACCCCACTTCGTCCACGTCAACCCGTCGATCCAGATATCGGCATTGGTCCCGCAGTGCAGCGAGGAAATCCGCACCGGCCGCACCTCGGCCGACCCGCCACACGCACTCACGACCCGGGGCTCGGCCATCGGCGCATCCCTCTCCGACGAAACCGATGCCGCAACCGCGCTCGTAGCCGCACCACTGTTGGTCGACACACCAATGGAACTCCGCACTCCCTCGGCCCCCGCACACCCCGACAGCGCCACGCCCGCGATCCCGATCGCGGTCACAATCACGTTCGCCATCCGCATCCGCACCGCCCCACATCCCGCACTCACGTGAGATTCACCCCTGCCATTCCACGGTAACGCGCCGCGTCCACGACGAACACCGGCGATTCGACCAGCCCCGGACGTTCCACCTTTATCGTTCCACCTCGGACCACGGGTGCATGGTTCGCGGCAAGGTCATGCTCAGCCTCGAATTATGCCGCCAACCGCCCTCGAATCAACCGTGCCGCAGGCCCGAGCCGGAGCTCGAGCAGCCGATCCACGAAATGCCGGCCCTTGTCTCGCGCAGCGCTGATGACCGTCGGCCCAATGCCACGAAAACGTCGCCTCAGAACAGAAAGTAGCGCTGCGCCAGCGGGAGTTCGGTCGCGGGCTCCTCGGCCCACACCTCGCCGTCGACCCGGACGGTGAAGGTGTCCGGATCAACCTCGATACGAGGCAGGGCCTCGTTGTTGGGCATGTCGGCCTTGGCCACCCGGCGCACATTGGTGATCGGGGACAGCTTGCGCGCCACCGCGATTCGCTCCGCCAAGCCGTCCTCGACGGCCTGCTCGGAAACGAAATGCAGTGAGGTGTGCGCCGCGACCGCCGGCGCGGCGCCGAACATCGGCCGCGGCAGGATCGGCTGCGGGGTCGGGATGGAGGCGTTGGCATCGCCCATCGCCGCCCACGCGATCATGCCGCCCTTGAGCACCAGGTCCGGACGCACACCGAAGAAGGCGGGATCCCACAGCACCAGATCCGCGAGCTTCCCCGTCTCGACCGAGCCGATCTCGTGGCCCATGCCGTGCGCGATGGCCGGGCAGATGGTGTATTTCGCGACATAGCGGCGCACCCGGTTGTTGTCGGCACGGCCGTCGCCGGGCAGCGCGCCGCGGCGGCGCTTCATCACGTGCGCGGTCTGCCAGGTCCGCATCACCACCTCGCCGATGCGGCCCATGGCCTGCGAGTCCGAACTCATCATGGAGATCGCGCCCAGATCGTGCAGCAGATCCTCCGCGGCGATGGTGGAGGGCCGGATCCGGCTCTCCGCGAAGGCCAGATCCTCCGGGACGGCCGAGTTCAGGTGATGGCACACCATGAGCATGTCCAGATGCTCGTCGATGGTGTTGACCGTATGCGGTCGAGTCGGATTCGTCGATCCCGGAAGCACATTCGGCTCACCGGCCAGGCGGATGATGTCCGGCGCGTGTCCGCCGCCGGCGCCCTCGACGTGGTAGGCGTTGATCGAGCGCCCGTTGATCGCGGCGATGGTGTCCTCGACGAAACCCGCCTCGTTCAGCGTGTCCGAATGCAGTGCCACCTGCACGCCCGACGCGTCGGCCACCGTCAGCGACGCATCGATGGCCGCGGGCGTGGAACCCCAGTCCTCGTGCAGTTTGAAACCGCCTGCGCCGCCACGCAATTGCTCCCACAGCGACTCGTGACTGACGGTGTTGCCCTTACCCAGCAACAGCACGTTCACCGGCCACGGATCCATCGCCTCGAGCATCCGGGCCAGATGCCACGCGCCCGGCGTGACAGTGGTGGCCTTACTGCCCTCGGCCGGTCCGGTGCCGCCACCGGCCATGGTGGTGATGCCGGCGCCCAACGCCTCGGGCACCAGCTGCGGGCAGATGAAGTGCACGTGCACGTCCAGCGCGCCGGCGGTGAGTATCTTGCCGTTACCCGCGATGATCTCCGTCGATGGACCGACCACCAGGAGCGGATGGACCCCGTCCATGGTGTCGGGATTGCCCGCCTTGCCGATCGCGACTATGCGGCCGTCGCGAATTCCCACGTCCGCCTTGATGATTCCCCAGTGATCGACGATGACCGCGCCGGTGATGACGGTGTCCGGGGCGCCCTGGGCGCGGGTCGCGCGGCCCTGGCCCATGGATTCGCGCAGCACCTTGCCGCCGCCGAACACCGCCTCGTCACCGGCCGAATCCGGTCCGCCGCACCGGTCCTCGGTGATCTCGATCAGCAGGTCGGTGTCCGCCAGGCGGATTCGGTCCCCGGTGGTGGGCCCGTACAGTGCCGCATACTGCGCGCGGGAGAGCGATACCATCAGTCCAGCTTTCCGGGTGAATCCAGTGTGATGCCGTGGACCTCGCGGGCGCCGCGCAGCGGAACCAGCGAAACACGCTGCCCCAGACCCGGTTCGAAACGCACGGCCGTCCCCGCCGGGATATCGAGGCGACGGCCCCGGGCGGCGGCACGGTCGAATTCCAGCGCGCGGTTGGCCTGCGGAAAGTGCACGTGGCTGCCGACCTGGATCGGCCGGTCGCCGGAGTTGACCACCTCGAGCTCGATCCGGTCGGCACCGGCGTTGATCTCGACAGGGTCCTCGGCGTACAGGATTTCGCCGGGTATCACCCGGCCGGCGGTGGCCGGATCGGCCGAATCATCGTGTGACATGGCCGTTCTCAGTCGATCGGGTGATGGACGGTGACGAGTTTGGTCCCGTCCGGGAAGGTGGCCTCGACCTGCACGTCCGGGATCATCTCCGGAATTCCGTCCATGACCTCGTCGCGGGTGAGCACGGTGCGGCCCGAGGCCATCAACTCGGCGACGGTGCGACCGTCCCGCGCGCCCTCGAGCACGTGGTCGGTGATGACGGCCACCGCCTCGGGGTGGTTGAGCCTCAGCCCCCGGGCCTGGCGACGCCGAGCCAGCTCGGCCGCGTAGCTGAGCATCAGTCGTTCCTGCTCATGCGGCGACAATCGCATGCGGGCTCCTCGGCAGATAACAACAGGTGACGGACATTTTGACACGCCGGGCACGTCCGCGCGCGCCGACGATCATTCGGCGGAGGCGAGGTTCTGCAGGCGAACCTGGCCGCGCGCGACCACACGCTCCTGCTCGTCGGTGATCACCACCTGCCACAACTGCTGCGAGCGACCCCGATGCAGCGGCGTGGCCACCGCGCGCAGCACGCCCTCGCGGACCGCGCGCAGGAAGTCGGTGTTGTTGTTCACACCGACGACATTGCCGCGATCGCCGTACCAAACCCCGCCGCCGACGCTGGCGATGGTCTCGATGACCGTGCAGTACACGCCCCCGTTGACGATGCCCGCGGGCTGATGCTGCTGCGGCGAGACCACCCACTCCGCGACCACCCGGTCGGGCGAGGTCTCGGTGTACTTCAGCCCGATCAGATCGGTGAAGTACCCCTCACTGAATCGGGTCATGGCCTCCGGCGTCAGATCCGCCAGGGATCCGATCTCGGACCGATCGTGCTGAGTCATGAGAAAACAGTTACACAGGACAAGTACTGCCCGATTCCCGGGTCGGTCGAACGCCCCGACCGCTCCCACCAGCGCCGGGACTCCCTCGATGATGCCGAACGATCGGGCGCGCGCCGCAGAGATGGCGTATGTCACTACCCGCGGGGCCGTGAACGGGCATATACGCCATCGCTTTGTCGTCTCGAGCGCCGAGCGGACCCGGTTGTGAGAATCTACGCAGCGACCATGGTCGCCGTATTCGCCAGCTTTATCACCGCCGATGCGCTCGAACGGAAGTAGTTAGGCTTCGCCCTCGCAATGGCCGTCCTCTTCGACACGGCGGTGATCCCGATGATGCTGGCGCCCGGCCATGTATGAAACTCTTCGGCCCACGCAACTGGTGGCCCGGCCACGCAGTAGTAGGGCGGCGGGCCCCGGCACCGTGAGCCGGGACCCGCCGCGGCACAGGATCGAGGGAATCAACCGCAGCCCTCGGGATTCACGCTCGATCCGTACGCCGCCTTCGAGTGTAGGGCAGCCTTACCTAACTAGGCAAGAGCGACGCACCGGCAATCCGCGCCCCTGCAACTCGACCAGCAGCGCCTGCCCGCGGTCGGCACCCCGCTGCGAGGAGGTGCCCGCCAGATCCGGCACATAGGTGGCCGCGCCAACGACCGCCTCGGCCACCAGCGCCCAGAACCGTCGCGGACTCAGCCCCGCGCACCGCCACATCGCGGCCTGCACCAGGGTCAGCGCCGCCGCACAGCGGTGCGCGAGCCACACCTGTAGTGCGCGCTCACACGGCAACGCCACCACGCCCGGCCGACCCTCCAGCGGATCGCCCTCGACCACGCGAATCGTCGTGTCGGACAGGCCCGCCCAGTCGATGCCGCCGTCGTTGTCGGTGTGCACCCACAAATTCTCGAGTCCGGGATCCCAGGCGCGGCCCTCGGCCACCAGCAGCGCGGCGACCCTGCCGACCACGGCGTGGATCAGCGCCGTGGCCACCACCTCCGCCGCGATGTCGGCGTTGACCATCTCCGCGACGTGACGGCGATACATCAGCTCGATGCGCCCCTCGCGCAGCCCATCGGACAACCGCCACCATCGGCGTTTTCCGTGGTCGGACATCGCGGCCACGGCGTAGACGCGGGGGTGCTCCGGCTGCAGCGCGCGCAGCCGGTCACAGGCGTGCCCGAAGGCCGGTTCCCAGCGACGGGTCGGACAGACGGCGATCGGCTCGAACATTCGAAGCTCCTCGTTGGCAGTGCGGACCGAAACGAAAGATAGGTTAGGCTTACCAGACTTGTTGGGCAATGTTCGGAATCACTCAGGAGTTATTCGTCGCCGTGGCCGGTCTAGTCACCCACCAACGTCATCGCGTCCGCGCGCTGGTGTTTCTGACCGCATTGCTGCTGGTCGCGATCATCGCCGGAATCGCGGTGGGTTCCCGGACCATTGCGCCGGACGCGGTATTCCACGCGCTGTGGTGCCCGCACGGGCCGCCGCTGAGCTGTCCGGCGAGTACGCGGACCGCGCGGATCGTGCGCGAATTACGGCTGCCGCGCACGGGTTTGGCCCTGGTCGCCGGGCCGGCGCTGGGTATGGCCGGTGCGTTGATCCAGGGCTACACCCGCAACCCACTCGCCGACGCTGGACTGGTCGGGCTCAACGCCGGGGCGGCGTTGTCGGCGATCCTCGGCGTGCACCTGTTCGCCTTGACCCAACCGCGGCAATACATCTGGCTGGCATTCGCCGGGGCGCTGCTCGCGGGCCTGGTGGTGTACGCGGTGTCGGCGATCGGGGCGGCGAGCCCGCTGAGCCTCGTGCTGGCCGGAGCCGCGCTCACCGCGGTGCTCCAAGCGCTGACGAATGCCATTGTGCTGCTGGATCCCACGGCGTTGGAGACCTATCGATACTGGGTCATCGGCTCGGTGTCCGGGCATGACGTCAGCGTGCTGTGGCAGGTCCTTCCGTTCGTGATCCTCGGCGTGCTGCTCGCCTGCTCGGCCGCGCCCGGGCTCGACGCCCTGGCGCTGGGCGAGGATTCCGCGCGCAGCCTGGGCGTGCACGTCGGCCGCAACCGGGCGCTGGGTCTGGCCGCGGTGGTCGTGCTGTGCGGTGCGGCCACCGCCGCGGTCGGCCCGATCGCCTTCCTCGGCCTGATCGTCCCGCACCTGGCCCGCATGCTCGTCGGCTCGGATCACCGCTGGCTGCTGCCCAGTTCGGGGTTGCTGGGGGCGCTGATGCTGCTCCTGGCCGACATCGTGGGTCGTATCGTCGCGCGCCCCGGCGAAATTCAAGCCGGCATCATCTTGGCCGCACTCGGCGGTCCGGTCTTCATCGCCCTGGTCCGCCGCCGGAAACCGGTGGGACTGTGAGCATCGACATTTGCGCAAAGTCGTCCGGAGCGGCATATCCGGTGACGGCGCACTCGGCCGACATCATCCTGCTCAGCCGAACGTGGGCGCGGCCGACTCGGGACTCGCCCCGGCACACGCGCATCGGCGCCACGTGGCGATCGGGCCGTCTGGTCTGCGCACACTTGGGCGGGTGCGGAGAACCGGCCTCCGGCTGCATTCTTACGATCGATTTGGCGGAAACCAGAGCTTTCGACCCCGAAGATGCAGCGTCAGGCCGGACTGTGGCTGTTACTCCGAGGCCCCTGTCCCCCTGCACGGGCAGCTTCGTAGATCCGGCCTGGGCGTGCATTCTTCGGCCGTGTTCGTCTGGTTCCAGCGTTTTTGGTGCGAAGAATGCAGCGAGAGACCGGTCAGGCAAAAGCACGCCAGCACCGATGACGACCCCGGCAAGCGCGTCCGAGGTTCGATCGTGACCATCGATGTGCGCACCCGGTTCGAAGGCTCGTCGCTCACGCGGGTGCGCCCGGCGATCCGACTGGGGCGATATTCAGCGGTGCTGCGAATCGCCATGGTCGTCACCACGATTGCGTTGCTCGCGACGGTGGTCGTGCTGTTCGCGATCGATATCGCGGTGGGCGAGTTCCGGATTCCGCTGGGGCAGGTGGTCGAGGTGCTGGGCGGCGGGGGGACTCGGGCGCAACGGTTCGTCGTGATCGATTCCCGGTTGCCGCGGGCGGTGACCGCCGTCGTCGCGGGGTCCGCGCTCGGGATCGCCGGGGCGATCACGCAGTCGGTCCTGCGTAATCCGCTGGCCGGGCCGGATGTGCTGGGCATCACGGCGGGTGCGGGATTCGCGGCGGTCGCTCGTTCTGGTGCCCGCGCCGACGCGACGGCATGCCGCGCGGGCCCGCGGAGGCGATCCGGTGACGAGGGCGGCCCGGGTCGCCGCGCGTGTGCTGCCCGATTGCCACTGCGCACCCGCACTGCGAATGCACCGCAGGGCCCGCGATTCGGCGGGGCTCGGTCCGCGCCAGCGCCGGGCCAATCTGTGCGGTCGCATCATGCCGTCCGCCCGATTGCCCGATGTCCTATTCACCCCGAATGTCGAGGTTGTTCTGATCGACGACGTGCTCACCACCGGAGCCACCGCCGCCGAGTCGATCCGTGTGCTGGCTGAGGCGGAAGTGGGCGTGCGTGCCGTTTTGGTGACTTGTGTCGCCTGAGTCAGCGAAATTTGCGTGAACACTGGCGGACCGGTCGCTGGCGTAATAGCGTGGCCATCAGAGCGATCTGACACCCGATCTCAGAGGTTGGAGGTGGCGCCTCGAGCGACTTTCGTGTCGAGCTTCCTGGTGCGAGCCCCCTCGGCACGGATTTTTATACCCGCTGCGCATGACTCGAGTGCGTGGCCAGATCCGGGAGGTACACGTGACGACTTCACGACCTTCAGTGAAAGAAGCAGATTCCTCGGCCCGATACGGCGTCGTTGATGCCTTCGAGTTCGACGGAGCCGAGCAAACTGCGTCGGACCTGCCCAGGACGCCCATCGCGGACGTCGTGGTCAAGGGCCGGAACGTTGAGGTCCCCGATCATTTCCGAATTCATGTGGCGGACAAGCTCTCTCGTCTCGAGCGCTTCGATCCGTCGATTTACTTATTCGATGTCGAACTCTTCCACGAACGCAATCGTCGTCAGCGTAAGAGTTGCCAGCGCGTAGAGATCACCGCCCGCGGCAAGGGCCCCATCGTGCGTGCGGAGGCGTGTGCCGACAGTTTCTACGGCGCGCTCGAGCAGGCGATCGACAAGCTGGAAGCCCGGCTGCGCCGCTCCAAGGATCGCCGTCGCGTGCACTATGGCGAGAAGACGCCGGTCTCGGTGGCCGAGGCCACGGCCGACCTCATGGACGAGGCGCTGCCCGCGCCCCACAGCGCCGACGGATCCGCAGTCCACGACCACGAGTCGCAGGACATGGAATCGGCCGATAACGCCGGTCCCGGGCATATCGTCCGGACCAAGGTGCACTCCGCCATGCCGATGACAGTCGATGACGCGCTCTACCAGATGGAACTGGTAGGCCACGATTTCTTCCTCTTCCACGACCGGGAGTCCGATCGACCATCGGTCGTCTACAGGCGTCACGCCTTCGACTACGGCCTGATCAGGCTCGCGTAGGCTGTCCCGCCTCTCCGCGCCTCAGGCCAGACTCGAGTGCCACACCGGTGGCGTTGGCGGCTGGCGGAGAGGTGCGGGTAAGTTCGCCCGTACCCGGTAAGTTACCCATATCTCGCGAAATCAGTTGTCCAGCTGCGATTTACGAGATATGGGTGCTATCGGTGGGGCTACAGTAGTGCTCCCAGTGGACGGCCTCGGACAGCGGCCTGCGGTCGCGCCAGCCGAACCGTTCGAGGTCGGGAACCTCCTGGAATTCGCGGACCGGTCCCACACACAGCCAGGCGACCGGACGGATCCCGGCCGGCAGCTGCATCAGCTCGGTCAGCACGGGGGAGTCGTAGAAGCTGACCCAGCCGACCCCGACCCCCTCGGCGGTCGCGGCCAGCCACAGGTTCTGAATCGCCAGGATCGTGGAGTACAGGCCGGTCTCGGGCACAGTGGCGCGGCCCAGGATCTGCGGCCCGCCGCGGCTGTCGTCGTGCGTCACGACGATGCCGGTACCGCTCTCGGTAATGCCCTCGATCTTGATCGGCTCGAAGGTGCTCGCCCGCTCGGGCGGTAGCGAATCGTGGAACTCGATCCGCTTCTGCGCCACATGCGCGGCAAACCGCTCCAGCGTGGCGCGCTCACGCACGATCACGAAATCCCATGGCTGGGAGTTGCCCACACTAGGTGCGCGGTGCGCGGCGTCGAGGATGCGCATCAACGTGTCGTCGTCGACCAGTTCCCCCGTGAACTCGGCCCGCACATCCCGCCGCCGCCGAATGACGTCATAGATACTCTCAGTCAACAAGCCCTCAGCCAATCTCACCGGCAACCGCCAAAAACACTCCTCAGTCAACCAGAGGCGACTTTCCGGCATCGAGGAACCCTCTCCAACATCCCCACACCGTTACGCGCACGGGCACCCTGCACGCACGAGTCCACCACGCCCGAAACTCTGGACGGGGCGGACCCGACGGCACTCGACTCTCGACAGCACTCAACCAGAGCCCGGCAACGCAACGCCTAATGGCACCCAACTGATCCGCTGACGCAGCGCAACCCTCGACCTCCGGAAGAAGAGGGTAACTCTGATCGGGGACTGGCTGACTCAGCCGCCAACTTACCGCCGGCCGCCAACGCCGCCTGCGTGGCACCCTAGTCTGGCCTGAGGCGCGGGGAGGCGGGTTAGCTGGCAGATACGGTTTGGCGGGCCTCGGCGAGGCGCCGGCGGCCTTCCTTCAACGCGGTGCGCAGGCCACTGCGGCGACCGGTGGACGGGTCCACGATCGAGGCGCCGCCGAACGCGCGCTCCGACTTGGTCTCGGGGGCGTCGTCGGTGCCGCGGCGCAGGTACTTGTTGGGCAGCGACAGCTTGATGATGGTGCGCCACGCCTTGCCGTATTGCACCGGCAGCGAACCGGTGGTGTAGGGCAGGTCGTACTTGTCGCACATCTCGCGCACCCGCACCGCGATCGAGGCCAGCCGATTGCTGGGCAGGTCCGGGAACAGGTGGTGCTCGATCTGGTGCGACAGGTTGCCGCTCATGAAGTGTGTGAGGGCACTGCCGGAGATATTCGCGCTGCCGAGCATCTGGCGCAGGTACCACTCGCCCTGCGTCTCGTTCTCCACATCGCCCTTGGTGAATTTCTCGGCGCCGTCGGGGAAGTGGCCGCAGAAGATCACCGCGTTGGTCCAGATATTGCGGATGACGTTGGCGGTGAGGTTGGCGGTGAGCGTGGACAGGAAGAACGGGCCGGTCAGCGCCGGGAAGAGCAGATAATCCTTGCCGACCTGCCTGCCGACCTTCTTCAGCACCAGGCGGCGGTCTTCCTCGAACTGCTTGCGCTCGGGGCTGCCGGGCGCCCATTTCTTCTTCGCGAGCTTGCCGAGTTCCAGGTGCTGGATCGCGACGCCGTATTCGAAGAACATCTGCAGCAGCAGATTGTACACCGGCTGGCCCAGGTAGAAGGGCGACCAGCGCTGGTCGCGGGTGACGCGCAGCAGGCCGTAGCCGATGTCGTCGTCCATGCCCAGCACGTTCGTGTACTTGTGGTGCAGGAAGTTGTGCGTGATCTTCCAGTGCTCGGAGGGGCCGACGTTATCCCACTCCCACGACGAGGAGTGGATTTCCGGATCGTTCATCCAGTCCCACTGCCCGTGCATGATGTTGTGCCCGAGTTCCATGTTCTCGATGATCTTCGCCGTACTCAGCAGCGCGACACCGGCCAGCCAGGCCGGCGGGAGGAAGCTCGCGAACAGCACCGCCCGCCCGCTGATCTCGAGCGCACGCTGCAGCCGGATCACATTGCGGATATAGCGGGCGTCGCTCTGTCCACGGGAGGCTTCGATTTCACGCCGGATCGCATCCAGTTCGACACCGATCGCCTCTACGTCCTCCGGGGTGAGGTGGGCGTATTCCTTGACATCCGAGATCGCCATATTGGTTACACTACCGTAAGTTACGGGTCCGTAGGTTGTCTCCGTATCGAATCACAACTGTGACGTACGCCGCATTGGAGGATGTGAGCCGACGGAGCTTGCGGAGCCAGCGGGGTGGGTCGTGAGGATCTTATGCGTCCCCGACCCGGCGCGCACGCTGACGCCGCCGTACCCGCCACAGCGCCCGTTCCCGCAGCGCACGGCGACGCAGCACCTGCTGTTCCTCGCGCGCCTTGTCCTGCCAGGCCTGCGTGGCATCCCGGAACGCCTGCTGCTCCACGCGCGCCTTCTCCTGGAAGGCGAGCGTCGTCTCCCGCAGCGACTGCTGTTCCAGACGGGCCTTCTCCTGCAGGGACTGCTTGGCCTCGCGCAGCGCTTGCTTCTCCTGCCGCGCCTTCTCCCGCAGGGCCACCTTCGCCTCGGCCATGGCCGAGCGCAGCCCGCGCCGCACGCCGGTATCAGGATCGACGACGGCATCGGTGCCGGGAACGCCGGGCCAGTGCAGCAGGTCGGTGAATTTGCGCTCCGAGGAGGTCTCGGGCGCGTCGTCCGCGGTGCGGCGTAGATACCGGTCGGGCAGGGCCAGCTTGTGGATGGTGCGGAAGGCCAGCAGATACTGCTTGCCCATCGATCCGGTCGTATAGGGCAGATCGTATTTATCGCACAGTTCGCGCACCCGGACCGAGATCTCCGGGTACCGGCTGCTCGGAATGTCCGGGAACAGATGGTGCTCGATCTGATAGCAGAGGTTGCCGCTCATGAACGCCATCGCCCGGCCCGCGGTGAAATTGGCGCTGCCCAGCATCTGGCGCAGATACCATTCGCCGCGGGTCTCGTTCGCGTAATGCTCCTCGGTGAATTTCTCGGCGCCGTCCGGAAAGTGGCCGCAGAAGATCACCGCGTAGGTCCACAGGTTGCGGATCAGATTCGCCGTCGCATTGGCCTTCAGCGTCTGCTTCCAGGCCGGGCCGGTGAGCGCGGGGAAGATCACGAAATCCTTGGCCAACTGCCGTCCGGCCTTGCGGGCGAACGCCTTGTTCGGCTCGGACAGCACCTGCCAGCTGTTCACGCCCAGCTGATCCTTCTCCGCGGACAGATCATGAAAGGCGATGCCCCATTCGAAGGTGGCGGCCAGCACGAGATTGGCCAGCGGCTGGAGCAGGTGCAGCGGACGCCACTGCTCGTCGCGGGTCATCCGCAGGATGCCGAAACCCAGATCCTCGTCCTTGCCCAGCACGTTGGTATAGGTGTGGTGGGAGTAGTTGTGCGCCCGTTTCCACTGGCCGGACGTGCCGGTCATATCCCATTCCCAGGTGGTGGAGTGGATTTCCGGGTCGTTCATCCAGTCCCATTGCCCGTGGCTGATGTTGTGCCCGAGCTCCATGTTCTCGATGATCTTGGCCAGGGCGAGCAGAGCTGTGCCGGTGAGCCAGGCCGTACGGCGCTTACCGGCGAACAGCGTGATCCGGCCCGCGGCCTCGAGCATGCGCTGAGTGCGGATGGTGCCGCGGATGTATTTCGCATCACGATCGCCCAGGGAAAGTTCGACCGTGCGTCGGACGCTGTCGAGCTCCTGGCCTAGTGCCTCGATATCGGACGTCGTCAGATGTGCGAACGCCTTGATGTCGGTGATTGCCACGGTGGTCGGATGCCTCGCTTCGGTCGACGCATGAGGATTTCGGAGTGATTGCCTATACGCGGCATCATAATGCCGATACCGAGGGTAGCGGGCTTCGGTTAACGGGTTTCACACATCGAGGGTGCAATCACCGGCCGCAGCGGAAATGCAGGTCTGGATCTTCTCCCCGGCCTGGTGTTCCATGCCGTTGCGCAAGTCGCGGGCATGCCCGTCGGTGATAGCGACCACACAGGTCTGGCAGATGCCCATCCGGCATCCGAACGGCATCCGAACGCCCGCGTCCTCCCCGGCCTGCATCAGCGTGGTGGCGCCGTCGACCCGCGCGCTACGGCCGGTGCGCGCGAAGGTGACCGTGCCGCCCTCGCCGACCGCCGAACGCTCGACCTCGAACCGCTCGATATGCAGGTTCTCGGCCAGCCCTGCCGCGGTCCAATGGTTCTCGATGTCGTTGAGCATCTCCAGCGGGCCGCACGCCCAGGTCTGGCGTTCACGCCAGTCCGGATACAGCTCGTCCAGGGTGGACAGTGCGAATTTGCCCCGATCACCGGTCAGATTCACATGGGAGGTGAAGCCCGCGTACTTCTCGTTCAGTTCGGCCAGCTCGTCACGGAACATCACGTCCTCGGCGGTGCGCGCGGAGTGGATGTGGACGACATCGCTCATGTTCGCGCGGCGGTCCATCGTGCGCAGCATCCCCATCACGGGCGTGACGCCGCTGCCCGCGGTGAGGAACAACACCTTGGCCGGGGTCGGCTCGGGCAGCACGAAACCACCCTGCGGTGCGGCCAGGCGCACTACGGTGCCCTCGGGCACGCCGTTGACAAGATGGCTGGACAGGAATCCCTCGGGCATCGCCTTCACCGCGATGGAGATCACCCGCTTGGCCCGGTTGTCGGGATCGGTCCAGTCCGGGGGGCTGGTCAGCGAGTAGGAGCGCCAGTGCCAGCGGCCGTCGATCAGGACGCCGATGCCGATGTACTGGCCGGGGGTGAACTTGAAATCGAAGCCCCAGCCGGGCTTGATCACCAGGGTGACCGCGTCGGCGGTCTCCTTGCGCACATCGACGATGCGCCCGCGCAGCTCACGCGCGGACCACAGGGGGTTGACCAGGTGCAGGTAGTCGTCGGGTAGCAGGGGAGTGGTGACACGCGCGGCCGCGCCGCGCAGCGCGTCGAGGCGGGTCCGTCCGGCCACCTTCGCCTCGGCGACCGGAGCCTCCAGCCATGCGCGAATGCCCTGTACCGATTTCGAGACCATCGTGCGAATGCTCATTTCCCTATGCTCGTGCGCCCGGGTGGCGCGGCCCTTGGAGCTAGGTTACGGCATCGTAGGTTAGCGCGGCGCCGGTGTGTGAGGACTTACAACAGCTCTAGCAGGAACGGCAGCTCTTGCGCCCCGTACCAGGCAAGTTGATGATCCTCGGCGTCGCCGAGCACGAATTCGGCGTCCTCGTTGCCCAGGTCGGCGGCGTCGATGACGTCCACCGCCTTGGCCACCGCGGGCTCGGCCTCGGCCAGGTCGACATGCACCGAGGCGATCTGCGAGTAGGTGATCGGGGCGTCGAGGCGGACCACCGCGTCGTCCAGGTCCGAGCGCAGGGTCGCGCCCGTGACGTCGGCGGCGATCACCGCACGCCGGTAGACGGGGCTGGAGTAGGGGGTGTCGTCATCGGGGGTATCGGAGCTCTCTCCGGACAGCAGCGCGGCCTCGCGCTCCTGGGCGAGCAACCGCAGCGCCGCGCGACCCGCCTCGATCATGGCGACCTCGGCCAGTTCCTCGTCGTCACCGGAGGCGTAGGACTCGCGCAGTGCCGGGGTGACCGCGAAGGCGGTGTCGTTGACCGCGCGGATCTCGCGATCGGCCACCAGGGCGCGCAGCATCGCGATGGTCGCCGGGACGTAGACCCGCAGCTTGCCGTTACCGGCAGCTTTACTGGACGCAGGCACCGAGCATCTCCTCCATGGACTCGTCGACCGCCGCGGCCAATACACCGATATCGGCCATCGCATCGCGATCGGCATTCAGACCGTAGAACACCCGCCCGTCGTACGACGTGATTCCGATGGTCGTGGTCTGGTTGCGCAGCAGCGGCGATACCGGATACATCTCCAGCATCCGCGCGCCGCCGACGTACATCGGCCGCTGCGGACCCGGCGCGTTGGTGATCACCAAGTTGAACGTGTGTTCTGCGAACGTACTCGCCGCGCGCACACTCATCGCATGCAGGCTCGCCGGAGCGAATCCGGCCATATGGACCAGTACGCGCGCCCGCACGCCGCGCCGATTGGCGTAATTGGTCTCGGTCGCGTGCGCGATATGCGATATGCGCATGACCGGATTCTGCTCACCCACCGGCAGATCGATGAGGAACGAGGACACCTCCCCGCCCGCGTCGGGCCGACTGGGCTCGGCCTGATCCGGATATACCGCCATCGGCACCACCGCGCGCAGCACCTCGGACTCGGTGAGCACCTCGCCGCGGGACTGCAGGAATACACGCAGCGCGCCGGTGACGACCGCGAGAACCGCGTCGTTGACCGAACAGTCGAACCGTTTGCGGATCGTGCGGTAGTCGTCCAGGTTGGTGGACACGACCTCGAGGCGTCGGTTGCGGGAGGTGGGCGCGTTGAACGGGCCGTCGGGTGTGCCGCCGGCGGCGGTGCGTACCGCGCCGAGGACCCGTCCGGCGGTGCCGGCCAGGGGACGGCGTATCGCCTCTAGCGCCTCGCTGGGCTGGCCCGCCAGCTCGATCGCCGTCATGGCCAGCAATTCCAGGTCGGCGGGTTCGCGCTCGGGGAACCAGGCGACCGGGTTCAGCGCCCGCGGGACGGGAGTCGTATCCAGGATCACATGCCCGATCTCCAGCGCCGTCGTGCCGTCGACCAGCGCGGCGTGGGATTTGGTGAAGATCGCGCGGCGGCCGCCGGACAGGCCCTCGATCAGATGCATCTCCCACAGCGGGCGGGTCTGCTCCAGCGGGCGTGAGGCCAGCTGGGCGACCAGGTCGAGCAACTGCGCGTCGGTCCCGGGCGCGGGCAGGGCTGAGCACCGCACGTGCCGGGTGAGGTCGAACCCGCTGTCCGGGACCCATACCGGCCGTCCGATCTGGTACGGGACCTCGCGCACCCGGTGCCGGTAGCGCGGCACCAGCGGTAGTCGCCTGCCCACCAGGTCCAGCAGCCGGTCGTGGGTCAGCGGGCCGGGCGAGTCCGTGCTCTGGGGGACGCCTTCGGCGGAGTGCTCACCGGGATAGGGGTCGCGCACGATCGCGAGGGAGCCGATATGCATCGGATTGCTGCTCGACTCCAGCCGGAAGAACGACGTGTCCTGCGGCGTCAGTCTCGTGATCACCTCGTGCGGTACCCCTTGTCGAATCGTCGTGGGTGGCGGACGACAGCGTCAGCCGGTGGTGTTGGATGTGAAAGCAGCGACCTTCTCGCGAACGGCGTGGCATGCTATTGCGGTCCGTCCAGGGGTGAACGGTCCGACTAGCCGAGGGGGAAGGGAATGGTCGAGTCTCGTCGTTCGCTGTCGCATGCGCCGAAGTGCGAACCGCCCTTGCGGGACGATCCGCTGACGCCGGACGCTGTACGCGGGGCCACGCTGCCCTGCCGCCATGGTGTCGTGTCCAGTATGTCCGCCCACGGCATGGTCACGCCTGCGGCGCGCCGCCGGTCGCCACATACCGGACGTTGTACATCGTACGCCGCGACCGATGAGAATGGTTTGGCGGCAAAACGATTCGCTGAGCGTTCGCTGCGGCTGGTGCTGGAGGTGCTGGACGGCCGCCGCGGGGCGCCGCAGCTGCGTCCGCTGGCCGCCCCCGCCGTGATTTCGGCGGTGGAGACGCTGGTCCGCGCCTGTGCCGCCGACCGCAGACTGGGCGTCGCGGTATTGGTAGGGGTGCATATCGTGCCGGTGCGGCCCGGGGTCGTCGAGGTCTTCGGCGGCTACGAACGGGGGACGCGACGGTTCGCTCTCGCCGCGCGTATCGTCGCCCGTCGCGGTGAATGGCGGGTGACAGCACTACGCCTGCGATGAAAATGCGCCCGCCCTCTACCATGGTGACCGCATTACCATGAACCTTGCTGACATAAGCACCGAAAGACGCCACCACCGACCAGAGGATTGACGAACCCGTGCCTGCGCTGACACTGACGAGGTTGCTACGTTTTGGTGAGGGTCGCACCGTCAAGCGGCTCGCGAGGCTCGCGGACGAGGTCATCGCTCTGGAGGAGGAGTTCGAGGACCTTTCCGACGCGCAGCTGCAAGCCAAGACCGACGAGCTCAGGGAGCGCTACGCCGACGGTGAAACGCTGGACGAGCTGCTGCTCGAGGCGTTCGCGACCGCGCGCGAGGCATCCTGGCGGGTGCTGAACCAGAAGCACTACAAGGTGCAGATCATGGGTGGCGCGGCACTGCACATCGGCAACGTCTCGGAGATGAAGACAGGTGAGGGCAAGACCCTCACCTGTGTGCTGCCCGCGTACCTGAACGCGATCAGCGGCGACGGCGTGCACGTGGTCACCGTCAACGACTATCTGGCCAAGCGCGACTCGGAGTGGATGGGCCGCGTGCACCGCTTCCTGGGCCTCGAGGTCGGGGTGATCCTGGGCGGGATGACGCCCGCCGAGCGCCTCGCGGCCTATGCGGCCGACATCACCTACGGCACGAACAACGAGTTCGGCTTCGACTACCTGCGCGACAACATGACCCATTCGCTGGACGATCTGGTCCAGCGCGGGCACAACTACGCCATCGTCGACGAGGTCGACTCGATCCTCATCGACGAGGCCCGCACCCCGCTGATCATCTCCGGCCCGGCCGACGCCTCCTCCAAGTGGTACGCGGAATTCGCGCGCATGGCGCCGTTGCTGAAGAAGGACCTGCACTACGAGGTCGACATCAAGAAGCGCACCGTCGGCGTGCACGAGGCAGGCGTCGAATTCATCGAGGATCAGCTCGGCATCGACAACCTGTACGAGTCCGCGAACTCGTCGCTGGTCAGCTACCTGAACAACTCCATCAAGGCCAAGGAGTTGTACACCAAGGACAAGGACTACATCGTCCGCGACGGCGAGGTCATCATCGTCGACGAGTTCACCGGCCGAATCCTGGTGGGCCGCCGTTACAACGAGGGCATGCACCAGGCCATCGAGGCCAAGGAGCGGGTGGAGATCCAGCCGGAGAACCAGACGCTGGCCACCATCACGCTGCAGAACTACTTCCGCCTCTACGACAAGCTGGCCGGCATGACCGGTACCGCCGAGACCGAGGCCGCCGAGCTGCACCAGACCTACACCCTGGGCGTGGTGCCGATCCCGACCAACAAGCCGATGATCCGCATGGATCAGGCGGATCTGATCTACAAGACCGAGGAATCCAAGTTCGCCGCGGTCGCCGACGACATCACCGAGCGGCACGAGGCCGGCCAGCCGGTGCTGATCGGTACCACCTCGGTCGAGCGCTCGGAGTATCTGTCCAAGCTGCTCACCAAGCGCGGTATCCCGCACAACGTGCTCAACGCCAAGTTCCACGAGCAGGAGGCCCAGATCATCGCGGAGGCGGGCCGCCCGGGCGCGGTCACCGTCGCGACGAATATGGCCGGTCGTGGTACCGACATCGTGCTGGGCGGCAACCCCGACATCCTGGCCGACCTGGTGCTGCGCCGCCAGGGCCTGGATCCGGTGGAGACCCCGGAGCAGTACGAGGCGGCGTGGCACGGCACGCTCGAGCAGGTCAAGCAGGAGGTCGACGAGGACGCCGAGGCCGTGCGCGACGCGGGCGGGCTGTATGTGCTCGGCACCGAGCGCCACGAATCGCGGCGCATCGACAACCAGCTGCGCGGCCGCTCCGGTCGTCAGGGTGATCCGGGCGAGTCCCGCTTCTACCTGTCCCTCGGCGACGAGCTGATGCGCCGCTTCAACGGCGCGGCCCTGGAGTCGATCATGACCCGGCTGAACCTGCCGGACGACGTGCCGATCGAGGCCAAGATGGTCTCGCGCGCGATCAAGTCCGCGCAGACCCAGGTCGAGCAGCAGAACTTCGAGATCCGCAAGAACGTGCTGAAGTACGACGAGGTGATGAACCAGCAGCGCACCATCATCTACGCCGAGCGGCAGCGCATCCTGTCCGGTGAGGATATGGAGGGCCAGGTCCAGGAGATGATCACCGACGTGATCACCGCGTACACCAACGGCGCCACCGCCGACGGCTACGTCGAGGACTGGGATCTGGACAAGCTGTGGACCGCGCTCAAGACGCTCTACCCGGTCAGCATCGACTACCGGGATCTGACCGGCGAGAACGAGCACGATGAGGTCGGCGACCTGAGCCGCGAGGAACTGCTGGACGCGGTCCTCGACGACGCGCACGACGCCTACGCGCGGCGCGAGAAGGAGATCGACGATCTGGCGGGCGAGGGCAGCATGCGCAACCTGGAACGTCAGGTGCTGCTGAGCGTGCTGGACCGCAAGTGGCGCGAGCATCTCTACGAGATGGACTACCTCAAGGAGGGCATCGGCCTGCGCGCGATGGCCCAGCGCGATCCGCTGGTGGAGTACCAGCGCGAGGGCTTCGACATGTTCGCCGCGATGCTCGAGGGGCTGAAGGAGGAGTCGGTCGGCTTCCTGTTCAACCTCCAGGTCGAGGTCCAGGCGCCGCAGCCGGAGGGCGTGGCGATCGATCAGGGCCTGCGCTCGCCCGTCGGCCGGATGGTCGACGCGCCGATGCCCAACCAGCCCAACGGCAACGGGGCCCCGGCGCCGTTGCGCGCCAAGGGCATCGACGACTCCGGCCCCCGCGGTCTGAGCTACTCGGGCCCGGACGAGGGCGGCCGTGCCGCTCGCCGCAGCGATCGCGAGGAGTACGGCGACGAGCAGGACCACACCCAGACCCGCCGCGAGCGCCGCGAGGCCGCCCGCGCCGAGTCCCGTGGTGACCGCGCGCCGAAGTCCAAGCGCCGCCGGTAGTTTTCGGGCTGACCGATCAATAGCGAAGGCTCCCATGGAATCCCATGGGAGCCTTCGCTGATTATGCTGTCGCTATGCGGGATTCAGAGCTTGCGCCCGATAGCCGCGTAGATCCAGGAGTTACCTGCGTCGGGATCGACTTCGAACAGCGGCACCTCGGCGAGCTCCGGATGCCATTCCTCGAGTGTGACCACGCCCGGATCGATGATTTCGGTTCCGGCGAACAGCTTTTCGACCTCCGCGCGGGTTCGCGGGACCATCGGGATACCGGCCTGCTCGCATGCGCGCACGGCCTGTTCGGTGGCCGCCGGATTGAAGTCGGCGGTCGGGTGCGAGATCGTCAGGCTGCTGCCCGGCGGGACGGCCTCCAGCAATTGCTTGATGATGCCGTGCGGGTCATCGGCGTCACGGAAGTACATCATGATCATCGTTAGCGTGATGGCGATCGGGCGATCGAAATCGAGCGTGGCGGTGAGCATCGGGTCGTTCAGGATCGAGGCGGGATCATGCAGATCAGCGTGGATGAACCTGGTCTTGCCCTCCCGGGTGCTGGCCATCAGGGCGCGTGCGTGCGCGAGGACCAGCGGATCCTTGTCGACGTAGACGATCCGGGCTGATGGATCCACTTCCTGGGCCACTTCGTGCGTGTTGCGGGCCGTCGGCAGACCGGTGCCGATGTCGAGGAACTGGGTGATGCCGAGCTCGGCGATCGCATAACGCACGGCCCGACCGAGAAACGCGCGATTGTTGCGCACCATATTGCGAATGGTGGGCACATGAGCGGCGATCTCGTCGGCGAGCGCGCGATCGGCTGGATAGTGGTCTACGCCACCGAGCCAGTAATCGTAGAAGCGCGCTTCGTGCGGCTTGGTTGTGTCGATGGTGGTCGGCAGGCGTGAACCGGTCTGGCCCTGGCTGTCCGACATGGTGGTCCTTTCCGATAAGGGGTTGCGCAGGATCTGCCCGATCAGACCACACCAAGCTACTGCCGACGCGTGGCGACTCGCCAAAGCCTACGACGACAGGATATTCCGATGGAGAGTCGGAATACCGCGAAACCGGGACGATAGCCACAACGGGGCGGGAGTCCAGGGCCGATGGTCTCGTTCGATCATGAAAGTTCCTCCGCCGCAAGACGATGGGACAGGTGTCCCAGGGCCAGCAACACGAAGATATCGGCCAGCGCCGCGATGGTGAATCGCAGCGGCCGCGGCCCGATCGAGTCCGGGATGGAGTCGATCCCGCCGTCCTCGCGCTGGCACGTCAGAAGGTATCCGGCCGCCCGCGCCGCCGGCCGTGGATCGTCCTGATGGCAGACCGCGATGAGGGCGTAGGCGGTGCTGATCGCGTCGCTGGGCTCGCCGTCCTGCTGTCCCCAGCCGCCGTCGTCGTTCTGCGCGGCCAGGACCAAGCCGATGATCCGGTCGGTCATGTTCCGCAGGCCGACGGGCCAGTGCCCCGGATTGCGGGAGGCGGCGAGCAGGGCCCGGAAGATGGTGTGCCAGCGGCTGCTGGACCAGTCCGGGGGGAACGCCCCGTCATCGCCCTGCTGACCGGCCAGGAACTCGAGCCCGGCGACGATGGCACCGTGGTGGTGCTTCCACCGCAGGGTGAGCGCGTCCACCGCAGCGGCGGTCATACAGGCCTCGGAGGCCGCCCCCACGATGTAGGTGGGGAACCCGCCGTCGGGGTTGTGCACGGCCAGCAGCGAGTGTTCGCCGCGGCAGATCTGCTCGTGGTACCGATCTTTATCCAGGACGGTGAGGAACTGCACGGCGACCGAGGTGTCGTCGACGTCGGTCTGATCCGACAGGTCGGTATAGGACCAGCCTCCTCCGGGCCGTTGCTGGGACACCAGATGAGCGGCCATGGTGTGCAGAACATCCGGGTCCGCACCGGCGGCGGCGAGCGCGACACCCGCGGTCGCGGTGCACCAGGTGTCGGTGTCGCTGGAGAAGGGCATCCCCCCGTCCTCCCGCTGGTGCGCCAACGCCTTCGTGATCCCCTGTGCCACCACCTGCTCGGTATTGGGCAGTCTGTGCAGCGCATGCAGCGTCCACAGGTGGATCAGCACGTTGCTTTCCCAAACATGTTCCCGGCGTTGGGTTTCCAACAAGATCCGCACGTCCTCATCATCGATGAGCTCGTGCTGCCCCGTGGCATCCGCCAGAACCACCTTCACCGCGGTGACCTGAACCTTGGCCCAGGAATGCAGGCCCGCCATGGCGAAGGCCTCGGGATCCAGCTTGTCGGGCGTGCGTCCGTACAACGCGAACGTGGCCTCGAACATGGCGTTCTTACGCGCACTGGTGAAGTCCGGCGCCTGCGCGATGAACGCCTCGACCAGCCCCACCGGGGGAGTCGCGGTGTCGGTGCGAGTCAGCGCCAGATCGACCAGAATCCGATCCAGCGGATCCACCGCAACCTGCGCACTCAGATAGCCGACCAACCGGTCCCGCCGTTCCCCTTCCAACCCGATACGCTCCAACAGGTTCAGCGCCAGCACCGACTCGAACACCCGGCTGCGGCACCCGTCCCTTATCGCCCCATCGGGCCCGATCCAGCTTGTCAGGCGTGTCCGTAGGCGCGCGGTGGCCTCGCCGAGTGTCGCAGGGAAGAGCTGAGCAGACCAGCCGGCGAGGGCTGGAGAATACATCGCGGTTCTCATGCATGTCTTTCGAGTGGCGCTTCGGTGAGCCGTCGGACCAGCCGGTGCTGGCTACCCCGTCAAGTCCGGTTCACTACAGTAATCGAAAGATCACGGCTGACAATATGATTCGAGCAATCTTCGGGCAACGGTGACCTCTCGTGAACGGACCGACCTTGCTACCCTCGCACACCTTCGTGACGGAGGTGTTGCTGGATGGATCTCCATGAGTGGGTGCGCGGTCGGGCCGGGAGGAGGTCTCGTCGTCGGGCTCGGACGAGGATCGTTAGATGGCGACTATCGGACTGTTGATCTGAGCGTCGCCCAGATCCGTGGTCGCTACGTAGTAGTTCGCGTAGTACGCGCCAGGCGGGAGGTCTACGTGCAGCGACCGGTCGACCACCGGCCCAGCAACCACAGTGCCGGTGGTGGCGTTGTAGAGCGTGAGAAAGACGGTGGCGCCAGGGGAGTCGTCATGACCGGTCGCCCGCACCTGGCCATCCGCAACGTTGATGCAGACCGTGTCACCGCGCCAGTCGCTGGCGCACTGTCCGGGTGGTCGGGCGGCGGCGATACCGGCGCTCGCGACGGTGGCCGCGACGCCAATCGACGAAATGGCAATTCTCGCAAAGATATTCATGGCAATTACCTGTTTGTTGAATGGCCCGAAAGAACGGGTTCACTTAACAGATAGCCGCGGTGGTTACATCACCCTGCAATCGACGGTGTCTGAAATATGCACTGCCAGAGCTGGTTACACATCTCAAGGCTCGTCGTAGTTGTGCGCGAGCGTTCCCGTGTGACTGCTCCGCTCATCGAGTAGGCACCTCGTCGGCCGACGTCACCGTCGTGTTCTGGGCGCGCAGTAGATCACCTCTTGACTCTCCCGTGACAGGAGGCCGGAGAGTAGTGACATCGAGATTGGAACAGCACACGAACCGCTGACCTCGAACAACCCACCGAAAGGAACCGCCATGTCCACCCCCATCACCCTGAATGTCGCAGCCCTGAACATCGACTGCGTCGATTCCACAGCCCTGGCAGACTTCTGGGCAAAGACCCTCGGCCGACCGGTCAGCCCCGGCAAGGTCGCCGGCGACACGGCAGTCGACACCACCACCCCCGAAACCGGCCCCCGAATGCTGTTCCACAACGTCCCCAACCCCAAGCCAGGCAACAGGTTCCACCTCGTCCTGATCACCGACCACTACACCGAGGAAATCGCCCGAGTAACCGCCCTGGGCGCCAATCCCCTCAGCGAGACCACCCTCCCGGACGTCCGCTGGACCACCCTCGCCGACCCCGAGGGCAACGAGTTCGACCTGGTGACTTGGCACGCCGCGTAGCTGCCAACCCTGGTGACCGCCCGCGTCCAGATGATTGATTCTGCGTGTGGTGCGTGGTCCTGCCACGCACCACACCCGGAACGGCTGGTGAACGATACAACCGCAGCCCGTCAGCCACCGGAACCGACATACACTTCGAGCAGTTGCGCCGATCCGTTCACGATGGCGGCTTGCTGTTTGTCGGTCAACGCGACCCAATCATCCTGAAGTTTGACGTTCGGGTATGGCCGAGTAACGCTGATTACCCAATCTCCTGGCCTCGAACCTAGGTAGAGCACCGTCTGCCGCGACCTAGGTTCATCTCTGGGCAGGTCGGTGGCACCCGCATCGTGTGTGAAGTCCGGCGTCGAGACATCCACTCGACCGCCTGGACCGAAAAAGTATGCTGTTGTGCTCGGCGGAAAGTCTTCGCTTCCATTGTTCGTAGTTACCTTCTGTGCAATCTTTTCGAACCCTGAAATAGTGACTCGATCCATCATCCGAGTTGACTCGGCTGGTCGGTGTAGCCATGTCCAGAGCACGACCCCGAACGCTGCGAGTAGAATTACTACGGTTGTAGATGCAATCCATTTCCAAGCGCTTCGACGCAGCATTATCGACATATGTAGGCACCGCTCCCGCACATTATTGACTGGGCTTGATCGAACCGACTGAGTATGCGATTGCTGTAGGCGAGCCCATCGGGCCCGATGCTACCTTTAGGTATGTATATTCCACTCATGGCCCCATCGCCGGCGTTGTAGCCTGCGGTCATGAATTGATTGAAGCTGTATTTCGCCCTCATGTCATCTGGTACGCGTCCGGCATAGTTATCCTGAATCTGTTTGAGGCGGTAGGTGCTAGCCTTGACAGCAAGGTCATTATTTCCGGTCAGATCGTGCCAGTCGTCGTTCTTGAACTGGTCGGGAAATGCTTGCTTCACGGAGTTGAATGTGTCTTCCTTCATGTTGGTCAGGCCGAGGGAATTGTTGCGGAAGGGGCTGCCGAGGTAGCGGACTGCATCGTATCCAGTGTTGTCGACACCACCGAGAACCTGGTTGCGAGTCGCACCCTCATTGAGGACTACAGCCATGACAAGGCGGGGATCTACACCCGCTTGATTACCGTACTTCACGGCTGACTCGACCCAAGTGCGCATCGAAGGATCAAGCTTACTCGGGTCGACGGCGGACAGCTGAGTTGGCGCCGCATTCCAGGTAGAGATATTGTCGAACGAACGGTCGATGCCTGCGTTGTCGGCCTGGTTGCCCGATTCCGCGGGGAGCGCGATCTCGCCGATCGTCCTCAATTGGCTGATGATGCCGAGTTCGTCGGTGCCGTCGAATGTCGGAGTTCGTAACAGTCCCGCCAGGGAATGCCCGGAATAAACATCGTCGAGCTTGGTTACGGCGGTACCGATCTCGTCGGTCGACACGTCACCGACGACGGTCATCTGCACCTGACTGGAGATGGTTGCGGTCGAAACATGATGGTGTGGAAATACATCCGGCGCCGCAGCCGCCAGTCCGGATCGGAAAGCGATCAGTTCATCGTGGTAGACGCGCACGGCTTTGGCTAGGCCGGAGGCCGCATTCCAGATTGCAGTCTGACCCTGCTCCAAATACGCCAGAAACTGGTTTATATCGGATACCTCGGGCGCGCTGATGACACCGAAGGCATCATTGATTCTCTGCGGAGTGCTGTCGGTATTCATCGGACCACTGTTCGCAAAGACGGTCCACGCCGTCGTGGCTCCGTCGAGTAGATCGGTATTGCCGCTGGGCATATGCAGGCTACCCAGCGGCGAGGACATCGTAAGTAACGGATTCGCCATCAGCGGGTCGATGGTCAATCCGATCGCGCTGCCGGCGTTGGGGTCCGGTACATGGGGAAGATCTGCCACGCCCACCGTTGGAGCCTTGCCCAGTTGCGGCTTGCCGGGAGCTGGGCCCTTGTTCTTGCTGATATTCGCGTTGTACTCGGCGGTATCCCAGTTCCAGCCACAGACGTCGAGGACATCGGCGAAGCGGGCGATCGCGGTCGAGTACGCGATCACTGTGTCGACTATATCGTTCGCGTGTTGGCGGTACGCGTTGTTCCACGCCGTCGCCGGGTCCGAACCGCCCATCCCCGCCGTGGCCCCCAACCCAGTGGCGAGTGCTGTAGCCACGCGATGGACTTCGGAGGCAAGCGTGCGCAGTTGTTTGGCGGAATCGTAGTAGATCTGAGGATCAATCCTGATCACCATCAACACCCCCTCGTTGCCCCCATCGACTAGGGACGACAGTACAATACCGACCGAAACCGCATGCCGCGTAGATGATTTCCGGGTTTGAACCTCCGCAGCAGCCGATTATCCGGCGTCTGGTCGTGGCCTGCCGCCACAATCTTCGGTGTGGTGCCAGGTGCCGCCGTGAATCGTGCGAAGGGGCTGGTAGGCGATGTGCTTGCCAATACTTCTGAAAAAGTTCAGAATTCGCGCATGGTTACCGAGGTGCAGTGGAGTGAGCTACGGCGCGACCCCAAGCAGGTAGCGAGACTGGCCGAGGACGGCGTTGTCCGGGTACGGCGTCGCGATGGCGTGCCGCTGCTGCTGATAAGGGAAGATCGCGCGCGGTCCGCGTCGGATGGTGCGATCAACGCCGCCCGTGCGCTGCGTAACGTGTTGGCGCACCTCCCACACGACCTCGCAGCCCGAGCACTGATGGACGAGTTTCCGTGGGTCGACTTCCTTCCGGAACCTGAGCGTGGCCAATTCGTCGTAGATTTCGCCCGTGCTTTTCAAGCATCCGCGGAGCTGGGTGAATGGTCCTCGGTGGCCCGGGTGGTTTACGAATGGCGCAACACGGCGTTCGTGTTTACCGACCCGGTACTTGCCGAGAAGCTACAGGAGCCCCTCGAAGGCGACTTCGGTCCTGTCCCGCCGAGAGGGGATTGATTGTGTCGGCCAAGCGAGGGCCGAGTAGCCTGCACCGCCCGACGTCGGCCTTGATTACAGGCAAACCAGCAGGAAGAGCGCCTTTTTGACGGAGGCTGCTGACGATCTGCCGAAGACTTATTGAGGATCTGCCGGGTGCACTACTGACGATCTGCCGAGCCGGTTTGATCGGGGCCATTTTCCGGACTTGTGTGGTGGCCGCCTTGCCGGGCGTCGATTGCGGGAATGAACCTGCCTGCACCCGGCGCTCAGGCTTGTGACCGGTCCTGCAGTGCGGCTCGGGCGAAGACGATGGCTTGAGGTGTCAGATGCTGCGAGCCGCCTTGCCGGCGCAATAGCCCTAGGCTATCCAGTGTGTCCTTGACCGAATGCGCTGCGCGTGAGGCATCGGCTGCGGTGCATGGCCCGCCGTCGGACATGACCCAGCCGAGTGCGGCAAGATGCTGCGCGACTGTGTGGTCGATGCCGTCGGTCTCGGCACCCGCGGCCACGGCCACGAGATACAGCAGCCCGGCCTGCTGCTCGTGACGCTTCTTGGTCAGCGGCGCAACGCGTTCGGCCAGATGCCACCACAGTGCGACCGGGTCTTGGCTCCGCTCACGCGCCTTACTGGTGACGTCGAGTCGGCCACGATGCTTCCGTAGCAACCCCATTCGTTGTGCCGATTCGCGCAGCCGCAGCACCTGCGGTGTCAAATCTTCGCGGTTGCCCTTGCCGATCCAGTGCTCGTCCATGCCGAGTTCGGTGAAGATCGACTCGACGATCCGGGGCGGAAGGTATCCGGCGGCGGACAGTTTCACACCATCGGCACCGACATGTTCGATTACGCACAGGTAGGGACGCACGGCCTGTGATACGGCGGTGGTGTCGACCAACACCGGTTCGGCTAGCGCGGCCCGATCGATCAAGGCGAGCAACCGCTTTCGCATGGGAGTCGGCAGACTACCCACCAGTTCCGCCAATGCGGGGGGCAGTTCGCGTCCGTTTTCAGGTTCGCTCGAACCAGTATCGATTGTAGTCAGAATATCGTTGATCGCCTCAAAGTCCAAGGGAGTCAACCGATAGTGGGGAGGCACTTCTTCGCCATAGAGATCGAGGAATTCAGCCTGGGCCGCAGCGTGATCGGGGTGACTGGGATCGGTTGCGGCGGCGACAAGTTCGTAGCCCTCCGTGCCGCCGCAGTCCTCCAGCGGACCGGGCCGGCGGCCGCCGGTGCAGACAACGCGAGGTGCGGCGGGCGTATGTGGCAGAACGGCTTCGAGTTTGATCGTATGCTGCCAGTCGTCACCGAAGTCGTAGCAGTAGTACAAGACGTCGCCGATCTCGGCGAGTACCTCGTCGAGGCGGACCTGTTCCTCGGGGATGCCGGGTTCACCCTCCTCAACCTGAAACGGGCACAGGTAGTACTCCGTTCGGCGATCGTAATACGTTGGTCCGCTGCCGAATTGATGCAGATGGCTGTCTGTCCACCCGAACGCTGTCTGGATCACCTCATGCAGCTCGTTCAGGAATAGATCCGAGGACAGCTCGAGTCGGCGCCACACCGGAGGCTTGGTGCCGCGAAGGTCTACGCGGACACGATATTTCCTGAGCTCGGTACGTCGCGGACGCCGTCGCGAGGGTGCTGGCTCGGCGGGTTGCTCGCCGAGCGTCGCCCCGGCCGCCAGGAGCTGTCCCAGTACGTAACGCAGGTCGTCGGGGGACATGGCATCGAGAGCTTCCCCGATCCCATGTGGCAGGTCCTTGCGTGACATGTCGGCAGGCTACACCGGGCGTGTCGGCGGTCCGTCGGAAAGTCTGGCTCGGGCGATTTTCTCACGCGGCGGTGCGGTCAGCGTTTGTATGGCCGCTGCTTTTTGCGGGCATTCGTCGACACGACACCCCCTGTGGCGCTCGATAGTTCGGTGAGATTCTTCCACGCTCAGGGGGACCTCGGGTGCTTCGTGGGGCCATCCGGCAGGCCAAAGCCCAGCGTCGACGATCTGGGCGCGGAATTGGGCGCGTCTCCGCTCTGCGTGCCATTCGGCTTGGACGCGGTCGATGATGGCCTGCACCGAGTTGTGGTCCGGTTCGTGTCCTCGCCGCCAGTTGAACGTCATCGCATCTCACCCCTGGTATGTCATGTGTCGCTGGACTATGGAAGGCGGCCCGGCATCGAGGACTTCGAGGGCGCGGTGTCGACTCGATGCCGGAGCCAGGTGCAATGTTTTCGCTGTGGCGCCGGACATTTCCGGACATGGCCGGACAGGAACCGGCTGAATCGGCGACTACTGCTCTTACTGCAGGCGCAGCCGGACAAAGACCGTCTAGAGTGGCGATCACTACTTTTCCGCAGGGGGCTGTTATGGCTTTCGTCGCGATATGGACTTGGGAAGACTGCGTTGCGCTACGTCGCGCTTACGGCATGAAACAGGGCACGTTCGCACGCACACTCGGCGTGGCCGAGCGATCGGTCAGACGTTGGGAGAAGGACGCGACGCCGGTCGGCGGGCTCGGACAAGCCGCTTACGCAACGATGCTCGCAAAGGCTCCGCAGGAGGTCGTGGAGCGGTTCGAGTGTCTACGTCGGAATGAGGACGACGTGAATCGTCGAAAAGCGTTGAAGATCAGTGCCTTCGGAGTTGGCGCGTTGGCCGCGTTGGGACTCGGCGATGCGGCCGAACGGGCGGCATGGTTGATGTCCGGTGCAGGCCGACCGGACATCGAGGCGGTGTCGTTGCTGCGTTCGACACTGCACCAGGCAATGCAACTGGATGACATGCTGGGCTCTCCCGCAGCGCAGGGCATGGTCATCGCCCAACAGCAGGTCACGGAGGCGATGCTGCGGGACTGTCCGGCCTCGCTGCGGTCAGAGGTGATGTCGCTGTACGCCGAATGGACCGGTCTAGCAGGATCTTTGGCCTGGGATGGGCAAGATTATCCAACTGCGGCACGCCTGTATACCCAAGCGCGAGAGAACGCCCACGAGGCCGAGGACTCGGATCTCGGCGCGTACATGCTGTGCCACCTGTCGCAGCTGGAGACCTGGCAACGCCGGCCACGCATAGCAGTCGACTACGCGGTCGCGGCGCGTAGCTGGGTGGCGCAATCACAAGACCGGCACCTGCGAGCGTACGTCGCAATACGCAATGCTGAAGCCGCGGCGATCGCAGGACAACGATCGGCATGTTTGGAGGCGCTCGACGAGGCCGACTCGATGCTCGTCGGCATCGAGCCGTGCCATCCGTCCCAAAGCCGCGCCTACTTCATGGGCGCGGGGATCCAGGAGAGCTATCGGGGCAATTGCCTGGCCGTCCTGGGCGATGCCGTCCGCGCGGTGGAGGCATCTCGACACGCGCTGGCGACCATGCCATCGAACTATGTGCGAGACCGGGCGGTCACGCTCCTGGAATTGGAACGCGGCCTGATCCAGCTCGACGAAATCGAGGAGGCGGCCGGCGCGGTCGCCGAAGCGGCCGTCTTGGCGGTGCAGAACCGCTCACCGAGACTCGCAGGTGCGATTGTCCAGGGACGGCATCACCTGTCACCGTGGGCCGATACGCGGTCAGTCAGGGAACTGGACGCCGCGCTAGCGGCCCGCGATATCGTGATCGCATGAGCGCCGACCGCGAAGCCGAGGTGATGTCGCAGCTCGAACGTGCCCGCGCCCGACTCGTTGCGACCGGGGAACTGGACACGCTCGGATCGGGAGGGCGGACACCGCCGCGGTCGGAGGTGTTTCGGAAGGCCTCGGCCGATATTCATGTGGCAGAGCAAGCACGCAATCGGTTCCTCGTCGAGCTAGTTGGGGATACGGATACTGTTCCGCTCGGACTCGCGGAACGATTGGGTTTGACCGGGCGTGAGGCTGTGCATGTACTGAATACGGCACGGAGCGGGACGCAACTAATGCGTGAACACGTACTCGGTCGGCTCTGGGCAGTCGGCTAAGCAGCGCTGTGTTACTTTGCTCTGTTGTCATCGAACGCACTGCAGGGGACGTATGGATTCGGATTCACAGCTGTACAAGACGGCGCAGCTGTCATCGAACTTTGGTTACTTGGCAGCCCGAGATTCGCTCTTGTTCCTCCTGGGGGCGTCTGCAGAGGCACACGTGTATTCGGACCCCATGGCCGCGATGGTAAAGGCCAGGCAGTTCGTTGAGCGACTGACTGAGCTACTCTGGGCCGCTTTTGCTGTGAGCGGTAAACCTGGCAATCTCAGCCAGCGGATACAAGTTCTACAGGCTCGGGGCTTGATTAGCGACGTCGTCAGTGACTTGTTCACCGACGTCCGTCTGACCGGCAATTCCGCAGCACACGACAACCTCGACGACAAGAGTGCAGCCCTGAGGCTCGTTTACGAGTGTTACCAGCTGGGTGTATGGTTCGAACGCACGATCTCTGACGACAGACAGCTACCGCCATTCGTGCCGCCAGCGCTTTCTGGCAATGAGCAAGCAACAGCCTCCGAGCAGCTGAAGCGCGAGTTGGAGGCATACCGGGAAGAGCTTATTGGCATTCGGTTTACCGTCGATGAGCAGTCTATGAAGCTTGACCAGCAGTCAGCATGGATACAGGCAGAATCGCAAGCCCGCAGCGTCGCCGACCATGAGATTCACCAGGCCATCGCCGACCAAGCTGAACTTCGCGAGCTGGTCCGCTCTTTGTCCGACCAGGTCAGCCAACTCACCGCCACAGCCACCAAACTCGGCACTTCTGATATCCCCTTCGACGCCGCCACGCTCCTATCACGTGCCAGGTTCTCTAGTGACCGGCTACTTGCTGAGAAGTTATGGCAGATCGCGACAGTACTGCGAGATGAGGGGGTGTCCGCTATCGACTATGCCGACCAGCTTTCGCTCCTGCTGACTCTCAAGGTTGCCGATGAGCAGTCTGGAAGCCAGAAGGCCCGGCTTACGGTGCCGGCTCACCTCGGATGGCAATCGTTGCGGAATCTTGAAGACGAAAACCTAATGGGGCAGTACAGTCACATTCTCCACGAACTTGCTCAGTTGGGAAATCCGTTCACCAAGATTACCGAAGTAGGCAAGACCGTCCGTCGACCGACGACCCTGCGCGATATCATCAAACTGATTGACCAGCACACCTGGTCACAGCCGGCCCCAGCCGACGGCACACCTGACGGTGCGTTCGACGCGCTACTCGATCGATTCGCCGCAGACGTCCGTTCCGGAACGAGTCAGCACTTCACCCCTCGCCCGCTGATCGACACGATCGTAGCGTGCGCGGCCCCTGAACCGCACGATACGATTGTCGACCCTGCTTGTGGGAGCGGTGGATTCCTCATTAGTGCGTATGAGTACTTGGAACACAAATATGGCTCCGCGCTGAGTGCAGATCAGATCGAGCACTTGGCCGACGGTGGCATCAGCGGTATCGAATTCGACTCTAAAACAGCCCTGCTTGCTCGGATGAACATGTTTCTGCATGGGATCGGCCGAGTCGACGGGGGTGATTTAATCGAAGCCGATAACGCTTTAGCCGCACGGCCTCGTCGCCGCGCCTCTCTCGTGCTGTCATCTCCACCCTTCGGTATGGAAGCTTGGGATAAACAAGGCGAGACAACGCAAGGCCATTGGGTCACTACAACGAACCAGCCAGTCAACTGGGTGCAATACGTGTATTCGCTGTTGCGTATCGGCGGACGAGCCGCAATCGTCGTACCTGACAACTTCATGTTCGCCAGCGGTGTCGGCGAGACGGTTCGGCGGCGATTACTAGAGGAGTGCGACGTGCATACAATCCTCCGCCTGCCCACAGGCATATTCTATGCTGCCGGACTCAAGGCGAACGTCCTGTTCTTCGATAAGATTGCTCGACGTGGAGGGAACCCCGCAACGCGCCAGTTGTGGGCCTATGATCTCCGTAGTCGCGGGATGTTCACCCGGGAGCATCCCCTACAGCACTCCGATCTCAGAGACTTTCTGGACATGTATAAACCAGGTCAGCCTAGAGCGTTCCGAACCGAATCTGATCAATTCCGTATGTTCAGCTATGAAAAACTATCCGAAAGGCCCCAATTCAACCTGGATCTTGTCTGGCTGTAGGCCGGAGACGACCTCTACTACCATCTCCCGCAAGAAGTGGGAGCCGGGCAGAAATGCTGTATACATAAATTACCACAATCGCAGCGCCCAGTATCCGAAGGCTGCTCGAACACAGGGGGAACCATGACTGCAGGCCAAGTCACCGAGATGCGTGAATGGTACAGGTTTCTCACGCCGATCTTGGAGGTGATGAGCGATGGCAGGATTTGGAAAAAACGCGAACTCGAAAACGCCGTCCTGGACCGTATCCACATGCCGGCCGAGCAGCGTGCCGAGATGCTGCCATCCGGACAGCAACGCTCACTGAACCGAATCGGCTGGGCATCGAGTGGTTTGTATCGTGCCGAGCTCATTGCCAAACCAGCCAAGGCGCATTATGTTATTACCGATGCCGGGCGTGCTGCTCTCGTAGAATATCCGACAGGCCTCGACGAGCGGACTCTGAAGAGCCTACCCGCATATCAGGCCAATACTGCGATGAGATCCCGTGCAGTGCTAGCGAGCCTCGAAGCAGCGCCTGCGGAACCGATTAACTCGGCCGACCCCATTGAACAGATCGAATCCGGCATCACCCGTATTCACGCCGACGTCGCTGCAGAGCTACTCAAGCGACTGCGCGATCAAACCCCACACGATTTTGAGCAGTCTGTACTCGACGTGCTTATCGCCATGGGGTACGGCGGCGCCGAAAAGCGAGCTGTCCGAATAGGGGGAAGCGGAGATGGAGGTGTGGATGGCGTCATCGACCAGGACCCACTTGGCCTCGACCGGATTCACGTCCAGGCCAAACGGTATGGAGCCGAAAACATCGTACAACGACCGACACTCCAATCCTTTGTCGGGGCGCTGCATGGCGTCGGCGCCTCTCGGGGTGTATTCATTACGACAAGCAGCTTCTCTAAAGGTGCACATGAATACGCGAATTCGATCAAGAATACCCGGGTCGTCCTCATCGATGGCGAAAGGCTGACGTCTCTGATGATCAAGTACGGGGTGGGCGTACAGGAACGGAAGGTGATCCCCATCGTTGAGGTCGACGACGACTACTTCGAGTAACTTCTTCTAGTTAGCGAATCAGTTAGGCGATCTTTGTGTCGTGGGGGATCGCCGTGGCACGGAGGTGGGCGAGCACTTCTTCGATCGCATCAATTTCCGCTGCGGAGAACAACTCTTCAGGTCCACGCGGAGTCATGCTACTGAATGGTGGATCGTAGAGTGCGACACTCGCCGTCATCTGGCAGCCAGGATCCGCCAGGCCAACGAGCTGGTGGACAACATGAACGCCCGATTGGAGAAGGTCCGAACAGCCTCGAACGTATCGGTCAAACTGGTCTGGCAGGTCGCTCCCGATCTGCCTCCCGGCACCAAAGCGGCCCGCGACCTCCTCCTGAAGGACCCCATCCGGCTCACGGAGACCGATCACGAAGCCCTGCATCGTTTCCTGCGCGACCGCATCGAGGAGGCCAAGGCCGACGACACCGCCACAAGCTGGGAACAACAACTGGCCCAGGTCTTCGATTACACCGCATGGCATCGATTCGTCGTCAAAGTAGACCGCGGCAACGGCGAGGGCTACCAGTTGCTCACCAAGAAACTCCACGGCGCCCTCTCCGGCGGCGAAAAGGCCATAGCCCTGCATCTACCACTCTTCGCAGCCGTAGCCGCACACTACGAGGCCACACCACAGGCGCCGCGTGTGATCATGCTGGACGAGGTGTTCGTCGGTGTGGATACCACCAATCGCGGCCAGATCTTCGCACTCCTCGCGGCTTTGGACCTCGACCTCGTACTCACTTCCGACCATGAGTGGTGCACGTATGCTGAGCTGAGCGGGATCGGGATCCATCAGATCCTCACGGGAGGCGGGGACGATGCGGTGACCACAGCGCGATTTACCTGGGACGGAACGGAATTGACGTCGGATTGAGGCGACTCACCGAGTCGCGACGGTGGCCTGCAGGTGACAGGTCGATGCCGATCGAGTTGCGATGCAGTCCTTGCCATGGAGACGTCGGATGGACAAGGTCGGATAGGACTGCGGCCGTTCGGATTCGGCTCCCCGGCGCGCTCACTTCGATTGTCAAGGCACGGTTCGGTGACGACACGGTTGCTGCAGTACGACGACGCACGTAACGAATGCTCCAGAAGTTCGCATACAACGCAGCGAGACTAGATCAGTTGCCTGGTGACGGTGCATACTGTTCGACTCGGACAGATACGGGTGGGCTGCGGGGGCCGTGCGCAGTCTTGTGCAGGGTGTGAATTTTCTCCGAGAGGTGCTGCCGCATGACGAGTCGACTTCAGGATGCCGACGATGCACTGCAACGTAAGGCGGAAGAGTGGTCCAACGCGCTGATCCAGCTCGACCACCGCAACGGGATGCTGAATTTCAAAATTACCAAGACGACCGCGCTGGATCTCGGCTCCAGCCCTGAACCGCAGGTGGCGCAGCTTATTTCGGGACGGCAGACCAGGTTGGGTGAGCTGTTCTCCGGTGACGAGGCGTACCGCGATGCCTGTACGCGAACCCGCAGTCTGGTGCGTAAGATCCGCGGCTTCAGCGAGGAGCAGGGTACCGACGTCGGTCGTCTCGTTTACGGTCGGGTGACCAGCAATGAGGTCAAGCGCGGGGGTGCACGCGCGGCGGTCGCGCTGCGTGCACCGTTGCTGCTGTATCAGATCACCGTCGAAGCTCGTACCGCGGCCGAGAACGACTTTACGCTGAAAGCGGACCCGGAACCCGAGCTGAATCCCGTACTCCTGTACTGCCTTCAGCACGAATACGGGATTGACATCAACGGTGTCGAGTTCGACGGCGTGCTGGCCGAAGCTGAGGGGTCTGTAAGACCAGATGAGCTGGTGGACAAGATATTCCGGCGCATCGCTGAAATTGCCGAGAAGCAGGGGGTCAAGCTGGGGTTCGAGCCGTTGACGGCCATCGGGATCTGCAATTACGCAAAGCTTCCAATGGTCCAAGACTTGAGATCAGCATCGCACCTGATGGCACAGCACGATCTGGTCGCCCTACTGGCGGGCTGTGCGCCTCGTGGCCCGGACCCGCGAGGCGAGGCTCCATACATCCCGGCGCGCCCGGACCAGATTCCGTCGCGGGACGACTCTCTGGTCCTGGATGCGGACTCCTCCCAATACCGTGCCATCGCAACCGCTTTGGGTGATAGACATGTAGTAATCGACGGTCCGCCCGGTACCGGTAAGAGTCAGACGATCGCGAACATCATCGCCGCCGGATCCGCGGCGGGGCTCAAGATCCTCTTCGTTGCCGAGAAACGGGCGGCGATCGAGGCGGTGACGGATCGGCTGAAGGAGATCGAACTCGGCGCACTGGTGCTCGATTTGCATCAGTCCTCACTCAGTAACCGAGCTGTTGCAACGCAATTGAGCGAGAGCTTCGACAAGTTGTCCCGCGTTCAGGCTGTCGACGGAGACGACCTGGATCGCGAATTGGACGACAGTCGAAGACGTCTCAACGAGTACGCCGAGGCATTGCACACTCCGCACGAGCCGTGGGCACTGAGTGCCTACCAGGTTCGCGAGAAGATCGTCAGTTCGGCTGGCGGTATCGAGACCTCGATTCGTTTGCGATCGTTGAAGCAATTCACACCCGACGCGTGCCGATCGGTCGAGGACGATCTGAGGCAATTTGTCACCAATGGCGGCCTGCGGCTCATCCGGCACGAATCACCATGGTGGCAGGCCCGAGTCGCCACCGAGCAGGATGCCCGTGACGTGCTGCTCCGGCTGGAGCAGGTTACTGCTCATACGTTGCGGGATGGCCAAGCGAGCATGCGCGCGCTGGTCGCCCAGGCGGGCTTGCTCGAGCCGAAGGACTTCCAGGGATGGGATCGCACCCTGCGGCTGCTGAGCGCGATATCGGAAAGCGCCCGCGTCCTGGGGCCCGATATCTTTCACGCACCACTGAACGAATTCCGGGTGGCTACGGCGGGGCGGGGTGCGCGGAATGGGCTGCAGCCGAAGCTCGGGTGGCGACAGCGCAGGTACCGGCTCAAAGAGCTTCGGCAAAACCCATCCGGGATCACCCAGAAGCCGCAGTTGCACGCGGGGGTGACCAAGGTACTGGAGGAATGGAACGAGTGGCGTCAGCTGGGCGGCGCGCCGTCAGGGCCGGGTCGGATCGGTGACCTGGGCCTCGTCAGTAACCAATACGATCAACTGAAAACCCAGCTGGCTGCCATCGCGATGACTGCCGGCGTGGAATTCGCAGAGCAACCGCTCGAGAACATCGATCGCGGGTTGAACGTGTTGGCTGCGGACCGCCAGATGGTTCCCTTTCTGCCCGATCTGAACGCCCGGCTCGGCCGGATGCGCGGTGCCGGATTGGATCCGTTGCTTCAAGAGATCGCGCAACGAAATGCCGATCCCGAACAAGCAGTATTGTTGTTCCGTCATGCGTTGATGTGGTCGCTCGATGAAGAGTTCATGCTGACCTCTCAGCCGTTGCGCGATTTCCAGGCAGACTCCCACAATCGGGTACTCGAACGGTTCCGCGAGTCCGACCAACGACATCTCGACCTTGCGGTTCAGCGGATCCTTCGTCGCGTCGCGCGGGGCGCCATGCAGGCACGTGCCGAATACCCCGATGAGTCGATGTTGCTGCAACGGGAGGGCAAGAAGAAGCGCGGTCACCGCCCGGTGCGAAAATTGGTCGCCGAGGCCCCGCATGTCATGCTCGCCGTGCGACCGTGCTGGGCCATGTCGCCGCTGGTAGTCAGCCGGGCTCTACCGGCGGAGCAGCTGTTCGATCTGGTCATCTTCGATGAGGCGAGTCAGGTTCAGCCGCATGATGCGATCACATCGATCATGCGTGGGCGGCGGTTGGTAGTGGCCGGTGATGAAAAGCAGCTTCCACCCACCAGCTTCTTCGACCGGCTCGAATCCGACGACGGCGAGTCCGACGCCGATGTCGAGCTGCGCGATTATGAGTCCATACTGACAACCCTTCAGCCGATGGTCGCGAATCATTGTCGGTTGCAATGGCATTACCGCAGCCAGGATGAGCGGTTGATCCAATTCTCGAACAAGGAAGTGTATGGCGGCGAGCTGGTATCTTTTCCCGGCGCGCGTGTGGATACACCGGTCAGCCTCGAGGTGGTCGACGGCCGAGTACTGCCGGGGGAGAACGGTTCCGCTGATGCCGAGGCGCTACGGGTCGTCGATTTGATCATCGAGCACGCTGAAACCCGGCCGCACGAGAGCTTGGGGGTCATCACCCTCGGTGCGGCGCACCAGAAGAAACTCGATATGGCGATTCGTCGAGCCCAGGAAGGCAGGCCGGACCTGAACGACTTCTTCGCCGACGATCGTGGGCCCACCAAACGCTTCTTCATCAAGAACATCGAGACTGTGCAGGGCGACGAGCGTGATGCCATCATCCTCAGCCTCGGGGTCGCCAAGAACGCGACGGGCGGAGTCCGAAGGCAGGGATTCGCCGTGCTCAACCAGGCGGGAACCGAGCGGCGGGTCAACGTGGCCGTGACGAGAGCCAAACGCCGTATGACGGTCGTCTCATCGTTTCCCCCGGGCGCTCTGTCGCCGAGTGACCGGATGACGGGTACCGAACTGCTGCGCCGCTATCTGGATGCGGCGAGTCGGGGCGGGGACACAGCATCCGTGGGGCGGGCTGTCGCGGCCGAGTTGAATGGGTTCGAGCAGGCGATCCACGATGGCATGATCGGCCGGGGGCTCGCAGTTGTACCTCAATGGGGAGTATCGGACTACAGGATCGATTTTGCGCTTCCGCATCCGGAGGAGCCCGGTCGGATGATCCTTGCCGTGGAAGCAGATGGTGACAGCTACCACCGCACGGCCAGCGCCCGAGACCGAGATCGTCTGCGCCAGCAGCATCTGGAGCGGTTGGGTTGGCGATTCCATCGTGTATGGGCATCTGCGTGGTTCACCGAGCCGGAACGAGAACTCGACCGTATCGTCACGGCGTTCGACGAAGCCGTCGCCGCTTGCAATGAGGAGTCGGCGTTCGAGGTAGTCCGAATGGATCGAGCGATTCCCGTGCACACCAGAGAGATTCGACCGAAGCTCCCGCGTCCCGACGTGCGTCCAGGGCTGACGATCGACAATTATTCGCATGCTCAAGTGACTTCGATGTTCCGCTGGCGGATGTCGGATGGGGTGCTGTTGGATCCGGAGGAACGGATGCGGCAGGTGCGGGAGGACCTCGGCTTCAAGCGCCGCGGTCGCAAGATCGACGAGAGTCTACGTAAGGCTTGGGACGAAGCGCAGCGTTGGCAAGACCGGGAGGAACTGTGATGTCTCCGATTGATCCGAAAACCATTGAGCGACTGGCGCGCATAATCGTCGACCCGGATGGACCGTATGTCCGCACGGGCCGAGAACTGCAGATCCTCCTTGCTCGGGCTGGTTGGCAGGATCCACCGGAATACGATGGGACAAGCAAGGTTTCGTGGCTCGCTGAGCAGATGGAGGAGCGGAATAATCAGTCGCGAGACATCGAACGTCTGCTGTGTCGCGTCTGCGATCCACTGGAATACGACGAAGGTGATGCTGCCGCAAGAGCTTTCCGCAATATGGTGAATGAGGTACTTAAAGCGGAGGGTCTCCTGGTGATCGACACCGGCGGCCGGCCCGTGGTCGCGGAACTTGGTGCGAACGGCTCCGGCTCGACCAATGCCGAACCGCACGATCTCGATGAACGGGTGCGCCGGTTGATCGATAATTCGGGCACTGCGGATTTGCTCCTCAAGCGGGCGGCCGAGGCGCGGATCTGTCAGCGGAGCGGGGCGTACACGATGGCGGTCATCGCGATCGGTAGCTTTGTCGAAGGGATGCTTCTGACGATGCTGACCGAGCGTGACGAGGAGTGCCGTAACAATCGATTCGTGGATCCGCAGGGCAAGCTCGTGACGAGCAGGCAGCCGAACCTTGCGATGCTTATCGACACGGCCCACGCTCATGGATGGATTCAGCTGGATGCCAAGACATTTATGCATACGGTGCGGAATTTCCGTAACTACATCCATCCTGGCAAGGAACTGGCAGACAATCCGGATTTCGACAACGACAGCGTCGGGTTGTGCTGGGCACCACTGCAGGCGATGCTCAACGACTTGGAGCAGCGATTTCAGACCGAGGGAGTATGAGTTCCGAGTGGGCGGTTGATCACCATCAGCTTTGATCGTTGTTCACCGAGCTGCTCGATCCCATGTCCCGTCAAATCCTGCCGTTGCGCCAAGCGCGTAGTTGGACGGACACAGGCTACGTATGACCCCAGGTGAATCTTGCTGCGGATCGACAGATGAGCCCGTCGACTGGGCAGACCAGAGGATCGTAAGGATTGTCGAGGGATTGGAGCACGGGCCGATCTGGTGACCATTTCCAGCTCAACCATCGTGCGATGCATAGGGTTGTTACGGTGTTGGCGCCGGCGCGCTTGGCCGCGATGGCGGCACCCTGTGCGCTGGCTCCGGAGGTCCAGGTGTCATCGATGATTAGTACGTTGCGGCCGTTGACCATCGATCGCTGATCTTTGGGTACGGCGAACCGGTTGTCGACCAGTACGCGGCGGGAATCGCTGCCTGGACCGGGGGTCAGGTGGAATATCGGAAGATTCGATGTGACCTGCTGAACGTCTCCGGCGAGTTGGGCCAAGGGATGCGTTTGGGCGGGGCGCTCGGCCGACGGGACGAAGGTGATCGCGTCCCAGTTGGCGCCGAGCCACCTAGTAATGCACGACTGGTGCAGTGCCACTGCGGCTTTGATCACGAGTCGTAGGTTCTGACTGCAGCGGGGTACAGGAGGGTGTGCCTTGTACGCGCGGACCTCGTGTGCGGACTGGTGCTTTCCGTCCGGATGGTAGCCCTGGGCGTAGGTCAACAGGATTGTTCGGTCGGCCAGTAGGCCGCGGAACTGACGCTGGTGGTTACGGCAATAGCCACAGAGGCGATCGTCGCCCGTCGCGCCGCGGCACACGATGCAAATACCTTCTGTGCCAGGCGCATACGTGTTGTGGAAAAATGCGCCTACTCGTTCCTGCACCATCGTCCTGAGCTCTCGCGCAGGATCTCCCGGTGTGATCATTCGTCCGGGTCGAGCCAGTCGGCGATCTTGGCGCGGTGGCCGAGGATGGTTCTGACGTGTTCGATCGCCTCGTCTGCGGACGCGGCTACATAAACCCCTGGGGCGTCCAGGAGTTCGCGTCCCCAGGCTGTGGACAGAACGACCGATGAGTTCAGGATTACCGGGCGTCCGTGTGCTACGGCCTCTCGTGCTTGGATGCGGGTTCCGCTGCGTTCGCCGGCCTCCACTATTACGGTCGCTGCGGCGTAGGCGCTCATGATCGCGTTTCGGGCGGGAAATGACCAGCGGGTTGGTGCGTACTCGGGCAGGAAGTGGGTCAGAAGCATTCCACGGTCGGCGATTTCGGCCTGCAGTGCTCGATTCGATTGCGGGTAAGTCTTGTTCAGGCCGTTGCCGAGTACGGCGACAGTTCGGCCGCCTGCTTCGAGGGCGGTCTCGTGTGCGACGGTGTCCACTCCCTCGGCCAGTCCGGCGATCACGGAGATGGAATTGGTGACCAAGTGGTCGGTGATGGCGCGTGCGAATCGGATTCCGGCATCGCTCACTTTGCGAGAGCCGACGACACATACACCGATTTCCGAATCGACCTGCTTGCCACGGATGAATACGAGGGGCGGCATCTGTCGTACCGAGCGCAGTTGGTCCGGGTACGACTGGTCCATGAAGGTGTGGAGGTAGAACGGTGCCTGCTTCCAGTCCGCGACATCGCGGACTGCCTCTTCGAGGAGGGCGTCGTCACCGTCTTCGTTGCCGAATAGGTCGCGGGGATGGTCGTCATTCCACAGTGCGTAAGCGCTACCACGATCGAGTACGCGTTCGGTCAGCTCCGACCACTCCGCGTTCTTCGGCTTCAGGCGCATCAAGGCGACGAGAGCGGCGCGGTCGTTGTCGTCCCAGTGCGACGCCGCGTTGGCCGCTGCGTCGGCGTCCCAACGCTGGATGGCGTATGGGTGGGTCACCTGCCCTCCTCGAATCACGTAGACGAACATCTGTTCGAATTATGCTACCGACTGTAGTCGACCGTCTGAGTTTGGTCGCAAGGGTAGTCCGTGGCGGCATCGGCTAGGCGTGTCGCGGCGGTGCCCCGGGCATCGTGTCCTCATCCCTTCGGCCCGGTCAGCTCCTAACTTGATCGCGGTGCGAGGGCTGTTGTTGCGCGGAAGACCGAGATCGACTTATAACGGCTGCCTGCGTTCCGGGACATGGCAGAGGAGGAGCCCCTTTTGAACCGCACCGGCTGCCGAACCCGTTGGCGTGCTCGAGCGTAAGCCCCTCTAGCCGGAGTACATGCTGCTCAGGTCGATCAACATACTCTCCCCGGACCCTTGCAGGTTCTCGTCGAATCCCGCACCGCTGTAGCAGGCGAGCACGGTCTCGGATGTGTCGTACCCTTTGGCTGCCAGCAGATCTCGGGCGCGGGTGAGACGGTTTACGTGGCCGAGGGTCATGATTTTGTCCCACTTGGCTTCGCCCAGTGACAGGATGCGGCGGGGGTGGCCGGGTTCTTCGGGGGCCAGGATTGCGACATCGATTTGGATCGGGGACTTTTCGCGTGGGTCGTTGACAGTGGCTGCGGCTACTTGGCCTGGTAGACCACCGAATACCTCGGGGCCCACCGACATTGCCCAGTCTCGGCAGAGGCCTTCGAAGTGGGGGCCCACTACCTGAGAGAGGAAGCTGGCTCGAGAATTGCGCCAAGCGGTTTCGGGGTTGCCCCGCTCCAGAAGCGTCCATTGGCGGCGCATGATGGCCTCATAGAACACGATCAAGGGTTCGGCGATTCGGTAGACGGACTTGCCCTTGCTGAAAGGGTCGGTCTCGCGCACGATCAGCTGGGAGTCTTCCAGTATCGACAAGGGATGTCCGATGTCGGTTGCGTTGCGGCCGATGGTGTTTGCGATTCCGCCGCGGGTGGTGTGGCCGCCCGCGATGGCGCCGAGGACGGCGTGATACAGGGCAGGGTCGCGGATTTCGGTTTCCTCGGCCAAGAGGTAGCGGGCTTCCCGGAAGAGGGGGACTTGTGGGTTCAGGACGGTTCGCAGGACCCATGAGTCGAAGTCGCTCAGGGAGTCGGGGGCGTCGCCGGCGACGAATTCGCGGCGGTAGGCAGGTGTGCCGCCGACGATCGAATGGACCAGCACCGCCAGTCGCGGGTCGTCGATTCCCCAGAATGTGGCGGCGTCCTGGTAGGCGAGGGGCCTGACGATCAGTTCCATACTGGCGCGGCCACGCAGTGGTGCGCTGCCGGACAGAAGTTTGCCCATGACGGACATGGCGGATCCACACAGCAGGATCCGGGACCGGGCTCGGCGGGCATCGCCGCGGGGGTCGAGGGCGCGTTGGAGCATCGACGGCAGGGATGGGCTGGCCTTGCTCAGATAGGGGAACTCGTCGATGACGATGAGGCCGTCGCCGACGACGGCGAACAGGCGCTCCAACGCCTCATCCCAGTCCTTGAAAGCGTATCGCCCGCCGCCGGCGTAGGCGGCCACGGCGCGGCCGAACCGTTCCAGTGACTCGATTTCCGTCGCTTCGGTGGCGGTGAAGAAGAAGCCGTCGACCACCTCGGCGAGGGCGTCGAGCAAGAAGGTCTTGCCTTGTCGCCGGCGTCCACTGACAATGCCGAGCCGTACGTCCGGGCTCGATGAGGTGGCGAAGCGTGCGAGCCCGTCCCACTCGCGGTGACGGTCGAATACACGCTCGGGCTTGCTCAGAGCTGCCATTTATAGAACTATACATCTTAGAAGTGTAGTTCTATCTTTTGCTCGGATGACGGCGTGCATAAGTTTGTGTACACCGGAGTCGTCCCGCTAACTGGTCCCCACGACCCACGGGTCGTTGGAGTTGAGGGCGACCAAGAGCAGGCGGATGGCGGCTACGCGGCGTTCCTTGCCCGGCAACAGATCCAACGCGCACTCAGGATCGGCGGGCGGGCCAAGGTGTGTGCACCCTCGCGGACAATCCTCGATGGCGTCCGCCAAGTCGGCGAAGGCTTGGACGACGTCGTCCGGGGTGATGTGGGCTAGGCCGAAGGAGCGGATGCCTGGAGTATCGATGACCCAGCCGCCATCGGCTAGGGGGAGGGCTAAGGACTGGGTGGAGGTGTGGCGGCCCTTGCCGACGCCTGAGACGTCGCCAACTGCTCGATCGGCCTCGGGGACAAGGCGATTCACCAGAGTGGACTTGCCGACTCCGGAATGGCCCAGTAGGCAGGTCAGTTTGTCGTGCAGTAGGGCGTGGATCGGTTCGAGAGGATCCTCCCGCCCGCCGTAGGCGATGGTCAGGTCCAAATCGTCGAAGGCTGCGGCGAATTCGGATTCGGCGGCCAGGTCGTGTTTGGTCAAACAGAGGATTGGTTCAAGGCCACCGGCGTACGCGGCCACCATGGCGCGCTCTACGAAACCTGTTCGTGGGGGAGGGTCGGCCAGTGCGACGACGATGAAAAGCTGCTCAGCGTTGGCGACGACGATTCGCTCGAACGGATCGGTGTCATCGGCGGTGCGGCGCAACACTGTTGAGCGATCGGCCACCCGGACGATGCGGGCCAATGTATCCGGCCTGCCCGAAAGATCGCCAACCACATCCACCTGATCGCCCACCACGATCGGCGACCGACCCAACTCCCGAGCACGCATGGCCACCAGCGGTCGCGCCGGATCGTCGTCGAGCACGCAGCTCCACCGCCCACGGTCGACGCCTATCACCATGGCCGACTCCGCGTCCAGATGCTCCGGACGAGTTTTCGTGCGAGGGCGCGAGCCCCTGCCCGGGCGTACCCGGACATCGGACTCGTCGTACTCGCGGCGTTTCAGGACTCGGCTCCCTCGCCGGAAAGCATTGCATCCCAAAGCGATACGAAGTCGGGCAGGGTCTTGGCCGTGGTGCCGATGTCCTCGATCTGGACGCCGGGCACCCGCAGGCCCAGGATCGCGCCGGCAGTCGCCATGCGGTGGTCGGCGTAGGAGTGCCAGGGGCCGCCTTGCAACGGTGTCGGCACGATGTACAGGCCGTCCTCGGTCTCGGTGACCTTGCCGCCCAAGCGGTTGAGCTCGGTGGTCAGGGCCGCCAAGCGGTCGGTCTCGTGCCCGCGCAGGTGTGCGATCCCACGCAACTGAGACGGCGAATCCGCAAGGGCCGCAAGCGCTGCCACCGTCGGGGTAAGTTCGCCGACGTCGTGCAGGTCAATATCGATCCCAGCCAGCCGCTCGGGCCCGCGCACAGTCAGCTTGCCATGGGCGCGTCGGACCTCCGCGCCCATGCGGACCAGGATCTCCCGGATGACATCGCCGGGCTGAGTGGTCAGCTGAGGCCAGTGCGGGATGGTCACCTCGCCACCCGTGATAGCCGCGGCAGCCAGGAACGGCGTGGCGTTGGACAGGTCCGGCTCGACCTCCCAGTCCACAGCGTGGATCGTACCGGGAGCCACCGTCCACACCTGTTCGCGACGAGGATCGGTGGGAGCGGTGACCTGGACGTCGGCCTGCTGCAGCATCTGCACAGTCATCTCGATGTGTGGCATCGACGGCAGCGGCGCGCCCTCGTGGTGCACCGTGAGGCCCTCGGTGAACCGTGCGGCCGACAGCAGCAGCCCCGAAACGAACTGCGAAGACCCCGACGCGTCGATCCGCACCTGCCCGCCGTGCAGCGACCCACCGCCGTGCACGGTGAACGGCAGAGCGTCGCCGTCGATCTTGGCGCCGAGCTGCCGCAGGGCGTCCAGGATGGTGGTCAGCGGGCGCACGCTGGCCTGCTCGTCGCCGAAGAAGGCGACCTCGCCGGCGGCCAGGGCGGCCACCGAGGGCAGGAAGCGCATGACGGTTCCGGCCAGGCCGCAGTCGACGCGGGCCGCGGTCAGCGCGGCGGCGGGGGTGACTGTCAGCGTTTCGGCGTCGCCGTCGATCCCCGCGCCCATGGCCTGCAGCGCGGCGATCATCAGGTTGGTGTCGCGACTGCGCAGCGCCCCGGTGATGGTCGAGGGGCGGTCGGCGAGCGCGGCCAGGATCAGGGCCCGGTTGGTGATCGATTTGGAGCCGGGCAGGGTGACGGTCGCGTGGACGGGTTGGTCGATGTAGGGCGCAGGCCAGAGACTCACCCTTACATCTTCGCTTATCGCGCGAATCGGTGAGCGGATGGTCATGAACTTGAAGCAAACGCCGAGGCCCGCACCCGTCGGGAGTAGGGGTGCGGGCCGCAATGGCGGCTTACTTGTGCCGTCCGTGGATCAGCGGGACCAGTCGGCGCAGCAGCTTCATCGTGCTCGCCGTGCGCTGGTAGCTCAGCAGCGCCATACCGGGAATCGCGAAGCGCTGCACCGCGATCGAGTGCGGGTCGACGAATTCCATCAGGCCCGGCGCGCCGTGGATGCGGCCGATGCCCGAATCGCGCCGGCCGCCGAACGGGAGCGCGGAGATGGCAGCGAAGCCCAGCACCGAGTTCACCGAGGTGGCTCCGGCATGCAGGCGGCGGGCGATCTCCACGCCCTGCTTGCGCGAGAACACCGCCGAACCCAGCGAGTACTTCGAGTTGTTGGCCAGCTCGACCGCCTCGTCGACGCTCTTGACCGTGCGGATGGTGACCGTCGGGCCGAAGGTCTCGTCGGTGACCGCCTGCGCGCCCTCGTCCACGTCGAGCAGCACGACCGGTTCGATGAAAGGCCCCTTGACCGATTCCGGCCCGCCCACCACGGCGGTACCGCCATTGGCCAGCGCGTTGTCGATGTGACGACGCACGATATCGATCTGGCTCGGCATGGTCATCGGACCGTAAGAGGCCTTGTCGTCCGAGCCGGGATGCACGCCGGACAGCACCTTCTTGATCTCGGTGACGAACGCGTCGCGGATCGAGGAGTCCACGTACACCCGCTCCACGCCGGCGCAGGTCTGACCGCTGTTCATGGTCGCGCCGTAGGCCACGGCGTCGGCGGCGGCCTTGATGTCGGCGTCGGCGGCCACGATCACCGCATCCTTACCGCCGCCCTCGATCAGGACGGGGGTCAGCGTCTCGGCCGCGGCGGCCATGATCCGCTTGCCGGTGGCGGCCGAGCCGGTGAAGGCGACCTTGTCCACACCCGAGGTGACCAGCGCGGCGCCTGTGGCCCCGTAACCGTTGATCGCGACGAGCACGCCCGCCGGCAGTTCGGGATTGGCCTCGGCGAAGGTCTTGGCCATGAAATTGCCGATGCTCGTGGAGTACTCGCTCGGCTTGTACACCACGGTGTTCCCGGCGGCCAGCGCGTAGGCGATCGAGCCGTTGGGCGTGTAGATCGGGTAGTTCCAGGGGCCGATCACGCCGATCACGCCCATCGGTCGATATTCGATGGTCGCGCCGAAGTTCGCCATCGTCATGCCGGGGGCGACCTTCTTGGGCTTCAGGACCTTCTCGGCGTTCTTGGCGGCCCAGGCGATGTGCTCGAGCACGAGCATCAGCTCGAGGAAGGCGTCGTCGCGGGTCTTGCCGTTCTCGGTGTGGATGAGCTCGCACAGCTCGTCGGAGACGGCGACCAGGCGGCTGCTCCAGCGCAGCAGGTAGCGCTTGCGATCGGCGAAGCTCAGCGCGCCCCAGGTGGCGGAGGCGGTGCGCGCGGTGGCAACCGCTGCGGCGACGGCCTGCTCGTCGGCGATCGGGTGCGTGGCGATGGTCTCGCCGGTGGCCGGGTTGACCGAGGTCAGCACGGTCTCGCCGGTGGTCGTCTCGGCGTTGGCGGCGGACGGCTTCGCGGGTGACGATCCGGTGGTGGATTCCGTGGTGGACATTATCGGCGACCCCTACTGAGAAAGTGGTGGCATGAAGTTCTCACAGCATAGATGTGAAGTCAACCGCCCTCAGTTGGAATTCCGGCCAACATCCCAGCTATTGCAGTGATTATGTATTAATCGGAAAGATCCAGCTAGCGCGGCACGCACAGCGGTCGGCAGTGCCTCGCCAGGCCGGAATCGGGCGCAGAAGGCCGGGTCCGTGAGACACGGCCCGCCGGAGCGAAGCGCGGGCCGAACGCGCAGCGTGGTGGCAGCATGGGAACCATGTGCGGCAGATATGCGACCACGGCGAATCCGAGCAGGTTGGCGGCCGAACTCGACGCGATCGACGAGACGGACACCCCGCCCGACGCCGCGACGCCCAACTACAACGTCGCCCCGACCAACCAGGTGCTGACCGTGGTCGAGCGGCACGACCACGACCACCCCGACGACGACCCGCGCCTGCGCATCCGCCGCATGCGCTGGGGTCTGATCCCGATCTGGACCAAGGCCGGCGAGCCCGGCGTCCCGGCCAAGGGCAAGCCGCTGTTCAACGCCCGCGCCGACCGTGCGGCCGAGGCGCCCTCGTTCCGTGACGCGGTGAAGAAGCGCCGCTGCCTGGTGCCGATGGACGGCTGGTACGAATGGGTCGTGCAGGGGGAGCCGGGCAAGGGCAAGGCGGTCAAACAGCCGTACTTCATGACTCACGCCGACGGCTCGCGGCTGTACATGGCCGGGTTGTGGTCGAGCTGGCGCGATCCGGCCCATCGCGACATGGATCCGCTGCTGTCGTGCACGATCCTGACCACCGACGCGATCGGCGACCTGACCAAGATCCACGACCGGATGCCCCTGGTGATGCCGCGCGAGCACTGGTCGGCGTGGCTCGATCCGGACCATCCCGCACCGCACGAACTGCTGGAAACACCAGGGCCGGAACGGGTCTCGGATATCGCGATCCGAGCCGTCCCGGCCCTGGTGAACAGCGTGCGCAACAACGGCCCCGAACTGCTGGCGCAGGTCGACGATCAGGCCGGGCAAATCAGCCTGCTGTGATCCGCAGGCTCAATCGCACTTCACAGTCGGCGCGGCGATGTTGAGACCGCACTTGGCCACGCCCGCACCCATATCGACGATCTTGTTGGCCATGCCCTGACCCAGATCGATGATCCTGGAGGCCACTCCGCCTCCCAGCCTCTCCGCCTTGTCGGCAGAATCCGGCTTCTTCTCCAATTGGGGCTGCTTCTCGGATTGCGGCTCGCGCTCGTTTTGCGCGCCCAGCGGGAAACTGGGCTTCTCCGGAGCTGCGACAACGGGTGCGGAACCTAGTGCGATGATCGCACCGCCCGACAAGGCGACGATCATGGTGCGGACGATCGGTCGGGACATTCGCATCACATCCTCCGGGGGTCGAACGACAAATCGGGCCCGTCAAGTAACGCATCACCACGGGGGTGTTCGCGTGATTTGCGCGATTGGTCCCCGTGGCTCTGCGTGTTCTCGACGAGCCCGATCCTGCGACCGAACGACCAGTTCGTAAGGTCAGCCGACCAGTTCGACCTTCTCCGGGGATTCGTCGGAATCCTCGGAGCTGGCCGCGATGCCGCCCGCGGTGCGCAGCGGCACCTCCTTCCAGAAGATCACCAGAACCAGTGCCAGCGCTGCCATCCCGGCGACCGACAGGAACACCGCGTCCATCGAGTCGGAGAAGCCGACCTTCAAGGGATGGGCCAGCGTCGGATTCAGCTTCTGGATCATCGAGCTGTCGTTCAGCACCGAGGCCGCGGCCGAAGTATCGTGCGAGACAAGGCCCTTCGACAGCGCCGCATCCGCCGGGTTGCTGGAGTGCACCCCTTGCGCGATCGCCTGCTGGTACGCGGGCTGACTCGCCGCGACCTGCATCTGATGCCCGATGTTCGGGCTCAGCTGAGCGAACAGGATGGACAGGAAGACAGCCACACCCAGCGTGCCGCCGATCTGTCGGAAGAACGTCGCCGAGGAGGTCGACACACCCATATCCTTGGGCGGCAACGCATTCTGCAGCGCCAGCGTGAGCGGCTGCATCAGATTGCCCAGGCCCAGCCCGGTGATCAGCATGAAGATCATCACCAGCCACAGGTGGCTGTCGGCGCCGACGAAGTGCAGCAGGAACAGTCCCAGCGTCAGCAGCGTGCCGCCGATCAGCGGGAAGATCCGGTACCGCCCGGTGCGGGAGATGGTCTGGCCCGCGATGATCGAGGCGGTCATCATGCCGAACACCATCGGCAGCGTCTGCAATCCGGCGACGGTCGGGCTCGAGCCGCGCACCACCTGGAGGTACTGCGGCAGCAGGCTGATGCCGCCGAACATGGCCGCGCCGACCACGAACGAGATGACCACGCCGAGCGCGAAGGTGGAGTTCTTGAACATCCGCAGCGGAATCAGCGCGGCGTCACCGAGTTTCGCCTCGATCGCGATGAAGCCCAGGATGCCGACGACGCCGATCGCATAGCAGCCCAACGCCGCGGCGCTGCCCCAGCCCCAGCTGCGACCCTGTTCGGCCACGATCAGCAGCGGCACCAGGCCGACCACCAGGGCCAGCACGCCCCACCAGTCGATGCGGACCGAGGTGCGCGGGCGCTTGGGCAGCCGCAGCACCCGGGTGACCACGGCCAGCGCGAGGATGCCGACCGGCACGTTCACCAGGAACACCCAGCGCCAGCCGGTGATGCCCAGAATGTGCGACTGTCCGGCCAGCAGTCCGCCCAGGACCGGGCCGACGACGCTGGAGGTGCCGAAGACGGCCAGGAAATAACCTTGGTAGCGAGCACGCTCGCGGGGGCCGACGATATCGCCCATGATCGTCAGCGCCAGCGACATCAACCCGCCCGCGCCCAGGCCCTGCAGCGCGCGGAACGCGGCCAGCTGGTACATCGAATCGGTGAACGAGCATGCCAGTGAGCCGACGATGAAGATCGTGATGGCGGCCAGATAGAACGGCTTGCGGCCGAACATGTCCGAGAGCTTGCCGTACAGCGGCGTGCTCAGGGTCGAGGTGATCAGATATGCGGTGGTCACCCACGCCTGCATCGAATAGCCGTGCAGGTCATCGGAAATGGTACGGATGGAGGTCGAGACGATGGTCTGGTCGAGTGCGGCCAGCAGCATGCCCAGCATCAGGCCGGACAGAATCACCAGCACCTGACGGTGGGTGAAGCCGCCCGCTGTGCGGTCGGCGGACAGCTCACCGGCTGTCGCGGTGTTCGAGGTCATGGTGTGTCTTTCGGGTGCGCGTCTTTCGTGTGCAGGGGATCGAGAGCGGGACGCGCCTGTTCGTAGTCGTCCACGAACCGCCGCAGCATCGTGGCGAGTTGCTCGCGGTCGTCGTCGCTCCAGTGCGACAACATGGTGTCGAGCATCCCGTTACGGCGTTGCCGCAGCGCGGTGGCCAGTTCCCGTCCGGCGTCGGTGACGGCCAGGACGCTGGCTCGACCGTCGGCCGGATCGGCACGGCGTTCGATGATCCCGCGTTTGACCAGCGCGGCGGCCTGCCGGCTGATCGTCGAGGCATCGGAGTAGAGGAGTTCGGCCAGCGCCCCTGAGCGCATGGGACCGTCATTGAGCAACCGGAAGATGATCCCGTAGGACGCAGTCTCGATCTCACCGCCGGAAGCGGCGGAGACCTGGGCGTTGGTGCGTTCGCGGATGCGGCCAAGACGGATCAGTTGCAGGGCGATCACGTCGATCACCTCGTTGCGGTCCATGAACGGCCTCTCGTTGATGTCTGAACTGCTTAACGCAGCCAACTTCTTGCTTATTCCAACTAGTTGTAGTGAGCAAGTATGTGTGGGATGCATCGAATATGCAAGATGGGCTCGGTCACGCGGGATTGCCGCAGCTCACAGTAGTGGGTTGGCGGCTATCAATCCTGGCTGGACCAGCCGGATATCACGTTCATCGGGTCGAAGCGGACGAACGTAACGTTCAGTCGGTTGAGACAGCCGGACCTCAACCGAACGCGGCATTCGGCCCAGGCTGGGAGAGGTCAGGACGCGGCGACAGGTGCCGTGACGGCATCCGTGAGCCGAACCAGATCCGCCGGCGCCAGCTCGATCTCCAACCCCCGCCGCCCCGCACTGCACAGCATCCGGTCCCACTCCAGGGCCGAGGCGTCGATCACCGTCGGCAGCGCGCGCTTCTGGCCCAGCGGGGAGATTCCACCCAGCACATAGCCGGTGGTGCGTTCGGCCTTGGCCTTGTCGGCCATGACCGCCTTCGGTGCGCCCAGCGCCGCGGCGGCGGCCTTGAGCGACAGCGTCGTGGGCACCGGCAGCACCGCCACCGCCAGCCGAGCCGGTGCGGATCCGCCCGACAGCTCGATCACCAGCGTCTTGAAGATCTGCCCGGCCGCGACGCCCAGTTGATCCGCGAGCGCGGCCACCGCCTCGGCGCCGAACGAATCACTGCGCGGATCGTGCTGATAGGTGTGCACCCGATGCGTCACCTTCGCCTGGGTCAGCGCGCGGATCGCGGGGGTGGAGGCGGCCATGAGGCTCCACAGTAGAGCTCCCGAACGGCGTGTAGTCAACCGATTATCGGGAACACTCGGGAACACCGCGGACCGGGCGCATGTTGAACGGCATACGCCCCATCCCATTCCGTGAGAATCGAAGGAGTCTGCCGGTGACGGTTCTGATCGATGAACGTCCGGTGCACACCGGATCGTCGCCGCTGTTCACACAGCTGCCCGGGACGCCGCCGGTTACCGGGTTCCCGCTGTCCACCACGTTCGCGGTAGATTCTGTGACTACGGCGATCGAAGGGATGGGCGTGACGAGCGACGAAGATTTGACGGCCGATCGTCCGGATGGTGATGCCGGCCCCGAGGAGTCGGGAGACGGGGATACGACCTCGCGCACCACGCAGGATCCGGCCGAACTGGCGCAGCGGTTCGAGCGCGACGCGCTCCCGCTGCTGGATCAGCTGTATGGCGCCGCGCTGCGGATGACCCGCAATCCGGCCGATGCCGAAGACCTGGTGCAGGAGACCTTCGCCAAGGCGTATCAGGGCTTCAAGTCCTTCCGGGAGGGCACCAACCTGCGTGCCTGGCTCTACCGGATCCTGACCAACACCTACATCAACTCCTACCGCAAGAAGCAGCGCCAGCCCGCGCAGTACCCGACAGACGAGATCAGCGACTGGCAGCTGGCCGCCACCGCCGAGCACACCTCGACGGGCCTGCGTTCGGCCGAGATGGAGGCGCTGGAGGCGCTGCCGGACGACGACATCAAGGCCGCCCTGCAGGAGCTGCCGGAGGAATTCCGGATGGCGGTGTACTACGCCGACGTCGAGGGCTTCCCGTACAAGGAGATCGCCGAGATCATGGGCACTCCGATCGGCACCGTGATGTCGCGGCTGCACCGCGGCCGCAGGCAGCTCAAAGGCCTGCTGTCGGGCGTGGCCCACGAGCGGGGATTCGATCGCAACCAGTCGGGGAACGGGGCGCGGCAGGAGGTGACCCAGTGAGCGAGCACGAACACAGCGACCATCAGGACAGCGACCACCAGGACAACGACGACATGAAGCTGGACTGCACGGCCGTGCTGGCCGACGTGTGGCTGATGCTGGACGGCGAATGCGACGAGGCCACGCGCGAGCGCCTCCAGCACCATCTGGAGACCTGTTCGCCCTGCATCGACGCCTACGGCCTCGAGGAGAAGCTCAAGCGTCTGCTCAACCGCAAATGCGGCGGCGACCGCGCCCCCGATTCGCTGCGTGAGCGTCTGACGCTGGACATCCGCCGCTCGATCACCATCACCGAGACGCGGATCGACAACTCCTAGCGGCGCCTACACAGCAGAGCGGCACGCCCTCGATGAGAAGGCGTGCCGCTCAGCGCATTTCACCCGCTACCGTGCGTAGGCACATCGCGCCGTGAGAATGACTTCAGCGTTCAGCTGTTGGGACGCTTGCCGTGGTTGGCGGCATTGCCCTTGCGGCTGCGCTTCTTGCGACCACGCTTACCCATCGCTACTCCTATCGTTGCTCGGCTCGAACCCTCGTAGAGGCGGTACGGACTCGCCTCATACGCGCATTCCGGGATCAGAGGTTCATTCCCGCGATCCGAGGTTACAGCCAACGGCATCGCCGACCGCACTCGCCTGGGACGACATGGTGGTTACGCCGGGGTATCCCGTTGCTGATCGGATGTAACCACTGTCGGTGTGGTCCGCTATAACTGTCAGCAGGTCAATCACAGTGGCGGTCTACCGGAAGGGTGTCATGGCTGAGGAAGTGCTCGCGGAGATGGTGTCGACCGTCTTCCAGATCGTCGCGCAGGAGGGCGCGGCGGTGAAGGAGGGTGAGACCCTGGTGCTGCTCGAGTCCATGAAGATGGAGATTCCGGTGGTCGCCGAGGGTGACGGTACGGTGGCCTCGATCAACGTCAAGCCCGGTGATGTGCTGCAGAAGGGCGATCTGATCGCCGTCATCTCCTAGAGGCATCTCCTAGGAGATTGCACGCGTCGCGCGCACGCACGACGTGACAACCGATTTCGTACGACTATGGGTATCAGGGCTCTCGCGACGCCCACTGGTGCGCTGCGGCGCGGAGAGGCGGGCAGCCATGTCGACGTTGAGCGATCTGCTGGCCGAGCACACCGACCTACCGGGTGCGGCCGTGGATCATCTGCAGCGGGTGGTGGGCGATTGGCAGCTGCTGTCGGATCTGTCGTTCGCGGACCTGCAACTGTGGGTCGGTGCGGGCCCGGTCACGCAGGGGGCCGATGTGGTCTGTGTGGCGCAGTGCCGTCCCACCACGGCCGCCACCGTGCATCAGCAGGATCTGGTCGGCTCGCTCGCCTCCCAGGCCGACCACGCGCAGGTCTTCGAGGCCCTGTCGACGGGCGTGATCGTGCGAGTGAACCTCGACGGCGAGTCCAGCGGCGTCTACCACCCCAATCCGGCGCGTATCATCCGCGAGGCGATTCCGGTGCGTGTCGGCGACGACGTGATCGCTGTGCTCGGTCGCGATACCGAGGTGCAGCGGTCCAAGGTCCGGGGCAACCTGGAGACCGCCTACATGGCCTGCGCCGACGATCTGTGCCAGATGATCGCCGACGGCACCTTCCCGACCCTGGAGGACCGCACCGGCTCGCATTCCAGCCCACGCGCCGGCGACGGGTTCATCCGCCTGAACACCGAGGGCATCGTCGAGTACGCCAGCCCCAACGCGCTGTCCGCGTACCACCGCATGGGCCTGCAGGCCGATCTGGCGGGGCAGGATCTGGCCCAGACGACCCGGTCGCTGATCACCGACCCGTTCGACGCCCAGGAGGTCGTCACCGACATCCAGGCCGCGCTGGCGGGCAAATCGGGGCGCCGCATGGAGGTGGAGGCGCGCGGGGCGACGGTCCTGCTGCGCACCCTGGTGCTGCGCCCGCGCGGCGAGCTGGCCGGAGCCGCGGTGCTGGTGCGCGACGTCACCGAGGTCAAGCGCCGCGACCGCGCGCTGCTGTCCAAGGACGCCACGATCCGCGAGATCCACCACCGGGTGAAGAACAACCTGCAGACCGTCGCGGCACTGCTGCGCCTGCAGGCGCGCCGCACCGAGAACGAGGAGGCGCAGCTGGCGCTGACCGAATCGGTGCGCCGGGTCACCTCCATCGCCTCGGTGCACGAGATGCTGTCGATGTCGGTCGACGAGGAGGTCGATCTCGACGAGGTCGTGGACCGGCTGCTGCCGATCATGGCCGACGTGGCGACGGTGAACACCGCCCGCATCAAGGTCCGTCGCGACGGCTCACTGGGCGTCTTCTCGGCCGAACGCGCGACGCCGCTGGTCATGGTGCTCACCGAACTAGTGCAGAACGCGATCGAGCACGCCTTCGACTCCGGCGAGAACGGCACCGTCACCATCCGCTCGGAACGGTCGGCGCGCTGGCTGGACGTGATCATCGGCGACGACGGGCGCGGCCTGCCGGACGGGTTCAGCCTCGACGGCTCCGACCGGCTCGGCCTGCAGATCGTGCGCACGCTGGTGACCGCCGAGCTGGGCGGGTCCATCGGGTTGCATCCGGGTGCGGATGTGGGTACCGATGCGGTGCTGCGGGTGCCGCTGGGGCGCAGATCGCGTTGAATCCGGCTGAGCCCGCGCCATTCCCAAATGCTTTCGATCGGAATGACGCAATTGCGCGGATGTGGATTCCGGCAAAATGTACATCTGGATCACAGAGTGGGGATGCCGGAATCAGGTGTGTGCACAATGAAGCCCGGCACCTGAAGGTGCCGGGCTGAAGTGCGCGTTACGAGCCGGGTAATGCGGTTGTTTCGCGATGGCCGTAACGCCGACCGTCGTACTAGACGACGGCCCGGGTACGTGTGCGCGCGTTGCGACGCTTGAGTGCGCGCCGCTCGTCTTCGCTCATACCACCCCATACGCCGGCATCCTGTCCGGACTGCAGGGCCCAGGACAGGCAGTCGGCGGTAACGGGGCAGCGGGCGCAGACCAGCTTGGCATCGGCGATCTGCGCGAGCGCAGGACCACTGTTTCCCACCGGGAAGAACAGCTCGGGGTCCTCGTCACGACAGATGGCCTTGTGGCGCCAGTCCATTTCCTCTGCTCCTTTGCTGGGCGCTGTAGTGCGCCTCGAGTTTGTGGTTCGTTCACATGTGCGACTCGCATGTTTCCGCACGGTTGCTTGTGAATGCTTTCACGAACACCGTAGATGTCAATAGCTATGTGGTGCACCGTGGGGAAGCTCACGCCTAAGATCCCCACTACTGGGATCTGTGGGCTCCTTTCTACCCTGTCGGGTAGGTTTTCGCAGCACAACTGGCGTGTTTCTCAGTTGTGTCGGCCTGATTCCGGCTGCGGAGCGAGCACATCGAGGATCTCCGGGACGGATGTGAAATCCACCATGTTGCGCCGGCCGATGAAATCGCCATCTATTTGCAATCCGATCGGCGTGGACGCCTCGATTCGCACCGACTTCACATCGTCGTTTCGAAATAGGTTGCGGGACTTGGGATTTCCACCGGCGGCCATCAGCTGCCTGACCATCCACAGCGACGGCGCCACCGCCATGGAGCGCATGGCAAACACTCCGAGACCGGTTTCGAACGTTGTGCCCGGATTGGTGTGTACCGCGGTGTTGTCAAGGTAGGTCCACGGCGTGGTATTGGAGATGAAGGCGTAATAAATGTCCGAAACCGGATCATGTCCGGGGATGTGCAGTGTCACAGACGGCTCGCGGCGGCGGGCCCGGAAGAACTGCCGGATCGAGGTGAGCACATAGCGCGACGGGGTGGCCGTGCGGCCCTTGGCGCGGCTGCGATCGATGGCCGCGCAGACCTCGGCGTCCAGCCCGACCCCGGCGCTGAAGCCGAACCAGCGGTCGTCGGCGATGCCGAGACCGATCCGGCGATCCTTGTCCAGTGACAGCAGATCGATGAGCTGATTGGTGGCGGCCACGGGGTCGGGCCGGATTCCCAATGATCGCGCGAACACGTTCGCCGAACCGCCCGGGATGACGCCGAGCCGGGGCTTCCATGCCTGTCCGTCGTCGATCTGCGGTAACGGCAGGAAACCGTTGATCGTCTCGTTGACCGTGCCGTCGCCGCCGTGCACCACGATCAGGTCCATCTGGTTGGTCGCGGCCCACTGCGCGAGCTCGGCCGCGTGTCCGCGGTGCTGGGTGTGCGCGACGATCAACTGAGTGCGGCTCTCCAGCGCGTGCGCCAGCAGATCGCGGGTCGCGGGCGTGGTGGAGGTGGCATTCGGGTTGACGATCAGCAGCGTCCGCACGTTACGAGCGTACTGACAGACTGTGTGCGAACTGTGTGGGACCGTGCGGGCGGGAGTGCCAACGGCGTGCGAATTCCGGGTGTGAGCCGGGGATCTGCTCCGATGCCCTGGTCGCTGTCCGTCGCGCGGTGGTCGTAGGCTGGGCGCGTGGCGAAGCAGAACTCCGATGACAGCGGCACGGAATCCGGCGTCCGGCGTGGCGTGCCCGCGACGGTGCGTGGGGCGGGGGCCGTGTCGATGCTGGAGGGCGCGTTCGGGCTGATCCTGGCGATCGTGTTCATCGTGCGCGGTGTGTCCGGGGCCGATCAGAGCAAGACCAGCGGCTACGGCACCGCGGGCTGGTTCGTGATCTTCGGCGGCGCGGTGCTGGCGGCGGGGGTTGGGCTGTTCCTCGGCAAGCGGTGGGGGCGTGCCATCGCGGTGATCGCGAACATCCTGCTGCTTCCGGCGGCCTGGTACATGATCAGCGGCAATCTGGTGCCGTTGGGGATTCCGCTCGGGGTGGTCGCGCTGGTCGGGCTCGGATTGTTGTTCTCGCCGCCGTCGTCACGGTGGATGGCGCAGGGGTACGACTCGTCGATCGGGTCGGCCTGACCTGCGCGGTCACCGGGGTGCGCGCCACATGGGCCACAGTGGCGGGCCTCCGTCGGTGATGTCGAGTTCGCTCTGCACCTCGTAGCCGAAGCGCTGGTAGTAGGGGATGTTGTCCGGCTTACTCGATTCGAGATAGGCAGGACTGGCCACGGCATCGCAGTGGGCCAGACGCGGGGCCAGCAGCGCTTGGCCGTAGCCGCGTCCACGCGCGGTGGGCAGCGTGCCGACGAAGGCCAGGTACCAGTGCGGATCGTCGGGATGATGCTGGGCCATTCGATCGGCCACCCGTGCGGAGACGAGCGTTCGGCCGCGCAGTGCGCGCGCCAACGCGGGCGCCATTCGCAGCTGGGTGAGGCCGGAGGGCGCCCAGCGGCCCGGGGGAGCCCACCCGGCGGCGCCGACCATGACGCCGGCGTCGTCGAAGACCACATCGACGGTGTCCAGGAATTGGTGCCGGGCCATGGTCCCGAACATCGTCGTCAAACGCCGGACGCGGGTCGTGGAATCCGGTAGCAGCCAGGCGAATACGGGATCGTCGGCGAACGCCGAGCCGAGGACCCGTGCCAGCTCGGCGATATCCGACGTCGTCGCCGGACGGACAGTCCCCGCCATGTGTTCCACGATAGGGGACATATGCGACAGTGTGCGGGAGATTGTTTCGTTCAGATTTCGGCGTCACTCGATGGTCTGCCTGCGGTCTCGGGCTGAAGTGGCGGACCGCCGTCGGTCGAGTCGCCACTCGCGCAGGGCAGGTATCCGGGCTGGCCAGCGTCGGCGGATTTGCGATCACGAATCTCCTCGGATCCAGCTCGGCTGGACGAGCGGCCAGCGAGATCCGCTCTGTAGCGACCTCGGTGAGCAGGAGGACTTCCTCATGGGCGGTGGGGCGTGCTCGCTGGCACTCGGACTGGCGCTCAGCGGTGCGGGCGGCCGATTTTCCGATGAACGAGGTTCATCAGGCGTCGAGTTCGGCCAGCCGGGCGGCCAGGAAGGCGCGTTCCGTGGCGTTTTCGGTGAGCAGGATGGCCTCTTCGTAGGCGGTGCGGGCCTCCCGGGTGCGGCCGAGTTCGGCCAGGAAGTGCGCGCGGGCGGCAGGTAGGTAGCCGTATCCGGCCAGTTGGGGTTCGGCGGACAGTTCGTCCAGCGAGGTCAGACCTGCGGCGGGGCCCTGTGCCATCCCGACGGCCACTGCTCGGTTCAAGGCGACCACCGGTGACGGCCACACCTGGACCAGCACGTCGTAGAGGCCGACGATCTCGGCCCAATCGGTGTCGGCGTAGGTGGGCGCCTCGGCGTGCACCGCGGCGATCGCGGCCTGGAGGGCGTATCGGCCCGGCTCGCGGGCCAGGGCCGCGCGGACCAGCGCGATGCCCTCGGTGATCCGGTCGCGGTCCCAGCGGGTGCGGTCCTGATCGGACAGGGGCAGCATCGAGCCATCGACGTCGGTGCGGGCCTCGCGGCGGGCGTCGGTCAGCAGGATGAGCGCGAGAAGTCCTGTGACGTCGGGATTTTCGGGGAGCAACGTGTGCAGCATGCGGGCCAGGTCGGTGGCCCGCTCGGTCAGATCGCGGCGGATCAGATCGGCGCCCGAGGGTGCGGTGTGGCCGGTGGTGAACAGCAGGTGCACGACCGCGAGCACGGCCTCGATGCGTTCGGGCAACTCGTTCGGGCCGGGCACGCGATACGGGATGCGGGCGGCGGCGATCTTCTTCTTCGCCCGGGTGATGCGCGCGGCCATGGTCGGCTCGGCGACCAGGAACGCGCGGGCCACCTCGGCGGTGCTGAGCCCGCAGACCAGTCGCAGTGTCAGCGCGACCTGTGCCTCGGGTGACAGTGCCGGGTGGGCGCAGGTGCAGATGAGCCGGAGTCGATCGTCGGGGATTTCCTCCAGTGCGGTGATCGCGGCGTCGGCCACGTCGCCGGTGTGCTCGTCCTCGATCAGCAGCGGCAGCGCCCGGCGCATGGTCGACTGCTGTCGCAGCAGGTCGAGGGCGCGATTGCGGGCTACCGTCGTCAGCCAGGCGGCGGGCCGCGCGGGTACCCCCTGCGCGGCCCACCGATGCAGCGCCTGCGCGTAGGCGTCCTGCACACACTCCTCGGCCAGATCCAGATCCCGGGTGATCCGTACGGTCGTCGCGAGCACGAACGCCCACTCCCGCCGGTGCGCATCGGCCACTGCGGCGGCCACTTCCGGCTGCCGCGTTGGCGAGGCGTCCGGCGACGTGGACGAGTCCGCGGAGTGCGGATCCACCCGGGTCACGGTGTCGTTCCTGACCGATTCGGCCGACTCTGTCGAGCGCGAGGATCGGGCGATGCGGGTACGCCCACATGTTCTCGCCGGACAGCCGCACCGGAGTTCGGTGTCCTATGGGCGGACGCGTGGGACGGATTCATCCGGGTCATGATCTCGCGCTCTGTGACTCGGCCGGATCAGCCGAGCGTGAGGATCGGGCGTACCTCGACCCCGCCCTCGAGCATCGGCACCTGCTTGGCGACCTCGAGCGCCGCGTCCAGATCCTTCGCCTCGATCAGGTAGTAACCACCGAGTTGCTCCTTGGTCTCGGCGAACGGCCCGTCCGTGATCACGAACCCACCGGCTCCGTCCTGCCGGACGCTGGTCGCGCTGTGACTCCACGCGAGTGCGTTACCGCCGGCGATCGCGGCCTGGTTGGCCTGCATGAAGTCCACGTGACTCTGCATGACCGGCTCGCCGGGCGAGGGCTCGGGCACAGCGCGCTCATCCTGATAGATCAGGACCAGATATTGCGACATGATTACCGTCCTTACGAGTGTGTGGCCCGCTGTTCGGACCATTCAACTCTCCGACGCATACCGTCCGGCGGAATCGACAGTCCTGGCGGAAATTCTCAGACGGGTTGCGCTCATGCGACGTCAGCGGGCTAGGGGCCAAGCTCGATACTGCCAGGCTGAGCCGTGGTTCAATCTTGCGCCAGGGCGGTCAGGGCCTGTCCGGTGAGGCGAAACCCGGTCCACTCGTCCTGAGCCTCGGCGCCCAGCGCCTTGTAGAACTCGATCGAGGGTGTGTTCCAGTCCAGCACCGACCAGTCCACCCGGCGGTATCCTTTGGCGACGGCCTCACGTGCCAGCGCCGCGATCAGGGCCTTACCCAGCCCCAGGCCGCGAGCCTCCGGCTTGACGAACAGATCCTCGAGGTAGATCCCGTGCGTTCCGGTCCAGGTCGAATAATTGAGAAACCAGATCGCGCATCCCAGCACCTCACCACCCGAATCTCGTTGCGCCACATGGGCGAACAGCTTCGGCTCCGGGCAGAACAGGGCGGCGTGCAACTGCTCGTCGGTCAGTGTGCACTCGTGGCGAGCCTTCTCGTATTCCGCGAGGTCGTAGACCAGTCCTACCATCGCGGTCACGTCCTGCGGGGTAGCCCGCCGGATCATCGCCCCACTCCCGTGGGATCCGGAATCAGGTTGTGCGCCAGGATCGTTCGAGTCCCATGCTCATGCCCCAGCACGCTGATCCCCGCCGTCGACAGGAAAAACCGCCGCCCCTCCCGCGCCTCGAACTGCGCCCACCGAGCGATCAGAACCCGCGAAAAATGCCCGTGCCCCACCAACACCACATCCCGCACCTGCAACTCCGGCTCGACCTTCGACAGCACCCGATCCGCCCGCGCACCCACCTGCGCCGCCGACTCCCCGCCCGGCACCGGATCGGTGAACACGGTCCACCCCGGCGCGCTCTTCTGAATCTCCGGCGTGGTCAGCCCCTCATAGTCGCCGTAATCCCACTCCACGAGGTCCTCGTCGAGTTGAGCATCGTGCAACCCCGCCAACTCCGCCGTCCGCACGGCTCGCTGCTTAGGACTCACCAACACCAACGGATCCGCCAACCCCAACGCGGCGATCTCCGGCCCGGCGGCCCGAGCCTGTTCCTCCCCGGCCGCCGTCAGCGCAATATCCGTCCGCCCCGTGTGCTTGTGATCCCGAGACCACTCGGTCTCCCCATGTCGTAGCAGCACCAGCCGGAAGTCCTTCGCGGAACCACTCATGGGGTCGATCATGCCGGATCGGATATTCGCCGCAGCCCGCGCCCGGTCATCGTGCGGTCCGGACGCGTACCGCCGCCGTGGATTCACCGCAGTCGACACCGATCGGCGCTCACCAGCACGATGCCGGACTGCGGTGCATCACTCGTTCTACTACGGGTCTAGACGGTCGAGCGTGTTACCACTGGTGGCAGCGCTGATCGGAGTGGCCCCACTGGTCACCGTGGTCGTTGTGCCAGTAACCCCAACGGTCGCAATGCCAATCGTTGTGATGCGGATCGGCGGGGTCCCACCGGCCGTCGTGGTTGTAGCCGTACCACGGATGCGGCCCCCGCGGCGGCGGAGGCGGCGGCTGGTTCGGCCCGGACGCCGAACCCTGCTGGTGTGCAGGCATGATCGCCTGAGCGCTCGCCGCTCCCGCAACGGAGCCGGTCAGCAGCGCAGCCGCGGCCACCGCGACAAACATTCGACCGATTGTCTTGCGTTTCACCATGTTCCCTTCCAGTCGTTCGATCCAGCAGCCACTTGGCCAGCCGACGCATGATGCTAACTACGCAAGGCCAGGCTCGCCCGCATTCGGCGAAATACCCAGGTCTCGTGCGGTTACGGATCTTATATTTCGGCTGCTTTACCTACCGGCGGCCGGCTGCGGCGACTAGACCAACTATTCACCGCAGAATCTGCGGTGAATAGTTGGTATGATCACCGCATGACGGGTGGCTATCGCAGGTACATCTGGCAGGACGAGCATTGGCCCGGCCTGACGTACGATGCTGAACGCCTAGGCCGTGTTTAAGAAGTGGCCCGTGCCGAGCCAGATGTTGATGGCAGCGATGTGGACGGTAGCCAGGTAGCGGACGGCGAGTTTGTCGTATCGGGTGGCCACGGCACGGTGTTGTTTGAGCTGATTGATGCCGCATTCGACGGCGTGGCGCTGCTTGTAGGTCTCAGTATCGAATCCTGGTGGCCGCCCGCCTCGGGTTCCTCGTCGACGTCGGTGGGCGAGTTGGTCGGCCGGGATGGCGATCGTGGATTTGATGCCCCGCCGCCGCAGGTAGTCGCGGTTGGCGCGGGAACTGTAGGCCTTGTCGGCCAGGACCCGGTCCGGTCGCGTGCGGGTCTGCCCGGTCGCGAATCGGGGGACCCTGATCTCGTCGAGCACGGCGGTGAACTGTGGACTATCACCCCACTGGCCGGGAGTGATCAACAGCGCCAACGGTTTACGGCCCTGCTCGCACGCCACGTGCAATTTCGTGCCCCAGCCGCCCCGGGAGCGGCCCAAGCCGTGATCGGCCGGCTCGACAAGGTCCCCGCCGGGTGCCTGGACCTGCAGATCCCCCTTTTACGCGCACCAGCAGCGTGCTGGTGGGCGCGGGCGATCGTGGAGTCCACGCTGACCTCCCAGGCAATGTCGCCGGCGGCCTCGGCGCAGATCTGCAACGCAGACAGGATCGCTGCCCACACCCCGGCGCGCTGCCAGGACCGGAACAACCCGTACACCGACTGCCAGGGCCCATACTGCTCGGGCACATCCCGCCATGGCGCACCGACCCGTGTCCGCCAACGGATCCCGTCGATGAGCTGCCGTTTCATCCACTTCGGCGGGCGCCCGGACTTCTTACCGACAGGCAGAAGCGGCTCGATCGCCGCCCACTGCTCATCGGTGAGGTCCGCACGCCTCGCAGCCACTACCCTGGTCACGAGGTCTCCGGTATTCGGTTCGTCTTGGTAAACAAACCAACTACCGGAGACCTCGCCCATCTCCCAGCAGCGACACACCAAACCCAAACGCCTACAAGCAATCAGACATCGATCGTGCTGACATCAACTCACTTCTTAAACACGGCCTAGCCGACTCGATCGCTGAGGTCGCCCGCCGGCAGGGGCATCTGCTCGGCAGGCTGGCCGACACCGACGATTCCGTACAGCAGCAGGCCAGCCTGGCAGCTCTCACCGCCGACGTGGTCAAGACGAGTGAGATCGAGGGCGAACTGCTCGATGTCGCATCGGTCCGTTCTTCCATCGCGCGCCATCTGGGCGTGGACATCGGTGCGATCGTGCCCGCCGATCGGCATGTGGATGGCGTGGTGGAGATGGTTCTCGACGCGACCGTCCACCATGATCAGCCGGTCACCGCCGAACGACTCTTCGGTTGGCATGCCGGGCTCTTCCCGACGGGATACTCCGGCATCGCGCGTGTTCGTATAGGCGGTTGGCGAACCGATGCCACCGGCCCGATGCAGGTGATATCCGGGCCCTACGGCAAACAGCGAGTGCACTTCGAGGCGCCGCCCAGCGCTCGGCTCGACACCGAAATGCGTCGGTTTCTGGATTGGTTCAACGAGGACCCCACCACGCCCGCGATCATCAAGGCCGGCTTGGCTCATCTATGGTTCGTAACCATCCACCCCTTGGACGATGGCAACGGCCGTATCGCCCGAGCCCTCGGCGACCTGTGGCTGGCTCGCGCTGATCGCAGTTCCCAACGCTTCTACAGTCTTTCGGCACAGATCCAGCGGGAACGCGCCGCCTACTACTCGATCCTGGAGCGCACGCAAAAAAGCTCGCTGGACGTGACCGAATGGCTGCTCTGGTTCCTGGGCGCATTACAGCGCGCAATCGACCACGCCGATTCAACCGTCGACACGGTCCTCGCGAAAGCCCGTTTCTGGCGACGCTGGGCACAAACAGCGATGAACCCACGCCAGATAACCGTGCTCAACCGTCTCTTGGACGGGTTCGACGGCAAGCTCACGACTCGCAAATGGTCCATCCTCGCGAAATGCTCGCAAGACACGGCACTGCGCGATATCAACGATCTGGTCGAACTCGGCGCGCTGCGACGATCGGATTCCGGTGGGCGCAGCACATCCTACGAACTCGGCGGCCACGCACTTCTTACGGCTGGTTTCACCACGGCCGACGGAGACTCTGCCTCGCAGCCCTGATGTCGTGCTGCGAGGCAGAGTCCGTCACATCCGGTGCGGTATCACCATGGGCGGCAGCGGCCGTCGGGGCGGCCGTACCCGTCGTCATGCCCGTTGTGCCAGTAACCCCACCGGTCACAGTGCCAATCGTTGTGATACGGATCGCCGGGATCCCACCGTCCGTCGTGATCGTGGCCCCACCATTGGTGTGGCCCGGGTGGCGGAGGCGGCGGCCTCCACCACCCGCCCGAACCTGGTGGCGGCTGCTGATGCGTGAGGGGGAGTGCCGTGGCGCTCGCCGTCCCCGCATACGACGCGGTCATCAGTCCAACTGCGGCCGCTGCGGCGAATAGGCGGCCGATCGTCTTCCTCTTCACCATGGTTCCTTCCGGTCATCTAGCTAGCAACCATCTGGTTTACCTCTGGATTGACATATTTATGCTGGTAAACCAGCCTGTCTTGCGTTTTCCTGACCTTTGAAGAAGGTACACAGCATACCTTGAAGCGGCCCCTGCCGGAGGACACCCGTGCTTTTGCGGTGGCGATCGCACGGCTCCAGGCCGACCCGCGTACCTGGACTACGTGCCGAACCATCACCGATTCCTCGGCGACGTGTGACGAGTGCGGGCGACGAGGACGAGGGGCCGGCGGCTCCGGTGTATGCGTCAGCTGATGTAGGACTCCCATTCGTGTCCGGGGTGGTGCGTCCGAAGGTAGGTGGTGACGGTATTACGTTGCTTCTGATCCAGTGTCGGCCAAGTTTTTTCGAGGTCTCGGCGGTCCTTTGGGCGGCCCTGTTTCGCCTTGAACATGAGGACGATTTCGGGGTTGAGGTAGCGGATGCCGTCTTCGGTCGTCCAGGTGACTTCGGTTAGTGGGGCCGTGTGGGATTCGTCGCGGCGGTTGATCCAGGCGGTGGGGGTGCCCGGGTTGAGCAGGACGTCCAGAAGCCAAGGGGCGGTTGCTGATTCGCGTAGCCAGACTTGGGTTGCGCCGTCCAGGAGGGTGGTGTGGGTGGCGTTGAGGGGGCGCAGGGCGCCGTCGGCGGCGGACCAGATGTGGAGGCGGTGGGATGCGGCGCGTTGGAGAGCGGGGAGGTCGGTTCGGAAGATGGCTACGTCGAGGTCGTCGTGGGGGCGGTGGGTGTTGGTGTGGGCATCGAGGGCCCAGCCGCCGGCTATCCACCAGGGGGCGGGGAACTCGCCCAGGAGAGCGGTTACGTCGGTGGGGGTGACAGTTGCCCAGGGGCCGTAGAGGCGTTGGAATTCGGTTTCGTCAGGGTTCGAGGGATGTTGGGACGGAAAGGAATTCGGCATCATTGCGGTGATTGTCCTCGGAGGTGGGCAGTATTGGAGGAGTGCCTTGCCGGAAGGGTTCTCGAGGTGGGCCGCCGGGTGACGGGATAGACATTGTGCGACAACGGTATTGAAAGGGGTGATGGCTGTGGGTGTCGAGCGGTTTGCGGTGTGGGAGGTCGAGGAGACGGCGGGATTCGAGGCGGCGTGGGTGTGGATCGATGGGCTTCGGGTGCGGGCCGACGGGAGTGTGGCGGGGCAGTTGCCCGAGCCCTATCGGTTGTCGTATCTGCTGGAGACCGACGATCGGGCGGCCACCGTCCGGCTCGAGGTCGTCTGCACTACCGCTGACGCGCAGCGCAGGGTGGCGCTACGGCGTGACGGGGACGGGTGGACCGTCGACGGGGTGGCCCGACCGGATTTGGCGGAGGCGCTGGACTGCGATCTGGCGTGTTCGCCGATGACCAACACGATGCCGGTACTGCGGCACGGACTGCATCAGGGCGTGGGGCAGGAACGGTTCACGATGGCGTTCGTGGAGGTGCCGAGCCTGCGGGTGGTGGCCTCGGCGCAGCAGTACACGCATCTCGGGGCGGCGGACGGTGGTGTGCGGGTGCGGTATGCGTCGGGCTCGTTCACCAGTGATCTGCTCTTCGACTCCGACGGGCTGGTGCTCGAGTATCCGATGCTGGGGCGGCGGGTTCCGGCTACCGAATCGGTGACCGGGCGGGAGCGTTCGGCGGGAGCCGGGTCGGTGCGGCCGGGCTCGCTGTGAGGCGTGGGCTCGGGCGCCTGCCGGTGTTCAGGGGCAGCTCACCGACGCTGTTCCTCGGCGAGAACACCTAGCCGAAGTGCACGAGTATCCGGCCGGGGTTGCTGGGGTCGATCTCGCGGCGGGCGTAGAGCTTTTTGACGTGGCCCTGGTCGAGGAAGCGCAGGACGCGGGTTTGGAGTTTGCCGGAGCCTTTGCCGGGGATGATGGCGGCGACCTGTGCGCCGCCGGCGGCGGCGGAGATCAGGAAGGTTCGCATGGCCTGGTCGATATCGCGATTGCTTCGAAAGATCGGGTGCAGATCCAGACTCAGCACTCTCGGCTCCATTTCCGGCTCTCGGTGGGTGGCCCGGTCGGCATCGACCGGGCCACCTATCACATCACCAGGGCTGCTGGATTACCACCCGCGGCAGCGGAAATCCCGGTGACCCCACCAATCGTGCTGATCGTTGTGCCAGAAGCCGTGCCGGTCACAGCGCCAGTCCTGGTGCCAGGGATCGTGCGGGTCGTGCCGACCGGGGTTGTTGAACCCGCCCCAGCCGCCGTCCTGGTGGGCGGGCGCCGAGTAGACGGGTGCGGCGCTGGCGGTGCCGATCATGGGGCCGGCGATCATGGCGCCGGCCGCGAGGGCGACGATCGATGCGGACAGTTTCCTCTTCATGACGTTCTCTCCGATATTGAGGGGTCCCCGACCTCGCAATACATTTCACGCCCGTGCAATGAAAGAATCAACAGTCTCGAGCAGACGCACAGGAGACTCGCGGTCAACTGGTATTCGTTTGATGCAAAATAACGAATTCCCAGTGTTCTCGAATGATTCCGACCTGTCCGTCTATCCCACAGCGGCGAGCAGGCGACGGAATTCGCGGCGGTCCTGATCGCTGAGGTTGGCCAGGACCCGGGATTCGGCGGCCAGCACCATGGGATCGGCCCGCCCGAGCAAGGCTGTGCCCGCGGTGGTGAGGGTAATGGGCAGGGATCTACCGGAGGGCACGGTGGCGGGGCGGGTGACCAGGCCGCGGTTCTGGAGTTCGCGGATCACCTTGTTCATGGCCTGGGGGGAGACAGTGACGTCGCGCGCCAGCTGGGCGTTGGATTTGCCAGGGAATTCCCCGATGACCCGCAGGCAGAGATATTCGGGGAAGCTCAGCTCCAGAGGACCGAGGACGGTCGCGCCCACCTCGGCACGTAGCGCCGCGGCCACCCGGTACAGAAGGTAGCCGAGCGGTTTGTCCTCTAGTCCTGCCATGTCAACCATATTGACATATATCAACCAGGTTGACATACAATCGGCTACATGACGAACCCTGCCGACCCAGCAATGTTCGAATCCGCCTACCGCGGCGAAATGCCCGAGATGGGGTCGGGCGTCCGGCCCCCGTGGAGCATCGGGGAGCCGCAACCCGAGATCGCCGCACTCATCGCCGAGGGCAAATTCCACGGCGAGATCCTCGACGCCGGCTGTGGCGAGGCCGCCACCTCGCTCTACCTGGCCGAACGGGGCTTCACGACCGTCGGTCTTGACCAGTCGTCCACCGCGATCGAACTCGCCCGGGCCGCGGCCGCCGCCCGCGGTCTGTCCGGCGCCGGCTTCGAGGTCGCCGATATCAGCTCGTTCACCGGCTACGACGGCCGGTTCGGGACCATCGTCGACAGCACCCTGTTCCACTCGATGCCCGTCGAGCTGCGCAAGGGATATCAGGAGTCGATCGTGCGCGCGGCCGCGCCCGGCGCGTCCTATTTCGTGCTGGTCTTCGATCGAGCCTTTGCGCTGCCGCCGGAGATCAACGCCGTCAGCGAGGACGAGCTGCGCGAGGCTGTCGGCGCGTACTGGGCCATTGATGACATCCGTCCGGCCCGCATCCACGCCAATATCCCTGATGGCGCCCAGCAGCTGTTCCCCGACCTGCGCGACGAGGGTGACGGTCGCAAATCCGCGGCCGCCTGGCTGTTGCAGGCGCACCTGGCCTGATCGGCTGCTGAATTCGCTACGGCTACAACACTGTTCAACGCCTGTCCGGTGTGCGGTCCCTTTGACCGCATTGCTGGGCAGGCGTTGTGCTGTGTCCGCGACGCACTACGGAGAACCCCGGCCGCACTGAGGATCACGCCGCACTGGGGATCACCGCTCAGGACTGCCCGAGGGCATGCAGCTGACCGCCCCGCTGCTCCAGAATCGTATTGCCGACCACGCCGAGGGAGATCGGCTCGTTGTGATAGTCGCTGCGCTGCAAGGGAATCACGGTGGTCTGGGCGCCGGTGGTGGGGCTGATCGCCGCGATGCCTCCCGTGACCGGGACCAGGATCTGGTCGGCCATCAGAGCGGGGGAGCCCAGGACGTTGGGGACGGCCCACAGAATGTCGAATGTGCTGGCGTTCAAGGCGATCAGGCTGTCGCCGGTGAAGACCAAGTCGGCCGAACCGATGCGCGTGGTGGTCATGGCCGGGGCCACCGGACCGTTGAGGGGGTTCTCGGCGAGCGCGTTCGCGTTCGTGTCGTAGATCTCGAACTTCGGTGGGCCGGTGGGCGTTCCGGGGAGGTAGAGCGCGACGCGGTTGTCCGACACCCCGATCAGGCGCGCGCCGTCGGCACTCGCACCGGCCTCGGTCAGCACGTGGGAGCCGTACTCCTCGGGGATGGTGGCGTCCTTGGGCGCGGGGTTCACCACCGACAACCTGTCGGCGCCCTCGCCCGGGCAGTGCTCGAGCACCGCGACGCGGCTGCTGCTGGAGACCGAGGACAGCAGTGTGCAGCCCGTGCGCGGCTGGGTCTTGGGATTGACCGGCGCGTCCACATAGCCGTATTCCAGCGTGCGCACCAGATCCGAGCGCCACACCTCGAGCCTGTCCGGCCCCTGGGCCAGGAAGTAGGTGCCGTCCCCGGACAGCGTCAGCTGACGGTCCATATAGCTGCTGCGCTCGGCCTTGCGCGCACCGCTCTCGCCCGACAGCATCGTGGTCTGGCTACAGCCGCGCTGATCGCGATAGGTGCCTATGACCATGCCGTACTGTGCCTCCACCCCGCACAGCGGCATATCGCGCTGATACTTCCACACCACGGCGCCCGTCGTGGGGTTGCGACCGGCGACCGTGCCGCCGTCACCCGTGACCGCGACCCCGGCGGAGGTCAACGCACGCCGGGCGGCTCCGTCGGGCGCGTGCCACAGCTCCCGCAGAGATGTGGGCAGTTGTTCGGCGGGCACGGCCTGGGGGACCGGATGGGTGGCAGGCTCGGAGGTCGTGCCCCGCGCATCGCTGATCGACCACACGACGACTATCGCGATCACCACGAAGATGGCGATAGCGAGGGCGGCATAGAGGTCGGCGCGCGTGCGGCGCTCGGGTGCGAGCACGTCAGCGAGAGTAGCGGTTGGGTTCCAGCGTTGTCTCGTCGGCATCCCGAGTCGCTCGAGCGGGTTGTCGCCTTGGCATGCTGATAGGTGCAGTCTCCAGCCTCGGATGCTGACCGACCGTACACCTCTACGGAAAGGAACTGGCGCGTGCTTGCGTAGGCGGGCAGGTGCCGGGATTCTCGTCGGCATCCCGAGTCGCCCGAGCAGGTTGTCGCCTTGGCGCGCTGATAGGTGAAGTCTCCGAGTGGGTTGCCGGCGTGGATGCTGCCGGCCGGAGTCCTGGGCCCAGGACTCCGGCCGGCAGCGCAGCTCTACGGAAAGGAGATGCGATCACACCTACTCGGGAGGTGTGGTCGATCAGGCCGATGCGCTGATGGGCGCGTCGGTATCGACGGTGGGCTTGCGGCGCCGACGGCGTCGGCGGGCGGGCCTGTCTGCCGCCTCGTCCGCGGTGTCGGTGTCGTTGTCGGTCGGCTCCGAATCGCCGGAGTCCGATGTCACGTCGCCGGGCTCCGCGGCCGAATCCTCGTCGCGGCCATTCGAATCCGAGGGGCGACGACGACGCCGACGACGGCGAGCCGGTTTATCATCGGCAGTGTCCGGCGAATCCGTCTCGGCCGTAACCGATTGCGTGACATCGTCATCCGAATCGGTTGCGGTATCGGTGGTTTCACCATCGACCGGCTGACCGCTTCGGGTGCGGCGACGGTTGCGCTTGCGCGGGGAGCGCGGTTCGCGTTCCACCACAACGGCATCCTCGTCGCGCTGGGCCACCTTGCGGTGCAGCGTGCCCGCCACGCCCTCCGGGATGCCCAGCTCCGCATACAGGTGCGGTGAGCGGGAATACGTCTCCACCGGCTCCGGGATGCCCAGGCCGAGCGCGGAATTGATAGCGGCCCAACGGTTCAGCTCGTCCCAGTCGACCAGGGTGACCGCCACGCCGGTGCGGCCCGCGCGGCCGGTGCGGCCGATGCGGTGCACGTAGGTCTTCTCGTCCTCGGGGCACTGGTAGTTGACGACGTGGGTGACGTCGTCGATATCGATGCCGCGGGCAGCCACGTCGGTGGCGACCAGCACGTCGATCTTGCCCTTGCGGAACTTGTCCAGGGCCTTCTCGCGCTGCACCTGTCCCAGATCGCCGTGCACGGCCCCGACGGCGAAGCCGCGCTCGGCCAGATCGTCGGCGACCTTCTGCGCGGTGCGCTTGGTGCGCGTGAAAACCATGGTGGCGCCGCGAGTCTCGGCCTGCAGGATGCGCGCGACCAGCTCGCTCTTGTCCAGCGCGTGTGCGCGGTAGACGAACTGCGCGGTGAGGTCGTGCACCGCCGAATCGTGCGGTTCCTCGGCCCGGATGTGCGTGGGCTTGTGCAGGAACGTGCGCGCCAGGGTGATGATCGGGCCCGGCATGGTCGCGGAGAACAGCATCGTCTGGCGCTTGTCGGGCACCATGGTCAGGATGCGCTCGATATCGGGCAGGAAGCCCAGATCGAGCATCTCGTCGGCCTCGTCGAGCACCAGCACGCCGACCTTGCCCAGGATCAGATGCTGCTGTTCGGCCAGATCCAGCAGGCGGCCCGGGGTGCCGACGACCACATCGACGCCGGAGCGCAGCGCCGCGATCTGGGATTCGTAGGGCCGGCCGCCGTAGATCGAGGCCACCTTCAACGAGCCCTGATGATTGGTCAGATGTTTGCCCGCATTTTCCAGGTCCTGGGTGACCTGGATGCATAACTCGCGGGTCGGCACGATGATCAGCGCCCGCGGCGTACCGTCCAGCGGCGTGGTGCCCGAATCGGTGGTGGAAATGCGCTGCAGCAGCGGCACGCCGAATCCGAAGGTTTTACCCATACCGGTGCGTGCCTGGCCGATCAGATCCTCGCCGGCCAGCGCGAGCGGCAGGGTGAGCTCTTGAATCGCGAAGGTGCGTTCGATTCCGATCTCGCCGAGCGCGCGGACGATTTCCTCGCGAACGCCCAATTCGGCGAATGTCGGGGCCTTATGTGTGGGGTCGAGTTCCGCTGTCAGCAGCGTGTCGGTCAACCCGGGTTCTGGTTCCACAGTGAGCTTGCTCAGGTGCTTGCCTTCCTCGCGTATCGCATCGTCGCGCGCACGAGGTGTGGGGCGGGCCCGCTGGCCCGCGACGACCACATATCCGACGGTGTTTCCACCTCGGCCGCTGCGGGATGCCGGTGACGGCATCAACCTGGCGCGGCGCATCGGTGTTGCGGATCTGGTGCGCGCACATTTTCCATTTGGGCGGCGGCGCCTCCGGTCGGTCACGAGACCGGGTGATCGGTCTGTGTCACGAGCCGGATTTTCCGTTGCCCAAGCAGATTGTAGCGTGATATCTTCCGCCGTCCGATTTCTACCGCCAAAAATGCCAAACGGCCGTTGCGGCGGGCTCGGTTCAGGGTTTATTCTGCGCCTCCGGCGTGTGGTGCGGCACAGGAAGATTCACCGAGTGGTCCACGTCGCACGACTGCCGGGCCCGGGTCCGGGAGTGGGGTATCACACAGTGCCGGTGTGCTCCGCGACACGCCCCGGGGTCGGGCGCGCCGTCCAGCGCGGATTCGCGACGATCGGGCATGACCTGTCGGCGGCCCGGCGATACCCCTATTAGGGTGTATGGCATGGGAGTAAACCCGCCTGCCGCGCTGGACGTTTCATCCGATTCCGCCGATCGTATCCCCGCCGACCATCCCGGCGTCACCGATCTGTTCGCCGTGCTCGCCTACGGTGAGATCTCGGCGTTCTACCGCCTGGCCGAGGAGGCGAAGCTGTCGCCGACGCTGCGGGGCAAGGTGGCCGTCGCGACCATGGCCGCCGCCGAGATGGGCCACTTCGAGACGTTGAACGGCGCGCTGGCGCGGCAGGGGGTCGATGTCTTCGACGCGATGGCGCCGTTCGTGCGCGCACTGGACGCCTACCACGACTCGACCGACCCCTCGACCTGGCTCGAGTCGATGGTCAAGTTCTACGTGGGCGACGGTATCGCCGCCGACTTCTACACCGTGCTGGCCAACGCGCTCGCGCCCGAGGTGGCCACGGTCGTGCGCGATGTGCTCGCCGAGACCGACCATTCGCAGTTCGTCGTCGAGGAGGTGCGCGGCGCGGTCGCCGACAGCCGCTCGCAGCGCGACCGGCTCACCCTGTGGGGCCGGCGGCTGCTGGGCGAGGCGATCACCCAGGCGCAGTGGGTGATGGCGCAGCGCGATTCGCTGACCGAACTGGTGCTGCAGGCCACCGGGGACCTGAACGGCGTGGCGGCGTTGTTCGAGCACATGCAGAACAGCCACGCCGAGCGGATGCGGGTCCTCGGCCTGGGGTAATCCGTTTCGCTGACAGCGTTATCGACGCCCGCTCGTCCTGCATTAGCCTTGTGCGGAACAGCACCAAGGACTCTAGGAGGTTGGCCGTGGAGGTCAAGATCGGTATCTCGGATAGCCCGCGCGAACTCGTGATCACGAGTTCGCAGACCCAGGAAGAGGTCGAGAAGCTGGTGTCCGGTGCGTTGGGTGGCAAAGAGGCCGTGATCTCTCTGACCGACGAGAAGGGCCGCAAGTACCTGATCCAGGCCGCCAAGATCTCCTACATCGAGATCGGCACCGCCGCTGCGGGCCGCGTGGGTTTCGCCGCGGTCTAAGCACAGAAAAACGAATCCGGGTCCTGGCGAGAACGCCGGGACCCGGATCTATTGTCAAGCCATCTATCGCTGATCCGCTGCCGACCGCCGCTCGCCAAGCGGCTCTCGCGGTGCCAGCTTGTCGGCTTAAGACGCGGAGTGGCGGGCAGCCGGCACGTGCTTGAGGCCGCCCCAGCACAGCTGGACGGTCGTGTCCACGGCCTCTTCCTTCGGGATCGGGCGGTCGGCCTCGAGCCAGTAGCGGGCGGTGATCTGGCTGGCGCCGACCAGCCCGACGGCCAGGATGCGTGCGCGGTAGGGGTCCAGCCCGGAGTCGTGGGCGACCAGGTCGAAGACCGCGTCCACGCAGGCCTCGGTGGCCTGCTCGACGCGGCGCTGCACCTGCGGCTCGCTGGTCAGATCGGATTCGAAGACCAGGCGGAAGCCCTGGGTCTCGTGATCGACGAAGTCGAAGTAGGCGGCCACCGCGGCGCGCACGCGCTGCCTGTTGTCGGTGGTCGAGCGCAGGGCCTGGCGCACACTGGAGACCAGAGCGTCGATGTAGTTCTGCAGGACCGCGAGATACAGTTCCAGTTTGCTCGAAAAGTGCTGGTAGAGCACGGGTTTGGACACGCCGGCGCACTGCGAGATCTCGTCCATGCCTGCCGCGTGATAGCCGCGTAGCACGAACACCTCGCTGGCCGCCGCGAGTAGCTGCGCCCGTCGGGCGTCGCGGGGCAGACGGGTTCCACGCTTGTTCGGCGTCATGGTCTCGGACGACAGTCTCGACGACGTCATCCGGTCCACGAGGTCAGTCATTTCGGCTCTCCCAATCGATTCCCGGCGGGAAAAGGTGTGCACGGGTATCCCACGAACGATACTCGCCCGCGTCCCGCGATGCCGATCCCGGTAGTTATTGGCAGCTCGTCAGTAGCTGGCCGTCATAAGCAATCTCGCACAAGGATGTGAAAAACCGCAACCGTTTCCGCTAAGTCGGCTAACTGTGACGTAGTCGGGTCGGTCGATGCTGCTGTATAGCTGCCGCGGTTGTGAGAGTCTGAAGGTTGTGACCGACCGGCGGGACGGATCATCCAAGGACGACGCATTCGGCATCGCGGGCGTCCGGTACCTGCGCCGACTGGCCCGTTTGCTGGGCAGCTACGGCTGGCGGGCATACGCACTGCCCTTGCTGACGGTCGTCACGGTGCTGGTGATCGTGGACGCCGTCAAGGGGGGTGGCGAGTCCCCTATCGCCGCCGTGCCAGGCCTGGGCAGACTGAGCCCGCACTCGAAATCCGGTGGCATCATCGGCGCACCCCCTCGCGGTGACGGCGCGTTCGCTGCCGGTCTGCCGACCGGCGCACTGCCCGACGGCGGTTCGTTCACCGAGGCCGGCGCCGGTCACTGGCATATCGTGCCCGGTACGTCGGCGCAGGTCGGCACGGGCAAGGGCCATCCGTTCACCTATACGGTCGAGATCGAGGACGGGGTGGGCACCTCCGGATTCGGCGGCGACGACGCGGTCGCGCACATGGTCGACGCCACCCTGGCCAATCCCAAGAGCTGGACCCACGATCGTGATTTCGGCTTCCGCCGCATCGATTCCGGCACTCCCGACTTCCGGGTCTCGCTGACCTCGCGCAAGACCACCGAGACGTCCTGCGGCTTCGAGATTCCGATCGACTCCTCGTGCTTCAACGCCGACCTCGGCCGCGTGGTGCTCTCGGAGGTGCGATGGGTGCGTGGGGCGGTGGCCTTCGACGGCGATATCGGCTCGTACCGGCAGTACCAGATCAATCACGAGGTGGGCCACGCCATCGGCTACCACCAGCATCAGCCGTGCGAGACCGACGGTGGGCTGGCTCCGGTGATGATGCAGCAGACCTTCGGCACCCACAACGACGACATCGCCGCCCTGGATCCGCAGGGTGTGGTGCCGAAGGACGGGAAGCGGTGCCGCTTCAACCCGTGGCCGTACCCCCGGGGCTGAGATGGCACGATGGGCATGGGAAGAACGATCCGGTTCGCGGCGTTGAAGGACTGAGATGCTGCGAATTCGATGAAGGAGTCCAGGACGTGTCATCACCGAAGCCCCTGCCGCCATTGGTCGAACCGGCCGGCGAGCTGAGCCGGGAGGAGGTCGCCCGGTACAGCCGCCACCTGATCATTCCCGATGTGGGCGTGGACGGGCAGAAACGCCTGCGCAACGCCAAGGTGCTGGTGATCGGCGCGGGCGGGCTGGGCTCCCCGGCGCTGTTGTACCTGGCCGCGGCCGGTGTCGGCACGCTGGGCATCGTGGAATTCGACGAGGTGGACTCCTCCAACCTGCAGCGGCAGGTCATCCACGGCGAATCCGATATCGGGCGCAGCAAGGCCGACAGCGCGCGCGATTCGATCCTGGAGATCAACTCCGGCACCAACGTTGTGCTGCACAAGTTCCGGCTCGACAACGACAACGCGGTCGAACTGTTCCGCCAGTACGACCTCATCGTCGACGGCACCGACAACTTCGCCACCCGCTACCTGGTGAACGACGCGGCGGTGCTGGCGGGCAAGCCCTACGTCTGGGGCTCGATCTACCGGTTCGAGGGCCAGGCGTCGGTGTTCTGGGAGGACGCCCCCGACGGTCGCGGCATCAACTACCGCGACCTGTACCCCGAGGCGCCGCCGCCGGGCATGGTCCCCTCGTGCGCCGAGGGCGGCGTGCTGGGCGTGCTGTGCGCCTCGATCGGCTCGATCATGGTGACGGAGGCGATCAAGCTGATCACCGGCATCGGCGAGCCGTTGCTGGGCCGGCTGATGGTGTACGACGCACTGGACATGAACTACCGCACCATCAAGCTGCGCCGCGATCCGGAGCGTCAGCCGATCACCGAACTGATCGACTACGACGCGTTCTGCGGCGTGGTGTCCGAGGAGGGGCAGGCCGCGGCCGCCGGTTCCACGATCACCGCGCGCGAGCTCAAGGACATGCTCGACGCCGGTAAGGATGTCGCGATCATCGATGTGCGCGAGCCCGTCGAATGGGACATCGTGCGCATCGAGGGCGCGACGCTGATCCCCAAGGACCAGATCCTGTCCGGTGCGGCCCTGGCCGAACTGCCGCAGAACCGTCCAATCGTGCTGCACTGCAAGACAGGTGTGCGCTCGGCCGAGGCCCTGGCCGCGCTGAAGCAGGCCGGATTCTCCGACGCCACCCACCTGCAGGGCGGAATCATCGCCTGGGCCAAGCAGATCGACCCGTCGCTGCCGGTCTACTGACGCCCACCATGCGCCGCGCCTTTGTTCGGCGCGGCGCATGCGCCCGAATTGCCGGTCGGGGGTAGCGTGCGGTCGTGACTTCTGTGGAACCTCCCGAGCATGTGCGGGCCACATTCGGTCTTCGCGAAGTGACACCGCTCCCGCTCAACGACTGGGACGGCGGGTGGCGGTGCGGTGACGTGGTGCTGTCCCCGGTCGCCGACCACGCACGCGCGGCCTGGTCGGCGAAGGTGCGCGAGGCGCTGAAGGTGGACGGGCTGCGGCTGGCCCGGCCGGTGCGCGCGACCGACGGACGCTACGTCGTGTCCGGTTGGCGCGCGGACACATTCCTGGAGGGCGCCCCCGAACCCCGGCACGACGAGGTGGTCTCGGTCTCGCTGCGGCTGCATGAGGCGACCGCGGCATTGGAGCGGCCGCGTTTCCTTGTGCAGCAACCCATCGCGCCGTGGATGGACGTGGACGTCTTCGTCGCCGCGGATCGCGCCGCGTGGGAGCCGGTGCCGCTGCGCAGCCTCAAGGCCGGTGGCATGCAGCCGGTCACCTCGCTGGACGGGCAGCACAGCCTGAAACTGCTCACGCAGCTGTCGACCCTGCGCAAACCGATCAAGACCCCGCCGCAGCTGGTGCACGGGGATCTGTTCGGCACGGTGCTGTTCTCCGCCGCGGACACCCCCGGACTCACCGATCTCACCCCCTACTGGCGGCCCGGACCCTGGGCCGCCGGGGTGATCGTGGTCGACGCGCTGTCCTGGGGCGGGGCCGACGAGGGACTGCTGGAACGCTGGTCGGACCTGCCGGAATGGTGGCAGATGGTATTGCGGGCGGTCATGTTCAGGCTCGCCGTGCACGCCCTGCATCCCCGCTCTACGCCGGAAGCCTTTCCGGGGCTGGCACATACGGCCGACATGGTCCGGTTGTCGCTGTGACGCGACGGCCCCCGCCCCGCGAGAAGCGGGAGGGGGCCGTGAATCGCGGTGTGCCGCTACACGTTCGCGTGTGCCAGCGAGGGTATCCGCTCGACCGCGAACGCCGAACGCAGATAGAACCACCAGGTGACCCCGCCCAGCACCAGGAAGATTCCGGTGTACAGCCACATCGCGGGGGCCATGCCGTGGTAGTGGACATTGGATTCGCGCAGCACCTGCTGCAACAGCCAACCGCCCGATCCGCCGAACGCGCCGACCACGCCGATCGCCGCGCCCGCCTGGCGCTTGGCCGCGGCGGCGGCCGCCGCGGGATCCCGGCCCGCTTCGGCGGCACGGCGTGCGGCCTCGGCGCGGAAGATCGACGGGATCATCCGATAGGCAGAACCGTTGCCGATGCCGCTGAGCAGGAACAGCAGCAGGAATGCGATCAGATACAGCGGAAAGCTCTTCGCCGACAGGCCGATGATTGTCAGCACCGTCGCCACCGCCATGCCGACGAAGACGTACAGCGTGATCCGCGCGCCGGTCAATCGGTCGGCGATCCATCCGCCGAACGGACGGCTCAGCGATCCAAGGAACGCGCCGAGGAACGCCAGATTGCCCAGCGTGCTCATCCAGCCGATCTTGGCCAGCTCCGGGAAATTCGATTTGATCAGCGTCGGGAAGGCGAACGAGAATCCGATGAACGAGCCGAAGGTGCCGATGTACAGCAGCGACATGATCCAGGTGTGCCGGTTGGTCAGGGCGAGCCGATAGGAGCTGCCGTCGGCCTTGGCGGTGGTGATCGAATCCATATAGCGCAGCGCACCGAACATCGCGACCAGAATGAACGGCACCCATACCAGCACCGACAGGGTGATGCCGAATCGGTATCCGCCCGGATTCTTGGCCATGATGTGAGTGCCGAGGGTGATGATCAGCGGGACGAAAAGCTGAGTCTGGGCCACGCCCATATTGCCGCCCGCTGCGTTGATGCCGAGCGCGGCGCCCTTTTTCCCCTCGGGGTAGAAGAAGTTGATATTCGCCATCGACGAGGAGAAATTGCCGCCGCCGAATCCGGCCAGCGCGGCCAGCAGCATGAATACCCAGAACGGCGTGCCCGGCTGGTTGATGAAATACGCCAGCAACAGCGTCGGGATCAGCAGCATGCCCGCGCTGAATACGGTGAAGTTCCGGCCGCCGAATTTTGGAATCGCGAACGTATAGGGAATACGCAGGACCGAACCGACCAGAGTGGGCGTCGAGGTCAGCAGCAGCGAATTGCTCACGGCCGCCGGACCGGTCATGTAATGGAATCCGGCCGAGCCCATGGCGGTGACCACGCTGGCCCACAGCACCCAGACACTGAATCCGAGATTCTCGGAGAACACCGACATGGCCAGGTTCTTACCCGCGGTTTGTCTGCCGCCGTTGTCCCAGAAGGTTTCGTTGTCGGGCTCCCAGTGGTCCAGCCAGCGACCTCGGCGCTGATAGCCGAAGGTGGCCGGACTGGTCGGAGCCAGGGCGTCGGTGGTCATGGGATTCCTCTCGAGCGTCACTCGCGGATGCTCCGGCGCGGTGCGTATGCCGGATTGATCGCTGTGGTCCGACTTACCGTAGGAATCGGGTGTTACGTGCGTGTGGCATGAGCGCCACTTCTAGCTCACCCGTGCCCGGGTGGCGTGGTGAGGTGCGTGTCAGCGGCCCGAATATTCGGAGATGAGCGAGCTCAGCAGGCAATTCGCCACGCGCGCGGCATGCTCCGGGTCGCCCTGGATCACCGCATCCACCAGTTCGGCGTGCTGATCGTGATAGGTGTTGGCGGCTTGGGCCGTACGGCTGCGGATCCCCTGTTCGATCACCGGAAGCAGGGAGTCGTAGAACTCGAGGTACACCGGATTGTGGCTGGCGACGACGATCGCGCGGTGCAGTTGCACATCGGCGTGGATGGCGGCGTCATCGGTGTTCGGCCGCTGGCGGTACTCCTCCAGATGCTGCCGCAGGGAATCGATGTCGGCGGCGTCGCGGCGCTGGGCGGCCAGCCGCGCGGCGTGCGTGTCCAGGGCCTGCCGTAGTTCGAGGACGTCCCGCTCGACCGCGTCGGCGAAGTACTTCGTCAGCGCGCCACCCAGATCGGAATCGGCGGTGACGTAGGTGCCCGAACCCTGGCGGCGTTCGAGCATGCCCGCGTGAACCAGTGCCTGCACCGCCTCCCTGACGGTGTTGCGGCCGGTGCCGGTGAGCTCGGTCAGCTCCGGCTCGGTGGGAATGCGGGAGCCGACGGGCCAGCGGCCGGAACGGATTTCGGTACGCAGCTGCTCGGTCACCTGGGCGATGAGGCTGGTCCGCCGGACTTGTTGCACAGGCAACAGCGTACCCCTGCGATATTCCATTGCCTCCCATCATCCGGTCATCCTATGATTTTCCGGTGAGTGTGGAAGCTCCTGTGTATACGGAATTCGATCTGCGTCGTTCCCTGGTCGAGGGGCGACTGCTGGTACTGGCCGCGATCGTCCTGTCGGCGTTCACCCTGCGCCTCGCCGTGACGGCGTTCTCCCCGTTGGCCGATCGGATCGGGGCCGATCTCGGCTATTCGACGGCCGTGGTCGGGCTGTTCGGCATGATCCCGACCGCGATGTTCGCCGCCGGGGGCGTACTCAGCCCGATCCTGACGCGGTGGATCGGGCTGGAGCGGACCGCGCTGGTCGCGATGCTGGCGGCGGGGGTGGGGCAGGCCGTGCGGGCGGTCGTCCCGTCGACCTGGGAGCTGCTGGTGTGCTCCGCGCTGGCGCTGGCCGGGATGGGTATCGGCAACGTCGTCATTCCGCCGCTGGTGAAGCGGTACTTCTCCGATCGGCTCGCGGTGCTCAGCGCGCTGTACATCACGGTGGTGCAGGCGGGCACCGTGCTGCCCGCGCTCATCGCGGTGCCGCTGGCGGACGCGCACGGCTGGCGGGTCTCGATCGGGATATGGGCGGTGGCGGCATTCGTGGCCACGCTGCCGTGGTTCGGGGTGCTGCGCGGCCGTCGAGGCCGGGACGTGGTCGATCGGACGGCACTGCCGCAGCGGGACGGGCAGGGCGGCGGTCGGGCGTGGCGCTCGCCGGTGGCCTGGGGTATGGCCGGGATGTTCGGGATGACCTCGCTGATCTCGTATTCGATGTTCACCTGGCTGCCCAAGGTGCTGCGTGACGCGGGGGCCAGCGCGACCTTCGGCGGCGCCATGCTCGGGGTCTTCGCCTTGATCGGGTTGTTGGTCGCGCTGGTCGCGCCGAACCTGACCGCGCGGATGCGTAATCCGTTCCCGCTCGTGATCGGTTGTGCCGTCTGCTATTTCGTCGCCTTCGCCGGGCTGGTGCTGGCTCCGATGGCCGCGCCGCTGCTGTGGGTGCTGCTGCTGGGGCTGGGGCCGAGCACCTTTCCGATGGCGCTCACGCTGGTGAATCTGCGCAGCCGGACGGCGGCCGGTTCGGCCGCGCTGTCCGGGTTCTCCCAGGGGGTCGGCTATCTGGCGGCGTGCCTGGGGCCGCTGCTGTTCGGGGTGCTGCACACCTGGACGGGCGGCTGGGGTGCGGCCTTCATGTTCGAGGGTGTGGCGGTGGTCCTGATGGTGGCTGGGGCATGGTCGGCGTGTAAGCCGCGGATGCTGGAGGACACCTGGGCCGATAATTTCACCGTTCGAGTTGACCGGCGGTGAGGTTTTGCCCAGAATATCGTCGACGGTCCTCGGATGTGGCCCAGAACACTGTGTTTCGGCGCCTCACCGGACTTCTTTCGCGATGATCGACCGTTTGTCATTCACGGCAACAGTCGTGTCATCTGGATGAAACAATCGCACGGTTCTCACCCGAAGATCGGGACATGCGTGAGCATCCGTTGATTCGACGGACATTTCGCGCAGCATTCGCGCAATACCGGTTTTCTACGGTGGGGTCATCCGAATTCAGGAGGTCCCCAGTGAGTACGCCGAGCATTCCCGCCCAGCGCACCGTTGTGGTGGTCGGCCACGGCATGGTCGGTCACCGCTTCGTGGAGGCGCTGCGGGCGCGTGACACCGAGAACCTGTGGCATGTCGTGGTGCTGAGCGAGGAATCGCGGGCGGCTTACGACCGTGTCGGGCTCTCGTCGTACGTGGGGGCGTGGGACGCCGCCGCGCTGGCGCTGCCGGGTAACGACTACGCCGGTGACGATCTGGTGGACGTGCGCCTGGGCGTGCGGGCCGAGACGATCGACCGCGGCGCCCGCAAGGTGTTCACCTCCGATGGCGAGGCGATCGCCTATGACGCGGTGGTGCTGGCGACCGGTTCGTATCCGTTCGTGCCACCGGTGCCCGGGCATGACCGGCCGGAATGCTTCGTCTACCGCACCATCGACGATCTGGACGGCATCCGCGCCGCCGCGCAGGCGGCCGGTCCCGGGGCGGTCGGCGTCGTGGTCGGCGGTGGCCTGCTGGGTCTCGAGGCGGCGAATGCGTTGCGCCTCATGGGAATGACCCCGCACGTGGTCGAGTTCGCGCCGCGGCTGATGCCGGCGCAGATCGACGAGGGTGGCGCCGCCATCCTGGAAAAGCTGGTCACCGATCTGGGCCTGCATGTGCACACCGGGGTGGGCACGTCGGCCATCGAATCCGCCGAGGACGGTGCGGGAGTACGGGTTTCGCTGTCCGACGAATCGGTCATCGATGCCTCGCTGGTGGTGTTCTCCGCCGGTGTGCGTCCGCGTGATCAGGTGGCGCGCGACGCCGGGTTGCAGGTCGGTCCGCGTGGCGGTGTGATCACCGATCTCGGTTTGCGGACCAGCGATCCCGATATTTACGCCGTGGGTGAGGTCGCAGCGGTGGAGGGGACCTGTTACGGCCTGGTCGCACCCGGTTACACCACCGCCGAGGTCGTCG
>NZ_JAGPOX010000220.1 GCF_019038435.1 Nocardia alni
AAAGGATAAGAGGCAGAGTCCGCCCTGATCGGCCGCACCGCCGCCGAACTCCTCTTCGCCCGCCTCGACGGCGACCAATCCCCACCCCGCCGCCGTGTGATCCCCACTCGCCTGCTCGCTCGTGGGTCGGGCGAGATTCTCCCGCCGAGCGCAGACATCTCCGGATAACCATTCCAATTTCAATACTCGCGTTAATACATTTTGGAATATGGTCCATTTTCTAACGCTATAGGCAGAAATCAGCCAACGCGATCACCGGATCGCCTGGTATGACTGAATCGCCCGGGGGAAAATCGCTATCCAGCAGACAAGCCCCGTAGGTACATCCAGTCATCAACAGGAGCCGATTTGACTATGCCACTCAACCTGCCATCCACCATGACCTGGGAAGAGCTTGGCCTTTTGCCGGACGAGATCGCCGGGGAGATCGAACTGTGGGAGGGGCGCGTCGTGTGGGCCAGACGCGGACCGGCCGAGTATCAGGACTGCTCGAACCAGCTATGGACCGCCCTCCGGCGCTGCGCACGGGCGGATACTCAGACCGGACCGGAAAATTGCTGGCGAGTCGGAACCAACACGGATATCTTCCTCGGCCCCACCACCAAGGACGATTACCTGACACCCGACTTCTTGATCTACAACTGCTTGAAAGAGCGATTCCAGGACATTCTCGCCGCGGATGTCCACTTGGTCGGCGAAGTAATGTCACCGTCGAACACTCGGCGACATATAGAGGCCAAGAAAGCCCGGTACGCAAACGCTGGTATCCCCTGGTACTGGGAAGTGGCACTCGGCCGTGGACCGCAACGCACAGCCGTCGTCAGCGCGTACGCGCTGGAAACCGGTCACGGTCGGCTGCCACTCAGGGTAACGCCATTACGATCTGCGGATTACGTTCTCGTGGACCAATGGCGGTCCGCCCCTCCAGGGCCCGATGAGCTCGAAGGCGGTGTCGACCCGGGCGAACTCCCGTCGGACGGAATCGTCTTCGATTTCCCGTTCCCGATCAACATCCCCTGGTCCGAACTCGAATACTGACGATTCGGTCGCCGCCGACACACCTCAAATGGCGGCCCTCGTTGAAGCTTCGAGGACTTGCTGCCACTCGGTCACCGGACAACGTGGCAGACTGAAACGCGGGGGGACGCCGACGTGTGGCGGGCAAGCCCCTGCGTGAACATCGTGTCGTCGAGAAGGAGCTGAAGTGACTGCACTTCCGGATGAGCGGCCGGACGAGGCCCCAGAGACTCACCTGCTGACGGTCGCAGACTACATAGCGCTTCCTGAAGACGACCTCACGCACTGGGAGTTGCAGGAGGGGATCCTCGTCATGTCGCCATCACCGACGCCAGAGCACAATCTGGCGTTCAGCGAGCTACATTTTCAATTGCGAGCACAACTGCCCTCGGAACTCATCTCGATCCCCGCGGATGTCGATTTGGATCTACAACTCGACGGTCCTGACGAACCGGCGACAATCCGTCGACCGGACATCGTTGTGGTAACCAGAACCGAGTTCGATCGGCGCAGATCGGAGGGCGGAATTCTCCGCGCCTCCGGCGCCGTCCTGGTCGTCGAGTTCGTCTCGCCGGGAACGCGTCGCCGCGATCGGACGATCAAACGTTATGAGTACGCCGATGCAGGAATCCCGAACTACTGGATCGTTGACCTGACCTCGCCGGTAAGCCTGCTCCCCTATCGGCTCACCGAAGAACTCGGTTACGTCGACGATGGCGAGACCACCGCAAAATACACAACCGATGCACCCTGCTCACTCACCATCGACCTCAGCCTTTTCTGATCAGTTCGCGGCGGACAGGTCACGCCCCAGGCTGGCGGCGGTTTCCTTCAGCAGGGGGATGATGGTGTCCATGTCCAGACCTGAGACTCGGGCCTGGGGGCCGGAGATGGAGATGGCGGCTCGGGTGGGGGCGTTGGGGATGGCTACGGCGAAGCAGCGGACGCCGATTTCTTGTTCGCCGTCGTCTACCGCGTAGCCCTTGGTGCGGATCTGGTCGATTTCCTCGCGGATTACGGCGGGGTCGGTGATGGTGTGGATGGTGCGGGGGCTCATGGTGATTCGCGCCAGGATGCGGTCGGATTCGGTGGAGGGCAGGGTGGCCAGGACGGCCTTTCCCACTGCCGTGCAATGGAGGTCCACGCGCTGGCCGACCTCGGTGAACATGCGCATGGCGTGCGGGGAGGGCACCTGGGCGACGTAGACGACCTGATCTCCGTCCAGCACAGCCATATTCGAAGTCTCGCCCGTCAGGTCCCGCAGCCGGGTCAGGTGCGGGCGGGCCGAGGAGCCGAGCACCTTTCCGGCCGTCTCGCCGAGGCGAATCAGCCTGGGGCCCAGGGAGTATCGCCGTGACGGCTGCTGGCGGATGTATCCACCGGCGATGAGCGTGCGCAGCAGCCGGTGGATGGTCGGCTGCGGCAAGCCGGAGGACTCGGCGAGCTGGGACAGCGTCGCCTCGCCACCCGCGTCGGCCACCAACTCCAGCAGTTCGAAGGCCCGGTCGACGGATTGCACGCCGCCACCCCGCGTCTGCGTGTCGGTCACGGCGGTCTACCTCCTGGATCGGGTGCGTTTCCACCATCTTGGCAGCGAATTCCGCCATTCGGAAGTCCGCCCGGAATCGTGGCCGCCCCCGGCGGTGTGCGCGGGTCGCCGGTCAGCGGCCGAAGCGCGATTCCCGACCGCCGACCGGGGTGCTAGCAGAATCCAGGAATTCCGTGCCAGGCCGCCCCTGCCTCGGGGGCGTCGTCACGCTCGACCGTGGCCTCGATCAGCCCGTACGGACGGTCCGCCGCGATGAACACCTCGCCCGGATTCTCCAGCCCGAAGCGATCGAGGTCGTAGAGGAAGTGGTGCTTGTTCGGCGCGGAGAACCGGATCTCGGCGATATCGCGGTGCTGTTCGAGTACCGCGCGACCCATGCTGTAGAGCGTCTGCTGCAGCGCGTACGAGTGCACAACGGCGAACTGCCGCAACAGAATCGCACGGATCGAGTCGAACATCTTGTCCCAGTTGACCGTTCCGCTGTTCGCCGGACCCGTGGGGTTGTACCGCCAGCGAGCCACCAACGAGGTGGCCATGACTCGGTCGTCGGTCTCCTCCAGCGTGGTGTACTTGTCCTTGAAGAAGCCGTGGAACTCCGAGCCGGTCGTCTTGAGCAGCACCAGATCCTTGATGCCGGACACCACGTGCGCGCGGCGGTCCGGTCCGACGCCGTCGATGTTGACCACCGTGGTCCGCACGCCCCCGCCGCTGCGCACGAAGGAGTGATCGTGCGGCAGGCCGTCGACCGAGATGCGGTCCCAGGCGTATTCCTCGATCTCGACGCGGGCGCCGTCGGCCCCGGGGCAGCGGGCGATGAAGTGGTCGCCGAGGGTGAGCGCGAAGTCCTCGATCGCCTCGACGCCCTTCTCCTTGGCGAAGGCGAACACGGTGTTCTTCTGCGTGTCGGTGGGCAGCACGTCGCGCTGATCACCGGCGATGTGCGCGTCGGCGAATCGCCCGCGCAGCGACGAGGAGACGTTCAGGTCGCGGATGTGGTGGCGATCGGTGTCGCGGTAGACCCGCACGAGACGGTTCTCGGCCTTGCCGTACTGGTTGGGCCCGAGCTGGATGGCCATGGAAGTCAGCTCCCTCGATAGGTGGAAATGGCGAACGGGGACAGCAGCAGCGGCACGTGGTGATGCTGCCGCGGATCGGCGACGGTGAAACTCACGGTCACCTCGGGGAAGAAGTGGTCACGCTCGCCGTAGTAGGCGTTCGTGTCGAAGGTCAGCCGGTAATCGCCCGCTGCGACGTGTTCGGGGCCCAGATCGGTGCAGCGTCCGTCCGCGTCGGTCCGCCCGGCGCCCAGCTCCTGCCAGCCGTCCGGCGTGCGAGCCTCCAGACGGACCGGAATACCCTGTGCCGGATGGCCTTCGGCCGTGTCCAGCACATGGGTCGTGATACCGCTTCGAGTCATCGGGTAACCATCCGTTCGAGCCGCTTTCGCGCGATCGCGGCGAGTTCTCGTCGGGTGACCAGGATTTCAGCGTCCGGATCGTTGTCCAGGCGCGCGGTGAGATCGGCCAGCATCTCGCGCCCGGTACGGCCGGAGGCGCAGACCAGGTAGATCAGGCCGAACTTCCGTTCGTAGGCGAGGTTCCCCTCGCGCAGCGCGTCGGCCAGCACGGCGTCGGCGGCGTCGACCCCGGACTGCTCACGCGCGGCCTGGGAACCGGGTGCTGTCGACCCGCCGATGCGCGGATGATCGGCCAGCGCCGCTCGCACTCGATCGGGCGACAGCGCCAGCACCTCGCGCTCGGCCAGATCCAGCAACGCGGCCCGATCGGTGTAGGGGCGGGCGGCATCGACGCTATCGATCCACTCCGCGACGCCGACCACCCCGGCCAGCAGCTCGCGCCACCGGTTCGCCGGCAGCGCGTCGAGCTGCGCGATCGTGAGCGTTTGCGTCACTCTGGATACCTCCGCTTTCCCATTGTCCTGCCGGGCGAGCGGCTGGAAACCGCGTAGTCGGCACTACGCCAATCAACTTCTACGATGTGGAATCTAAATTCCACTCTAACGAATGTAGGAGTGATCACAGCACGCTGTCAATGGGTCCACGAAAGCACGTCGACCAGGTTCGTCCAGATTCGCGAGAAGTGTTGACCGCCACACGTCCTTGGAGTTACCGTCATATTACGGAAGAAACATTCCACAATATGGAAGTTACACACCGGAAGATAGAGACGGCATGACACAACCCCTTCCCTACGCGGTGAACCTGTCCATCCTGTTCACCGAACTCCCCCTGCTCGATCGCCCCGCGGCCGCCAAGGCGGCAGGATTCGACGCGGTCGAGTTCTGGTGGCCCTGGCCCACCGCCACACCCACCGACGCCGAGGTCGACGCCTTCGCAGAGGCCATCGAACATGCCGGCGTGCGACTGATCGGCCTGAACTTCTTCGCCGGCGACATGCCCGGCGGCGACCGCGGCGTGGTCTCCTGGCCGGGCCGCGAACAGGAGTTCGCCGACAATGTCGCGGTGGTCGTCCGGATCGGCCGCCGCCTGGGCTGCGCGGCGTTCAACGCCCTGTACGGCAACCGGATCGAGGGCCTGGAGCCCGGCGCCCAGGACGAGGCGGCGGTCCGCAACCTGGCCCTGGCCGCCCGCTCGGTCGCCGAGATCGGCGGCACCGTCCTGCTCGAACCGGTCAGCGGTATGCCCGCATATCCGCTGAAGACGGCGGATGATGTCGTGGGAGTGCTGGATCGGGTCCGCGAGGCCCAGGGCGTGACCAATATCGGCCTGCTCGCGGACATCTACCACCTCACCGTCAACGGTGACGACCTGGACAAGGTCCTCGAGGCCCACGCCGATCGGATCGCGCACGTGCAATTCGCCGACGCGCCCGGTCGTCACGAGCCGGGCACCGGCGAACTCGATATCTTCGGCTGTATCGACAAGATCGGCGCGGCCGGATATCGCGGCTACGTCGCCGCGGAATACGCCCCCACCGGCGCGAGCGCGGACAGCCTCGCCTGGCTGCCCACTCGCTGACCATACTGAACCATCCGCCGCGCGTGCGTAAGCCCCGCTCGCGCGGCACAGATACAGGAGAGTTACCGCAATGAGCAGGATCGCATTCATCGGCCTCGGGATCATGGGCTCCCCCATGGCATCTCACCTGGCCAAGGCCGGGCACGAGGTCCTCGGCCACACCCTGAACAGCAATGCGTACGCCCGGCTCGAGGCCGATGGCGGCAAGTCCGCGGCCAGCGTCGAAGCGGCGGTGAAGGATGCCGAGATCGTCATCACCATGCTGCCCAACCATCCTCAGGTCGAGGAGGTGGCCTTCGGCGAGGACGGCATCTTCGCGCACGCACCCAAGGGCGCCCTGCTGATCGACTTCTCCACCATCCGGCCGGAGAGTTCGGTCGCTATCGCCGAGGCGGGCGCCAAGGCCGGGATCCGGGTGCTGGACGCCCCGGTGTCGGGCGGTCAGGGCGGCGCGGAGGAGGGCGTGCTGTCCATCATGGTCGGTGGCGACGAGACCGACTTCACTGCCGCCACACCGATTTTCGAGGCAGTCGGAAAAATCTTCATTCACGTCGGCCCGCACGGCGCCGGTCAGGTGGTCAAGGCCGCCAACCAGCTTGTCGTCGGCGGCACCTACGCGCTGGTCGCCGAGGCGATCGTGCTGATGGAGGCCCTCGGCGTGGACGCGGGCAAGGGGCTGGACGTGCTGGCCGGTGGCCTGGCCGGCAGCACCATTCTCGAGCGCAAGCGCAAGTCGATGGTGGCCCGCGAATTCGCCCCCGGCTTCCGAATCGACCTGCACCACAAGGATATGGGCATCATCACCGACGCCGCCCGGCAGGCCGACGTAGCGCTGCCGACCGCGGCGCTGACTGCCTCACTGATCGCCGCGGGCCGCGCACAGGGCTACGGCTCGCTCGACCACTCGGCGCTGCTGAAGGTCATCGAGAACCTCAACGGGCGCGGCGAACAATGACACAGCCGAGCCGTTCGCTCGTGCGCGAGGTGCGGGCATGAGCACGCGCAGCGAGCGGGCCGGACATGCCGAGCCGCGAATCATCTTGGCCCCGGACAAATTCAAGGGCTCGGCTACCGCCGCGGAGGTCGCCGAGGCACTCGCCGCCGGGATCCGGCGCGTGCGCCCCGACGCCGACATCCGCTGGGTCCCTGTGGCCGACGGCGGGGAGGGGACGGTGGACGCGGCCATCGCGGCCGGATTCGACAGCGCCACGGTCGATGTCGATGGCCCCACCGGGGAGCCGGTACGAGCGGCGTTCGCACACAACGACACTGTCGCGGTGGTCGAGGCGGCCGCGGCATGCGGGCTGTACCGGTTGCCGGGCGACGTGCTCGCCCCGCTCACAGCCACCAGTCGCGGAGTCGGGCAGCTACTGCGGGCTGCGCTCGATACCGGTTGCCGCACCATCGTTCTCGGTGTCGGCGGCAGCGCGTGCACCGACGGCGGGGCGGGGATGCTGGCCGGGCTGGGCGCAGTGCTGCTGGACACGGACGGGCAGCCGGTTGGGCCCGGAGGCGGCGGCCTTACCGACGTCGCCTATCTGGACCTGCATCGGCTCGACCCGCGCATTCGCGAGGTGGATCTGGTGCTGGCCAGCGACGTGGACAATCTCCTGCTCGGAAGCCACGGCGCAGCAGCGATTTTCGGTCCGCAGAAGGGCGCCGGTGCGGGCGAAGTGGCCGCGCTCGAGGCAGGACTGGCGCACTGGTCACGTCTGGTGGCTCAGCGCACCGGATTCGATGCCGCCGAGCGGCCGGGCGCCGGTGCGGCCGGGGGCATCGGATTCGCGGCGATCGCCGTGCTGGGCGCGCGCCGGTCCGGCGGTATCGATGTGCTGCTGGATCTGGTCGGTTTCGATCGGGTCGTCGCGGGCGCGGATCTCATGGTGACCGGGGAGGGTTCGCTGGACGAGCAGACCCTGCACGGCAAGGCGCCCGCGGGCGTGGCGGCTCGCGCCGCGAAAGCCGGGGTGCGCACGGTCGCCGTGTCGGGTCGGCTGTTGCTCGACGAAACACGTTTGCGCGCGGCCGGATTCGCCGCCGCCTATCCGCTGACCGCATTGGAGCCGGATCTGCAGCGCTGCCAGGACGAGGCCGCGGCGCTGCTGGAACGCCAGGGGGAGCTGATCGCGCGCGAACAGCTCGGCGAGTCGGACAGCGGCCGAGAGTCGTAGCTCCGGGCTCGTCCCCGTCCAGGTCCGGGGCCACGAGCCGGCTCTCCGCCGGGCGAGCGGAAGCCGGAAACCCGCCGCCGTCAATAGGGTTTCCGACTTCCGCCCGCCCGGCGGGGCGCCACCCGGGCACGACCCCATCGCCGTGGTCGTCACATCTCTCGCGTCGAATTTCCACATACCACGCTCGATGAAAGGGCAAATAATGAGCGAATCATCGGCACAGGACGCGTCGCGCATGCCGGACCGAAGCGGCGGCACAGCCGATGCCAGAGAAACCCCCACTGTCGGGACAACGGCAAGCTGCGGGGCACCCCCGAAATCGGATCGGCCGTCAACCGCCGACACGCATGCACGACAGTCAACGCCCCCCAACCATGCGCTGAAGTCGCGGAGAGGCGGAGGAGATTGGTTCCAACTTCCCGATCTGGCCTCCCGGCAGGTCGGCGGCAGCGTGGTCGCGGCCAATGACGAATTCTTCGCCGAGCGTGAGAATCTCATCAAGGACGAGGCGCCGGTGTACCGCACGCACACGTTCAACAACAAGGGGCAGGTGTATGACGGCTGGGAGACGCGTCGCCGGCGCGACGGCAGTCCGGGACCGGATTGGGCGCTGATCCGGCTGGGGATTGCGGGGATACCGGCCGGAATCGTCGTGGACACAGCGTATTTCATCGGCAACTACCCACCGCACGTATCGGTCGAGGGCGCGAGCGTGCCCGGGCAGCCGTCCGTCGACCAGCTGCTGACCGCCGACTGGCACACGCTGGTGCCGGTCTCTCCCGTCGAGGGCGACACCCGCAATCTGTTCGAGGTGAGCAGCGAGCGCCGCATCACCCATGTGCGGGTGAACATGCATCCCGACGGCGGTATCGCCCGGGTCCGGGTGCACGGCACCGCGGTTCCGGATCCGCAGTGGATCGACGACATCCCGTTCGATCTCGCGGCGCTCGGCAACGGCGGGCACGCGGTGGCGTGCAGTGACGGATTCTTCTCCCCGCCCAACAACATGCTCCAGCCGGGTGTTTCGCGGTTCATGGCCGACGGCTGGGAGACCCGTCGGCGGCGTGACAGCGGAAACGACTGGGCCACGGTCGCGTTGGCGTCCGAGGCCGTTCCGTCGGTGCTGGAGCTGGACACCACGCACTACAAGGGCAATTCCCCCGCGCGGGTCTCGCTGGACGGATTCACCGCCGCCGGTGAACAGGTCACGCTGCTCGAACCGACGTCGTTGCAGCCCGATGCCCGCCACCGGTTCCGGCTGTCCGGCGATCGACCGGTACATCAGGTGCGGCTCAACGTACTTCCCGACGGCGGCATCGCCCGCCTGCGACTGTTCGGCCGGATCACACCGGCCGGGCGCGAAGGCCTCGAGCGCCGATTCGCCACGACCGCCGAGTGACCCGACGAGAAGTAGTGATCGACAAGGAGATCCGATGGTCCTGATGTTCCTCAACGGGGACGGTATGCGCGGCGGACGGCTCAATGCCCAGCTCGCCGGCGCACCGCTGCTGCGCGCGGCCCGCAGCGCCGCCAAGTACCGCTACTACTCGGTCGGCGACCGCTTTCCCGCCATGATCGCCACCGGCTCGCAGGGCCGTCAGGTCGCCGGCGAGGTATACGACGTACCGATGGAAGTGTTGCGTGACAGCCTGATTCCCAACGAACCCCCCGAACTTGAGCTCGGCCTGATCGAACTCGAGGACGGCACGGCATGCCTGGCCACGGTGCTGCGCGCGAACCTTCGGGGCTCCGCGGAGCTGACCGATATCTCCGACATCGGCGACTGGCGCGCCTATCGCGGCATCCCGGCGCCCGAATAACCGGCCCCCGAGGCCACAACCGAACCCGGTCTCGACCGGATGGCGAGCAGGCGGGGATGACGGCTCCCCGGCCCCACGGCTACCGCATCGAGACACTCACACACACAAGATAATTGGAGTACCGCCATGCCACGCATGCGTACGGTCGACGCGGCCGTCAAGATTCTCGAACTGGAGGGCGCCACACAGGCATTCGGCCTGCCGGGCGCCGCGATCAACCCCTTCTATTCGGCGCTGCGCGCCCACGGCGGCATCAAGCATGTGCTCGCCCGGCACGTCGAGGGCGCCTCACACATGGCCGAGGGCTACACCCGCGCAGCGCACGGCAATATCGGCGTGTGCATCGGCACCTCCGGGCCGGCCGGCACCGATATGATCACCGGCCTGTATTCGGCCATCGCGGACTCGATCCCGATCCTGTGCATCACCGGCCAGGCGCCCCGCGCCCGGCTGCACAAGGAGGACTTCCAGGCGGTCGACATCGCGTCCATCGCGGCCCCTGTCACGAAAATGGCTGTGACCGTGCTGGAACCGGCCCAGGTGCCCGGAACCTTCCAGCAGGCCTTCCACCTGATGCGTTCGGGTCGCCCGGGCCCGGTGCTGATCGACCTGCCGATCGACGTGCAGCTCGCCGAGATCGACTTCGATCCCGAAACCTATGCGCCGCTGCCGGTCTACAAGCCTCGAGCCACCCGCGCGCAGGCCGCCAAGGCGATCGACATGCTCACCGCCGCGCAGCGTCCGCTGCTCGTGGCGGGCGGCGGCATCATCAACGCCGGGGCCGAGGATCTGCTGGTCGAACTGGCCGAACTGCTGCATGTTCCGGTGGTGCCGACCCTGATGGGCTGGGGCATCCTGCCCGACGACCACGAATTGGCCGCGGGCATGGCCGGATTGCAGACTTCCACCCGCTACGGCAACGCCACCCTGCTGGCCAGCGACTTCGTCATGGGCATCGGCAACCGGTGGGCCAACCGCCACACCGGTGGTCTCGAAACCTACTGCAAGGGACGCACGTTCGTGCACATCGACATCGAGCCGACACAGATCGGCCGGGTGTTCGCCCCCGATTTCGGCTTCGCCTCGGACGCCGAGGCCGCGCTGGAGCGGATGCTCGAGGTGGCGCGCGAGCGTGCACAGGCCGGAACCCTGCCCGATTACTCCGGCTGGGTGGACGAATGCACCGAACGCAAGCGAACCCTGCACCGCAAGACGCACTTCGACAACATCCCGGTGAAACCGCAACGGGTGTACGAGGAGATGAACCGCGCGTTCGGGCGCGATACCCGCTATGTGTCCACGATCGGGCTGTCGCAGATCGCGGGCGCGCAGATGCTGCACGTCTACCAGGCGCGCAACTGGATCAATTGCGGCCAAGCCGGTCCCCTCGGCTGGACCGTTCCCGCCACCCTCGGGGTCGTGGCCGCGGATCCCTCGCGCACCGTCGTCGCCCTGTCCGGCGACTACGACTTCCAGTTCATGATCGAGGAACTCGCCGTCGGCGCCCAGTTCAACCTCCCATACATCCATGTCCTGGTGAACAATTCGTACCTGGGCCTGATCCGCCAGGCCCAACGCGCCTTCGACATGGACTATTTCGTCCAACTGGGCTTCGACAACATCAACGCCGACGACTCCATCGGCCAGGCCAAGGGCTACGGCGTGGACCACGTCCGCGTCGCGGAGGGCCTGGGCTGCAAGGCAATCCGCGTTGACGACCCCCGCGACATCCCCGCCGCCTTTGCCCGCGCCAAGGACCTCGCCGCCGAACACCGCGTCCCGGTCGTCGTCGAAATCATCCTGGAAAGAGTCACCAACATCTCCATGGGCGCCGCCGACATCGACAACATCACCGAATTCGAACCCCTAGCCGAATCCCCCACCGACGCCCCCAC
>NZ_JAGPOX010000221.1 GCF_019038435.1 Nocardia alni
CCCGCAGACCCTGGTGACCGATGTCGGGGTCCGCCTGCCCGCCCATCTCACCGCCACCGGCCGGGCCATCCTGGCCCACCTGTCCCGCCCGCACGTGCGAGCCCTGTTCCCCGGTCCCGCGGCCTTCCCCATGCGCACCGACCGCGGCCCGGCCGGGCCGGCCCAACTCCGTCAGCTGCTGCGCGCCGAGACCGAACGCGGCTGGGCGGTCGAGGACGGTTACGTGACAGCGGGTTTCGCCACCGTCGCCGACGCGGTGTTCGATCACGGCGGCCATCCCATCGCCGCGGTCGGCGTCACCCTGCGCCACCATTGCCCCGACGACGCCATCGAATGCGGCCAGACGTGGCCCCAACTGGCCGGCCGGGTCAAGGTCACGGCCGCTGCCCTCACCGCGGCCCTGCACGGCCGCCGCGGCGGGTCGTAACCGCTCTCGGCGGATCGAGAGGGCCTCAGCCGCAATCGACCACGAGCGCGGTGGTGTTGTCGGTTCCCCCGGCGTTCAGGGCGGCGCTGACGAGGGCCTCCGCGGCGATCGCGGCGGTGGCGCATCCGGCCAGGAGGTCCTTGACCACGGGCAGGTCGAGCCGCTTGTGGACGCCGTCGGTGCTCAGGAGCAGGCGCCCCTGGCTGGAACCCGTTGTGGCATAACCGATGGCCTCGGGAGTCACCGTGCGGGCCGAGGTGACCACGATGTGCTCGAGCCGGGGCGCCGGATGCATGCCGCGAGCCCGGAAGTGTTCGGCGGCGGTGTGATCAATGGTGATCTGGTGCAGGACACGGCCGTTCCAGCGGTAGGCGCGACAGTCGCCGACCCACGCGATCTCGACGGGGCCGCCGTTCACCGGCACCACCGCGACCACGAGCACCGCATCGGCCTTGTGCTCGGGGAACTGCCGCAGCAATTCCCATTGCGCCGCAAGGATTCCGGCCCTGGCGCCCAACCGCGCGCCGGCCTGCGCGGCCACCGCGGCGACGGTGCGCGCGGCCCGCGCGGCCAGTAGGTGATCGCCCACTCCGTCGGCGACGACGAAGGCGGTGCGCTCCATGGCCTGATCGGTCCAGCTGGACACGGCGTCGGCATTGATCGAGCGCGGCCCGCGCCTGCTCGCCGACGCGCCCGCGACACCGGTGACCCGAATCAAATCTCGACGAGATAACGCGGCGGTAACTCCAGTATCCACGGCCGGACTCCTATGACTCAGCAAAGCCCAATACTGCCTATCAGCAGCGATTTCAGTTAATCCGGCGGAGCCGTGTGCAACACCAGAGCCAACTGTGCGAATCCTGAGAGGTCGGTCACCGTTCGATCACCGGACTATCGGCGCACGGGCCAACTCCCCCACCGGATTCGGGCTCGAATCGCGTCCCCGCGCGCTCGGCCGGGATCCGCGCTCCGCTCGGCCGCACTCTGATACCGGCGACTTCGATCGACAGCATGCCGGGCCGACGACGCTTCGAGCAACTCGGGATGTCAGCAGGTCAGCAGCCTGAACATGGCCGTCACACCGGCAGGACCACGAGCCTCTGGGCGCTGTCGAACAGGTAGCGCTCGGCGACGCGGGCGGCGGCCAGAGCGCCCAGGGCCGCGGCAGCCAGCAGCATATACATCACCACGATCTGATACCGAATCGCCGTCAGCGGCTCCACCCCGGCCAGGATGAGGCCCGTCATCGCGCCGGGCAGGCTGATCAGGCCGACGACCTTGGTCGCGTCGATCACGGGCGCCAGGGCGGTTCGCAGGGCCGAGCGCCGATACGGCAGAAACGCCTCGCGGGCCGACAGGCCCAGGGACAGGCGCGCCTCGATGGCGGGGCGGGCCTCGCGGGCGTCCTCGCGCAGCCGGCGCAACGCGACTCCGGTGGCCTGCATGGATCCCGAGACGATCATGCCGCCGACCGGCACCACCACCCGCGCCTGCGTGGAGATGACGTGCAGCAGCATCAGGGCGCCCAGGGTGATGACCGAGCCGAACGCGACGCCGATGGTCGCCGAGCGGATCGAATGCGGCAGGCCCGCGCCGCGTCGTCCGGCGACCTGTCCGGCGATGATGATCATCAGCACCACCCAGACCAGCGCGCCCGGCAATCCGGTGTGCCGGAAGACGACCAGCAGGATCGCACCGACCGCGATCAGCTGCACTCCGGCGCGAACCGAGGCGATCAGCAGCTCACGGGTCAGGTGCAGATGCTGGCGGTAGGCGATCAGCGCGGCCAGCACGACGAGTAGCACCGACGCACCGACGCCGGTCCAGTCGGGGACCGAAAGACCCTGGACCATCACATCTTCCGTTCGTCGAGCCGAGGCTGTTCGTCGAGCCCAGCCCGTTCACCGAGCGCGCCGAGCGGGTTCAGCCGACCGCCGTCCAGCAGCATGATCTCGTCGGCGACCGTGCCGACGAACCCGCTGTCGTGGCTCACCAGAACCACCGCGCCGCCGCCCGCGGTGTGTTCGGCGATCAGGGTCGCCACGGCCCCGGCGGCCACCTCGTCCAGCGCCGAGGTCGGCTCGTCCAGGACCAGCACCTGTGGCTGCACGGCCAGCCCACGGGCCAGGCACACCCGTTGTGCCTCGCCGCCGGACAGCTCGGCGCATTGCCGGTGCAGGAAGGTCTCGGGCAGTCCGGCCCGGGCCAGCAGCGGGACAACCTGGGAGTCGGTCAGATCGCGACGCCCCACCCGCACCTCGTCCAGCACGATCTGTTCCAGCAGCGTCGCCTTCTGCGGGATCACGCCCACCCGGCGGCGCAGCTCGAGCACGTCGAGTTCGGTGATCGGCACATCGTCGAGCAGGATCCGCCCGCTGCTCGGCTCGCCGAGCCGGTTGAGCAACCGCAACAGCGTGGTCTTGCCGACGCCGCTGGGCCCCACGATCGCCGTGCATCGCCCGCCCGGCAGGGTCGCGGTGACGTCGGTGAATACCGGCGTCGCGCCGTAACTCACCCCCACTTGCTCCAGAACGATGCTGTGCACGTCACCACCCTGCCCCACCCGGCACGTCCGCGCATCATCAGGCCACACGAACGGCGCAAACCGGCCACAATTTCCGGCGATCTCCGGCCGAGGACCGAACGGTCGATCGGCCGGGCGCGAGCTGTGGGCGCAACGCAAACGCGCCGACTCCGGAACTTCGGAGTCGGCGCGCTTGCGGAACAGCTGTTGCCGGGGGCCTACGTGGTCCGCTGACGGCCCGCGCGGGCACGACGACGCTCGGCCCGCAGTTCGGCGAGTTCCTGCTCCAGCGTCTCGGCGATGCGGAACTGGCCGGTGTCGTAGGCGTTGAGCGAATCGTCCTGTGCGCCGTTCGCGTCGCCGCCGTCGTGAGCCTCGGAGCCGTTCGAGCCCTCCGGGGCGTGGGCCTTGCCGTTGGCGGCGGGCCTGCCGTTCTGCGGGGCGCCGCCCGATTCGTGGCCGTTGACATCCTTGCTGGTCAACCAGCCCTCACCCGAACTGCGGAAGTCCGTTGGCGCGGAGCGGTTCTCCCGGGCGGCCGCGGGTTCCTCCACGGTCTGGGACCGGAACGAGAGGGTGGGATCGTCCGCGTCGACCGTGGAGGGCTTGTCGGGCTCCTCGGTGACCTCCACGGTGTCCGCGACGTCGTCGACCTCGACCCTGCCCGGAAGCGCCGTCATCGCGCCGCTGGGCCTGGTCACGTCGGGGGAGACGTTCTGGCGGAAGAAGCTCACGAACGTCGGCATGGTCTGCCGGACCTGGTCGGCCGGATCGGGCAGATCCTGAATCTGGTGCGTCGCATGAGAAATGGCCAGCCCGTACCGTGAGCTGGCGGCGTGGTGGATGAGCAGCGCGACACCGATCATGACCGGCGCGACCGCGTGCACACCGACGTTGTACCACTCGCCGCTGCGGATGTACGGGTAGGTGTTGAGGCCGACAGTCAGTGACAGCAGCGCCATTTCGGCCAGGGCGACCTGCCTGCGGCTGTCCAGAATGCCCCACTCGGCGACCTTGTTGGTGCCGATCATGATGATGACCAGACAGACGCTGATCATGGCCTCGAGCAGGTAACTGAACCAGTACAACGGATCCGACGGACCACCGGGGGCGATGTTGTGCTGCACGTTGACCGCCGACCACAGCATGCCCGCGGCCACGACGCCCGCGAGGGCGCGCAGCGACCAGGCCCGATGCCGGTACAGCGACGCGAGTTTCGCGTGCGGGCTGGATTCACGCCGCTGTGCGGCCAGGGCACGGCGAGCCAGCAACAGATCACGCATGTCGGCCTTCGCGATTTTCTGAGAGGTGGTCCGGGCTTCGTCGGAGGCGTGCGCGGCCGCCTGGACGTGTTTCCAGCGCTGGTCGCGCTCGGCCTCTCGGATCTTCTCGGCGAGTTCACGTTCGGCGTGCAACTCGTCTTCGGACAGGGCCTCGGTCAGCGCGGGGTCGAACTGGTAGGCCAGCCGTCCACGGGCGTGTTCGACCCGTCTAGCCAGATGCGTGACGTCGTCCTCCGCAGGGCGCTCGATGGTCATCGCACCTCCACATGGGCGAGATAGGGCGGCAGCCAAGGGGTCACGGTTGGTAGCGGCACATAGCATTAATAGTCGATCGACCGCCATTAGCGAAACCGTATGTTTGCCAACGATGGCAGAAACACGGCGTGTCGCGCGCGCCACGCCCATAAGTCTCGCTCGACGCCGTCCATGGGGCTGAACCCCTACCAGCGAACCTTACAAGCACGACGCGATAACGAATGCACGGCTCGTCCGTTTCGCCCAGGGCTGAAATCGTAATCCCCTGCGGGCGTGTCACTTCTTACCACGCACTTACTACCCGGCGGTACGTTGGGGATCGGACGGCCCTGGGCCGCACATCCGATAGCGGCCGCATCGGGCCGCCGGAAACAGCGAGGACACGATGGTCGATACCGAAACCCCCCACCGCATCGAAGACATCGGCGACGACTTCTTCGCCGATCCCCACGCCTACTACGCCCGCTGGCGCGAATACGGCCCGGTCCACCAGATTCGGTCGCCTCGCTCCGGGATAGGCGGGTGGGTGATCACCGGTTACGAGGAGGCTCGCGCGGCACTCGCCGACACTCGGCTGCTGAAGAACTCCGCCGGTGTCCGGGCGATCTTCGAACGCAAAGATCCTGGCGGGGCACGGTTTCCGGGCGGACTGGACCTGTCCGCGCACATGCTGAGCACAGATCCGCCGGACCACGCGCGGCTGCGCAAGATGGTGAACAAGGCGTTCACCGCCCGCAGCGTGGCCGCGCTGCGCCCGCGCATCCAGGAGATCACCGACGACCTGCTGAACGCGATGGAGGGCCGGGACGAGGTCGATCTGTTGCAGGCCTTCGCCTTTCCGCTGCCGGTCGCGGTGATCTGCGAGCTGCTCGGCGTGCCGTTCGAGGACCGCGAGCGGTTCCAGCGCTGGACCAAACTCCTGCTCGGCGGCGCGGGCGCCAGCGAGCAGGAGGTGATGACCGGCGGGGCCGAAATGTCGCGGTACCTCAACGATCTCGTACAGTCCAAGCGCGAGAATCCGGGCGAGGATCTGCTGTCCGTGCTCACCCACACCCGCGAGCAGGACGACCGCTTCACCGAGCAGGAACTGGTGTCGATGGCCTTCCTGCTGCTGGTCGCCGGGCACGAGACGACAGTGAACCTGATCGCCAACGGCGTCAACGCGCTGCTGCGCGATCCGGAACAGTTGCGGACGCTGCGCGAAGACCTCGACCGGGTGCCCGCCGCGGTGGAGGAGTTCCTGCGCTACGAGGGACCGGTCGGCTGGGCCACCATCCGGTTCACCGGGGAGCCGGTGCGGATCGCCGATACGGAGATCCCGGAGGGTGAACTGGTCTGGGTCGCCCTGGCCGCGGCCGACCGCGACCCCGACCGCTATGCCGACGCCGGCAGGCTGCGCGTCAGCGGCGATACGAGCGGACATCTGGCCTTCGGTCACGGCATGCACTACTGCGTCGGCGCACCACTGGCGCGGATGGAGGCCGATATCGCGTTCCGGAGTCTGCTCCAGCGGTTCCCGGGTCTGGCGCTGTCCCCGGATGCCTCCGCGCCGACCTGGCAGCCCAGCACGCTGATCCACGGCATGGCCGCGTTCCCCGTACGGCTACAGGCGGCCTGACGATAACAACGGCGTGTTGATCGAGCAGCCGATATCCCCACTACCTGCCGTGACACCGGGAAAAATGTAACACGTTTCATTCATCGGTGTAGCGAAGCTGTATTTACTTAATCCGCTCGTGGCGGTTAACCTCGGGCGGACGCTTCAGCAGCGCCGCAGGAACAGAAGGGAACGTCCTATGCAGATCAACAACGCCGTCGCCGTGGTGACCGGCGGCGCCTCGGGCCTCGGCCTGGCGACCGTCAAGGAACTGCACGGCCAGGGCGCCAAGGTCGTGATCATCGACCTGCCGTCCTCCAACGGCGAGGCCATCGCCAAGGAACTGGGCGAGGGTGCGGTGTTCGCCGCGGCCGATGTGACCAACGAGGAGCAGGTCGCCGCCGCGCTGGACGCCGCGCAGGCGCTCGGCACCCTGCGTATCGCGGTGAACTGCGCGGGCATCGGCAATGCGATCAAGACGGTGAGCAAGAAGGGCGCGTTCCCGCTCGACGCCTTCACCAAGGTCGTCACGGTGAACCTGATCGGCACGTTCAACGTCATCCGCCTGGCGGCCGAGCGCATCTCGGCGGGTGAGCTAGCGGGCGAGGAGCGCGGCGTCATCATCAACACCGCCTCGGTCGCGGCGTTCGACGGCCAGATCGGTCAGGCCGCGTACTCCGCGTCCAAGGGCGGCATCGTCGGCATGACACTGCCGATCGCGCGCGATCTGGCGAGTGTGAACATCCGCGTCGTCACCATCGCGCCCGGCCTGTTCCACACCCCGCTGTTCGCGTCGCTGCCCGACGAGGCCATCTCCGCGCTCGGCGCGCAGGTGCCGCATCCGGCACGCCTGGGCGACCCCACCGAGTACGCGGCGCTGGCGCGGCACATCGTGGAGAACCCGATGCTCAACGGTGAGACGATCCGCCTCGACGGCGCCATCCGCATGGCGCCGCGCTGAGTTCGCGAGTGCGTCACCGATGAGACCCGGTCCCCAGGACCGGGTCTCGTTCATTTTCGCCCTGAGCCTTTTGGCGACGCCCGAAACGGGTACGCGATCGTTATCGGATTCACGTGCGAGGAGTGATCAGGGATGATCCAGGCGCCGATAACCGGTACCGCACGACGCTCGGGCTACGGCCCGAACAGCTATGACAACATCGAGGTCCGCTTCGGCAAGATGGCCGGTTGCCGCCCCGGGGATCCCCGGCGCGAGGTGCGGCGGGCGGAGATCATCCGGCTGTGCCTGCCGCTGGCCGACCACATCGCGCGCAGGTTCACCGGACGCGGCGAGGGGCGTGAAGATCTCGAGCAGGTCGCCCGGGTCGGGCTGGTGCTGGCCGTCGACCGTTACGACGTCGCCCGCGACACCTCGTTCCTGTCCTTCGCGGTCCCGACCATGATGGGCGAGGTGCGCCGCCACTTCCGCGACCACACCTGGGCAGCCCAGGTACCACGACGACTCAAGGACCTACAGCGACGGATCGGCCCGGCCACCGAGCGAATGGCCCAGGCGCTCGGCCGAATGCCGACCACCCGCGAACTGTCGACCGAACTCGGCATCGATATCGCCGACCTCACCCAGGGCCTACTCGCCGCAAACGCCTACCGCCCCAGCCCACTCGACGAGAACGACGACGAGAACGCCTCGCTCGAAGCAGATTTCGGCATCGACGAACCCTGCTACCGCCTGACCGAAGACGCCGTAACAGTCCGCCCGCTGATCGCGAAACTCCCCCCGTCCGAACGCCGCATACTGATCATGCGATTCTTCGAATCCAAGACACAGTCGCAGATCGCACGCGTAATGAACATCTCGCAAATGCAGGTGTCACGCATCCTGCTGCACACCCTACGACTGCTCCGCGAGCAGGCCCTGACCGATCAGCCAGGGCCCGCCTCGCAGGGTTGATTCGAACTAGCTCGACGGTGCGGGCTTGGGCTTGGCCGACGGCGCCGCTCCCGCCTGCCGCCGCGTCTTGCGCAGCTCACGCCGCGTCGCGGCGTGATCACGGGTCGAACGCCAGTAGCCGCTCAGGATCAGGCTCAAGCCGAGCATTCCGACCGCGCCGACGACGATGCCGCCGATGAACAATATCCCCGCGGAGCTGCTGAAATAATGGCCGAACACGCTGAATCCGTTCGATACAGCGTGGGCTGTGCCGAGGTTCGCGCTGACTGCGGCCGCCCCGACGACTATCGCGGCGATCAACAAAACCAATCCGATAATGATCATGATAATTCCAACCCCTCAGGGGAGATGAACGGTAACACTGAGCGCGATTCCCGCACAGCCGTCGAATAAACCGACGACCAGCAGACGTTTCGCAACGATCCCTGGGGTTACCCGGTACAGGACGCCGGTCGTGACGATCGGCGTCGCTGCAATCGGGTTGAACACTGGCCCACGCGATCGAAGACCCGCCGGACACCCCGGTGGACCGCAACGACAGCGGAAGGAACCAGAACCAATGTTGATGCTTACCCCCACGGCCGTACAGGCCGTACGCGCCATTACCGACGCGCAGGGTTCGCCGGAGGGCTCCGGCCTGCGGATCTTCACCGCTGCCGGCGCCGAGACACTGCAGCTCTCGGTGGCCGAGGCGCCCGCGGAACAGGATCAGGTCCTGGCCGCGGAGGGATCCCGGATCTTCCTGGACGAACAGGCCGCCAACATGCTGGACGACAAGATTCTCGACACCGAACTGGACAAGGACGGCAACGGAGCCTTCGTCGTGCTCCCCCAGGGCCAGAACATGGCGGCGGACGGCCAGGCGCCGGCGGAAGCCTGACGCCTGCCCACCGTCGCGGCGCGGTCGCTGATCGCGCAGCCTGTCTACCGGCGATAACCCGAGCAACGCGCGTGCGCACCGGGTATTCCGGCTGCTCATCCAGCACGCGCGTTGCTCGGTAACCTCGAACCTTTCCTGTCGACCACTTCGGGAAATGGCAGGTTGCCTCGCGGAGACGCCGGGGTTGCCGGGTGGCGACAACGGCGCGGCGTGGACTGCGCGGTCCACCGGCGCGAACTAGGCTCGCGCACATGAGGATTCGACGGTGGCGGCGGGTGTACCTGGCAGCCGAGTACGCGGCGCTGTTCTTCGGGGCCACGACCGTGTACAACGCGAAGCTGCGCGGTACGCCACCCATTCCGGTGCTGCTGGCGCTGGCCTTGGGCGCCAACGCCTACCTGCGGCGCTCGGCCGGATTCGACCGCGCCGCGCTGTGGCGGCCCGACGCGCTGCGGCCCAAGGCCGGGCCGATGGCCGCGCTCGCGGGCGCCAGCGCACTCGGGCTCACGGGGGCGGTGGCGGCGCTGCGGCGAGAGCACCTGTTCGAGCTTCCCCGCCGCGCCCCGTGGCTGTGGGCGGCGGTCATGGTGCTGTATCCCGTGCTGAGCGTGTATCCGCAGGAGTTGATCTACCGATCGTTCCTGTTCCACCGGTACGCGCCGGTCTTCGGCGACGGGCTCGGGCTGGTGGCCGCGAGCGCGGCGGCCTTCGGCTACGTGCACATCGTGTTCGGCAGCTGGATCTCCGTGGTGCTCAGCGGTGCGGGCGGGTGGATCTTCGCCCTGCGCTACCTCCAGACCGATTCGCTGTTCACGGCGTCGGCGGAACACGCGGTGTACGGGATGATGGTCTTCACCGTCGGTCTGGGGCAGTACTTCTACCACGGCGCGGCGAACGGACGGGCGCTGCCGTCGCGGTGAGCGGGAACTTTTGACCGGAATCCACCTCATTACCTCTGTTTCGGGTGGATCCCGGTCAAAAGCGTGCCGGACGGCGAAATTTCGCCGCACCGACGATGAGACCCCTAGGCAACGACCTCTTGTGCCAGATCGTCCTTCACCCCGGCGACCTCCTCCGGGCGCAGGATGTGGGCGAGGCGGTCGGCGGGCAGCAGACCCTTCTCCAAGACCAGCTCCGCGACGCCGCGGCCGGAAACCAGTGCCTCCTTGGCGATCTCGGTCGCGGCGGTGTAGCCGATGTACGGGTTCAGGGCCGTGATCAGACCGATGGAGTTCTCGACCATCGCGTGGGTGACCTCCGCGTTGGCGGTGATGCCGACGACGCAGCGCTCGGCCAGGGTCAGGCAGGCGGCGCGCAGATGCATGATGCTCTTGGACAGCGAGTGCAGGATGATCGGCTCGAAGGCGTTGAGCTGCAACTGCCCTGCCTCCGCGGCCATCGTGATGGTCATGTCGTTGCCGATGACCTCGAAGGCCACCTGATTGACCACCTCCGGGATCACCGGATTGACCTTGCCGGGCATGATCGACGAACCCGCTTGCCGCGGGGGCAGATTGATCTCGTTGAAGCCCGCGCGGGGGCCCGAGGACAGCAGCCGCAGATCGTTGCAAGTCTTGGACAGCTTGACCGCGATGCGCTTGAGCACACCGGACAGCTGCACGAAGGCGCCGCAATCCTGCGTGGCCTCAACGAGATTCGCGGCCGTCACCAACGGCATTCCGGTGATCGCCGCCAACTGCCCGCGCGCGGACTCACAGTATCCGGCAGGGGCGTTCAGGCCCGTGCCGATCGCGGTGGCGCCGAGGTTGATCTCGTGCATGAGTCGCACGGCCTCGGCCAAGCGGCTCTGGTCCTCCTCCAACATCACCGCGTACGTGGAGAATTCCTGGCCCAGCGTCATCGGCACCGCGTCCTGCAGCTGGGTGCGGCCCATCTTGAGCACGTCCCGGAATTCCACCGCCTTGGCCGCGAAGGCTTCACGCAGCACCGTCATCGCGTCCAGCAGCTCGGCCACAGCCAGAATGGTGGCGATGCGCACCGCGGTCGGATAGGCGTCGTTGGTGGACTGGCTGAGATTGACATCCTCGTTCGGGTGCAGGTGGGCGTACTCGCCCTTGCCGTGCCCGAGCAACTCGAGCGCCCGGTTCGCGATGACCTCGTTGGCGTTCATATTGGTGGAGGTGCCGGCGCCGCCCTGAATGACATCCACGATGAACTGATCGTGCAGCAGACCCTCTTCGCGAATCTCCTTGCACGCTCGCACGATTGCCGCCGCCTTGTCCGGGCCGAGCAGTCCGAGATCGGAGTTCGCGCGCGCGGCCGCCTCCTTCACCGCGGCCAGGGCGGCGATCAGATGCGGATACGCGGCCAGCGAGGTTCCGGTGATCGGGAAGTTCTCGCTCGCGCGCAGGGTGTGGACACCCCAGTACGCGTCGGCGGGAACGTCGCGGTCGCCGAGCAGATCATGTTCACGGCGGGTGGGCAGGGCGGAGG
>NZ_JAGPOX010000222.1 GCF_019038435.1 Nocardia alni
ACCCGCCCCCGCCGACCGCGTCACTACTGGACGAGGTACCCGAACGATACGCCGCGGCGATCGAACACTACGAGAAGGTCTTGCACGAGTCGGGCATGCGCCCCGGCAATGTGGTCGCGACCGCCGGACATCCACGATCACCCGAGGTGCTGATCGCCGCGATCGCCACACTGCGCCGCGGCGGCGTCTGGTTCCCCCTGGACCCGCGCGACACGGACGTGCCACTGGCCCGAGAAATCGCCACGGTCGCCCACTGGTATCAGACCGAAGCATGGTTCGCCGTCGACTTCCGCAGCCCGGGCGTCCGCACACTACCCGCCCCCGATCTCACCGAAACAACCTACGCCCCAACAGAGCCCGGCAGTCGGTTGCCGATCGTGGAACTGACACCCGAACTACCCGCGATCCTCGCGGCGGGTGTGGACGGTCGGGTGCTGCTGGATCGCGGGGCGGTTGCCGTGCAGGTGCAGACGATGCGGCGGTGGTTTCCTGGCGGTGCGGGGCAGGCGATTTGGCTCGGCGATTCGGCGCATGCCGCTGACATCCTTTGGGCCGCGCTCGCATTCGACTATATCGGCGATACGCCGACACCGGGGGACGCGGATGTGGCGCTCGGATCCGGCGCGGAATTGGCCGGCTATCGCGGGATGGCCATCGCCGTCGGGGAATCCGTGGCGACACCCATCCATGCGCATACCGTGCATGGCGACGAGGCACGGGGCTGGTATCTGCGGGTCGATGCCGACGGGAGCACACGGTGCCCTGGTGGCCTGAGTGTGCGCGACCGCTTCGGCGCGGTGGTTCCGCACGGCTTCCGCGGTGCGATCTGCGTCGATGGCATGCCGACCGGATTACGTGGCACCGCAACCGGTTCGCGGCTGCGGGTCGACGCCGACCGTGCCGACGACGCGGTGTGGACCGGACGCGGATCGGTGTCCGCCACGCGCGCGCGGGATGCCGTGCTGGCACTCCCGCAGGTGCGCGAGGCCGCCGTGCTGGACCGCGCGACGGTGGCGGGCCTTCGCGAAACCGTCGCCTATGTCTCGCGTGTCTCGGCCATCGACGCGCGCGGGGTGCTACGCCTGCTCGACGATGATGTGCCGCGCGCCGTCGTCCCGACCGCCGTGGTCACGCTCCCCGGTGCGCTGCCGCTTACCGCGACCGGTGAGCTCGACACCGCCGCGCTGCGCCGCCTGCCCGTCCTCGACGCGGCCGAGACCGAACGCATCACGGCCGCGGCCACCGCGGCGGGGGCGCTCACGGTCACCGCGGACAAGCCGCCGCCATCGCCGTTGCGCCGCATCGCTATTCCCGCTGCGGCACGACCGGAGACAGCCGAGCACGTCACCGGAACCGGCCCGGCCCTGGCAGACGGCGGCGAGCAGCCCGAACCACGCTGGCTCACACTGGGCGAGGCGCTGGTCGCGGCTGCCGGTACGTCGGGCAGCATCCGCCATCTGCGATCCGAGGCCCCCGACACCGTCGTGAACTACGGCGAACTGCTCTCCCGCGCCACCACACTGGCCACCGCACTGCTCCACGACGGCAGCCGCCCCGGCGACGCGCTCGTCCTGCAATCCCGCGACACCGAGGATTTCCTGGTCGGCATATGGGCCTGCCTCCTGGCAGGCCTGGTCGCCGCGCCGGTAGCCGCCCCCACCGACTACAACGCCCCGAGCCCACAGCGCGACCGATTCCTGCGCATCTGGCAAAGCCTGAACCAACCACTCGTATTGGCAGGCCGCGACGAGCACACCACATTGCGCACATGGCACACCCCGGACGGCGACACGGTCCGCGTAACCGCAATCGGGACCTTCTCCCGCACTACAGGCGGGACTACCGCAAGCAACGGGACAAGCACGATCGCCGCACCGAATACGTTGTCCACAAAAGCTTTCCGCGCACGGCCGATCGCGGACCCAACCCTTCCCGCAGTCCACCCCGACGACGTGGCGCTGCTCATGTTCACCTCCGGCAGTACCGGTGCGCCCAAGGGCGTGGAACTCACCCATCGCAATATTCTGCGGCGTGGTGAATCCCTCTCCACGGTCGAGGATTTCACCGAACCATACGTCTCGTTCAACTGGATGCCGCTGGATCATGTGGGCGGAATCATCATGTGGCATCTGCGCGATGTCTATCACGGGATCGATCAGATCCACGCGCCGACCGAGTGGATTCTGGCCGATCCGCTGCGGTGGCTCGACTGTATCGAGCGCTACCGGGTCACCGGCACATGGGCCCCGAACTTCGCGTTCGGGCTGGTCAGCGAGGCTGTGGACGGGGCTGCGGACCGCAGCTGGGACCTGCGTTCGCTGCGGATGGCGCTCAACGCCGGTGAGGTGATCGTTCCGGCGGTCGCGGCGGAGTTCCTCGACCGGCTGGCTCCGCACGGCCTCGCGCCGGACTCGGTGGTCCCGGCCTGGGGAATGTCCGAAACCTGCTCCGCCGTGGTGTATTCCACCAGATTCCGTAGCGCTACCGCACGCACGGACTCCGCCGTGGATTTGGGCACGCCGATTCCGGGGTGCCGAATCCGGATCGTGGACGACGCGGACCGCGTGCGGGCGACCGGTGAGATCGGACGTCTGCAGGTGTCCGGCGGCACGGTGACGCGCGGCTACCGCGGGCTGCCGGAACAGAATTCGGAGTCCTTCAACGCGGAAGGCTGGTTCGATACCGGCGACCTGGGCCTCCTCGACGAGACAGGCAGCCTGCGCATCACCGGCCGGGCCAAAGACGTGGTCATCGTCAACGGCGTCAACTATTCGTGCCACGAGATCGAGGCCGTGGTCGATCGCCTGGATTTCACCCTGACCTCCTGGTCCGCCGCATGCGCCGTCCCCGGATCCGACGGCGAGCAGTTGGCCGTGTTCTTCCGCCAGGCGGACGATACCGCTGCGGCCGCGGCGGTTTCGGCGATCCGGGCCGCCGTCGTGGCGTCCTTCGGCATTTCACCCGCGGTAGTGCTCCCGCTGCCCGACGGCGCGATCACCAAGACCCAAATCGGCAAGATCCAGCGCTCCGCGCTACGCGAGAGCTATGAGCGTGGTGAATTTGCTTCTCTCGTGGCCGATCTCGCGACCCTCGGGGTGGCGGCGGGCGACGCCGGCACCCTCGCCGATCATTTCTTCGACCTGACCTGGGTGCCCAGACAGCCCGAATCCGCCACGGCGGCGAACCCCGCCACGGTGCTCACCGTCGGCGCGGTCGAGGGCGCACCGCCGGATGCGGTGGTGGTGGACGACACCACGTCGCCCGCACAGGTATTGGCGGACTTGGCGAGCGCACTGGTCGACTGCCACACGCGCACACCGGGCGCCGCGCTGACCGTCGTGACCACGGCGGCGTTCGCCGCCGATGCCGAGCCCGCCGACCCGGTGCACGCGGCCTGCGCCGCGCTGGTGGAGACGGCGCGAACAGAACTGGAGCGGTTGCGCATTCGCCATATCGACACCGCCGCATCGGTCGCATCCACGACCCTCGCCGACGAAATCTCCAGTGACGCAGCCGATCCGGTGGTGGCACTGCGCGATGCGCGGCTCGTGCCCCGGCTGCGCGACACCGCGGATCCGCAGGACGTCGAACCACCCGCGCCCGGCGAGTTCTACCTCGTCAGCGGCGGCCGAGGCGGCGTCGGAGCGCTGGTTACCGCACACCTGCGCCGCCGCTACGGGCTCCGGCTGCTGGTGGTCGGCCGGTCCGCGGCCGCCGCCGAGTCCGAAGGGATCCGCCACGCCGTCCTCGACCCGACCGACCGGACAGCCTTGATCGACTGTGTCGAGGCGGCCGAAAGGCATTTCGGCCGACGCCTCGACGGCGTGGTCCACCTCGCCGGGCACTTCGCCGAACATGCCCTGGCGGACGCGACGCACGCCGATTTCGAGACCGCCCTCACCGCGAAAGCCTCTGTCGCCGAGGCACTGATGAGTCTCGGCGACACCCGGCCGGGTTTGCGCTGGATCGGATTCTCTTCGGTGAACGGGGTATTCGGCGCCGCACACGCTGGCGCCTACGCCGCGGCCAACGCCTATCTCGACGCCCTCACCGGACGATGGCGCGCCGCCGGACACCGCGCACAGTCCATCGCCTGGTCGACCTGGCACGGAGTAGGCCTGAGCCGCACCAGCACGATGAGCGAGCTGGGCGGGGCCAACGGTTACCGGGCGCTGGATCCAGCCGAGGCGCTGGCCTCGCTGGACGTGTGCCTGCGCCGCGACACGCCGCATCCGCTGGTCGGACTCGATCCCCGGGGCGCCAGGGTCGCCGGACTGCTCACCGTGCCCGATGCGGTGACGGCCGATCTGGTCCTGCGCGTCGACGCGGGCTCGCGCGATCGGGTACTCGGCGATCTCGGCACGGTCCGCGACCGTTTCGGAGTGCCGATACGCGTCGAGGTGACCGCGGGCGCGGTCGAGGACGCGGCCTCCGACACCGGCGGCCTGGACTCCACGATCGCCTCGGTATTCGGCACGGCGTTGCGGGTCGGCGAGTTCGGGATCCACGACAACTTCTTCGACCTGGGCGGCACCTCGATCAGCGCGATCCGCGTGCACGCACTGCTGGAAGATCGCCTGGGACAACGCTTTCCGCTCGCGGACCTGTATCGGAGTCCGACACCGTATCGGCTGGCCCACACGGTCCGCCCGGCCGGCGTCGTGACCGCCGCACAGCGTGTCGCCACCCGCGCGCAGCGACGACGCGCCGCGCGAGCCTCCCGGTAACCCGAAAGACCCGGTTACCACTCGCCAACAGACTGACCATTTGCTATGGTTAGCCTTGCCTTACTTTGTTGCGGGTCGAGATCGGCTCGCGCAGTACATCTTCGACGAATAGCGATTGCTCTTGACGAGTAGATGGGAGGTCCCTGTGGCTGCGGTTTCATCGCAGGCAAATGCCGAGGCCGTGGTCGTCGACAGCGTGGAGAAACGATTCGGGGCCGTGCACGCCCTCCAGGGCGTCAGTTTCGCCGCGCCCGAGGGCAGCGTGCTGGGCGTGCTGGGCCCCAACGGCGCCGGTAAGACGACGACGGTCTCGGTGCTGTCCACACTGGTGCGCCCCGATGCCGGGCACGCGAGCGTCGCGGGGTTCGACGTGGTGCGCGATGCCGCGGCCGTCCGCGCGTCGATCATGCTCACCGGGCAGTACGCGGCACTGGACGACCTACTGACCGGCCGGGAGAACCTCGTGCTGTTCGGCCGGCTGCTGGGCTTGGGGCACAAGGGAAGTCGACGCCGGGCGGATGAACTGCTGGCCCAGTTCGAGCTGGAGGATGCCGCCGACCGGCGAGTCGGCCAGTATTCCGGCGGAATGCGCAGACGGATCGACATCGCCTGCGGCCTGGTCCGATTGCCGAAGGTGGTGTTCCTGGACGAGCCGACGACGGGGCTGGATCCGGTGAGCCGCCAAGCGGTGTGGTCGCTGGTGCGCGGTTTGCGGCATGACGGCGTGACCGTGCTGCTGACCACCCAGTACCTCGAGGAAGCCGATGTCCTGAGCGACAACATCATCGTCATCGACAAGGGGCGGGTCATCGCGGAAGGCACGGCCGACGACCTGAAGTCCCGGTCCGGGCCCAGCTACTGCGAGGTGGTTCCCGTGGACACCGCGAATGTGGCGGCGGTGGCACGAATGCTGGCCTCGTTCGGAACAGTGGCGATCTCGGACTCGGGCGACCGCGTATCGGTGCCCGCCCCGGACGGACCCTCGACGCTGGCGGCGGCCCTCGGTCGCATCACGGACGCGGGAATCGAATTGGTCGACATCGCACTGCGCCGCCCGTCGCTGGACGAGGTGTTCGTCAAGCTGACCCGTCCCGCCGCCGAGGCCGATGCGCGGGCGGTGGACGCATGAGAATGCCGGAACCGGGCGTCGGCGAGGTGCGGGAATGAACAGCGCGATCGCTTCGACAGGTGTGCAGTGGCGCGCCCTGAGCGGCCGCACCGTCCGCGCCGCGTTCCGTGAGGGTGATCTGGTGTTCGGTTTCCTCGCGCCGATGATTTTCTTCCTGTGTTTCTATGTGCCGCTGCGACATTCGATGGAACGGACCGGTGCGCACTACGCGCAGTATCTGCTTCCGGTGATCATTGTGCAGGGCATGTTCTTCACCGGTATGTCGGCGGCCGACCGGGCGGCCCTGGACACCGCGAGCGGGGTGGGTACCAGGCTGCGCTCGATGCCGGTGCGCAAATGGGTGCCCATGGCCGCGCGGATGTCGGCCAACGCCTCCCGGGCGGCGGTGGCGATCGCGGGCGCGCTGGTGATCGGCTACGCCTTCGGGTTCCGGTTCCACGCGGCCGGCGCCGGAGTGCTGTTCGTGCTGGTGGCGTTGCTGTTCGGCGTGGGGGTCGTCATCGGCGCCGACGTGGTGGGCAGTGCCAGCGGCAACCCTGAGATCGGCGCCCAGATCCTGTTGCTGCCGCAACTCCTACTGATCATGGCCTCGACGGGCTTCGTGCCGGTGGTGGGCTTTCCGGGGTGGATTCAGCCGTTCGTCCGGTGGCAGCCGGTGTCGGTGTGCAGCGACGCGTTGCGGGCGCTGGCCGCAGGCCGGTACGACTCGGTGGGTCCGGCGCTGGCTTGGACGATCGCATTGATCGTGGTGTTCACCGCGGTGTCGGTACGGATGGGAAGGCGTTATCGATGACCACGCTGACACAGAGTGATGTGACCGCGAGCCCACACGGATCGTTTCCGGAACAGAGTCTGGTGCACGCCGGCAGGCTGTTGCGACGCTGGCGGCGCGAGCCGGAAATCATGGTGCAGTCGCTGGTGTTCCCCACCGCGCTGCTGCTGATGTATCAGCTGGTGCTGGGGAGGTTTCTGACCGCTTCGGCCGGACACGCGAGTATCGACGGCTTCGTCCCGCTCGTCGCGGTGACGGCCACCATGTTCGGCGCGATGGCGACCGGCACATCGCTGCACGCGGAGGCCGAGAGCGGCCTGCTCGACCGGTGGCAGGTGCTGCCCGGGTACCGGGCGGTCGTGCCCGCGGGCAGATTGCTGGCCGAATGTGGACGCACCCTCTGCGCGACGGTGCTGCTGCTCGCGGTCGGCGCCGCGCTCGGTCTGCGCTGGCATCGCGGCATCTGGTGCGCGATCTGCGCGGTCGGGGTGCCCACGCTGCTCGTGGTGGGCTTCGCGACCATGGTGATGGCCCTGGCCGTGAGCCCGGCGGGCAGCAAGATCGTGGAACTGTGCTCGATATTGATCCTGCTCGGCATGTTCTTCAATTCGGGATTCGTGCCGGTGGACCAGTATCCGGGCTGGCTGCAGCCGGTGGTCCGCTATCAGCCGATGAGTGTGGCGATCGACGCCATGCGCGGACTGGTCTCGGGCGGGCCGGTGGCCCTGCCGCTGCTGTACACGGCGGTGTGGTCGCTGGGGCTGACGGTCGTCTTCGGCAGAGGGGTCATCCGCGGCTACCGCGTCTGAGTGGCGCATTCCCGCTCTTCATTACTCTCGTATCAATGAGACGCAGGCAGACGCCTCCGCTGCCCAAGCGGTACGGACTGGATCCGGCGCGGCTGCGGCTGCCGGAGGAGGGATCCTGGGCGACCATCCGCGATCATCTCGTGGAGCGGTTGCCCAGGGTCGCGCCCGCGCGCATCGATGAGCTGCTGGCCACGGGCGCGATCGTCGATCTGGACGGTCCGATCGCGCCCGACGCGCCGTATGTTCCAGGCGGCGCGGTGTGGTTCCACCGCGACCTGCCGATCGAGGTCGAGGTGCCCTTCGAACTCGAGATCGTGCACCGGGACGAGCATCTGCTGGTCGTGGACAAGCCGCACTTCCTGTCCACGATCCCGCGCGGCCAGCACATTCTGCAGACCGCCCTGGTGCGGCTGCGGCGCGAGCTGGACCTGCCGGATCTGATTCCGGCGCACCGCCTCGACCGGACCACGGCGGGTCTGGTGCTGTTCGTGATCACCCCGGCGCACCGGGGCGCGTATCAGACGTTGTTCGGCCGGCGCCGGGTGTTCAAGCAGTACGAGGCGATCGCCCGCCACGATCCGGGCCTCAGGCTCCCGGTCACGGTGCGCAGCCGGATCATCAAGGAGCGCACCATCATCCGCGCCTTCGAAACGGACGGCGAGCCGAACGCCGAGACCCGCGTCGAACTGGCCGAGCACCGCGATGGCCTGGGCCGCTACCGTCTCATCCCGCATACCGGCCGCACCCACCAGCTGCGCATCCACATGAACGGCCTCGGCATCCCGATCCTCGGCGACGACTTCTATCCCGAACTCACCGACCGGCCCGTGGATGATTTCACCCGGCCGCTCCAATTACTCGCCACCACACTGGAATTCACCGACCCCATCTCTCACGAGCCGCGCCGCTTCGAGACCACGCGAACCTTGCGGGCGTGGACAGACCCGCAGGGCTGGGCGGCGGGCGACCACACCTGAACGACAGAGCGTCCGGAATTCACCGGCCCACCCTCCGGCGGGCCGCTTCGAGACCACCTTGCGAGCGGTGTGCCGACCGAGCAAGTCAGGGTATGCGTACAACTGTACGTATACACTAGGACTCAGCTCACATTTCGCGTTCCTCGACCACATTTGGCTCATTCTCAGCAAATGAACGTAGACTGACCGTAATGTCTCGGAACGATAACGACGATGCGCGGGACGACGGGTTCATCGCAACCCTGACAGAATCGCCCGCAACCAGCCCGACGCCGACACGCCGGGTCCGCGCGTATATCGATGTCGCCGTCGTCGTTCTCACCCTGATCTGCACGAATCTGATCGCCCACTTCACCTCGGCCTGGGCGAACGTCGTGACCGTTCCGGCGGCGGCGCTGATCCTGGTCGTCCTGATGCGCCGGCGCGGTCTCGGCTGGGCCGAACTGGGCCTGTCGCCCAGACACTGGCGACGCGGAACGCTGTACGCGCTGGGCGCGGTCGGTATCGTCCTTGGCGCCGTGGTGATCGGCGCACTCCTGCCGATCACCCGCTCGTTCTTCCTGGCCGACCGCTATGCCACCATCTCGGGCGCCCTGATCGCGTCGATGATCGTCATACCGCTGCAGACGGTCATCCCCGAGGAACTCGCCTTCCGCGGCGTCCTGCACGGCGCGCTCGACCGCGCCTACGGCGTGCGCGGCGTATTCGCCGCGGGCTCACTGCTGTTCGGGCTCTGGCATATCGCCGCGTCGCTCGGGCTCACCAGCGGCAATCGCGGGCTGACCGAGGTTCTGGGCCACGGGATCGCCGCCCAGGTCGTCGGGATCGCGCTGGCGGTGCTGGCCACCGCGGGTGCGGGCGCGGTTTTCACCTGGCTGCGGCGGCGCAGCGGCAGCCTGCTCGCCCCGATCGCGCTGCACTGGTCGCTCAACGGCGCGGGCGCGGTGGCGGCGGCGTTGGTCTGGCACACCGCGTTGCACTGATATCTCGAAAGTTGCCGGTAGAACGGCGTTTCAGGCTACTCGTCCGAACTGATGTTCGGGCAAAGCATTGACCTCGAGTTGGTCGCGGATTAATCTCACTGCGCATCACACATACGTTCGAGTACCTCGGTCCGGCGCGTGCCGGAACCGCATCCGCACCCGGGAAGGCGCGCCATGCTCGACAATAGGTCGACCGGCAATTCGGAACCCCCCGCGATGGGTGTACCCGCATCCGACACCGAGATCACCGCCCTGGCCAACCGCGTGGCGACAGCGCGCGGCAAACTTCCGCTGCAATCGGATCCCGCGCTGTTCGCCGAGCTGTCCGAGGCCGAGATCTCCGCCGAGCGCGAACTCGCGGAATGGATGCGGGCGCAGCGGCGTAAGCAGCGGCGGCGAGCGGTCAGCTCCGAACTGACCGCCGAGAAGCGGGATCGCCGGGTCGCGTGGGCTTTGCGACGCGCCGACGACGATGACGCGCGGTGGCATCGGCGCGCCCTGGCGGCGCGCAGACGGGTCTCCAATCCCGATGCGCGCCTGGCCCAGTTGTACCGGCGGGCCGAATGGTCCTCGCGGGCGCTGATCGGCGTGGTGGTGCTGGGCATGCTGTGGTCCGGTGTGAACGTGCAGCACAACCTCGCGCCCGGTGGCAATATGGCCGATCCGCTGTACTGGCTCAGCTACGGCTTCGAGGCGATGATCTCGATCCCGATCATCACCATCATGGTGGTGGCCACCACCGCTGCCCGCTGGGGCCGCGAAATCGCGCGCGGCAGGGTGGTTTTCCTGGAAGCGGCGCTGCTGGGCGTGACCATCGCGCTGAACGCGGGCCCCCACCTGGCCGCGGGCGAGGTGGCCCGCGCCGCCGAGGCCGCCGTCGCCCCGGTCATGGTCGGCGTGGTGATCTGGCTGCACGCCTGGGTCTCCACCCGCTACGCGCAACTCATCGACGCCGTCCCCGTCGACCTGGGTTCCACCCCCGACGAGCCGACCCGGGAATACCCGGCCACGACCGTCGAATTCGGCGAGCCTTGCCGCGCGACCTGCGCTGAATTCCCGTCCGATGCCACCGAATCCGCCGCCCTGCCGATCGGCCACACCGCCCACCCGGATGCCGACCCGTTCAATCTGGCCGATCGATTCGGCGCCACCACGCGATTCGCGGCCGAGGCGCCGCAATTCGATCAGGTCGGCCCGAAGCCAGCGCAGCCGCAACCGCTCACCGAGCCCCCGCGCGCTGCCACTCCGCGGCCGATCACCGAGCCGCCACGCGCCGACTCCCCGCAGCCGATCACCGACCTCCCACACGCCGATGCCCCGCACTCCCAGCCGATCACCGATCTCCCGCACGCCGACACCCCCCAGCCCCAGCCGATCACCGAGCCGCTCCACGACGACACGCCGCAGCCCGTCGAGCACCCGATCGCTCCGGCGCCCGGCAACGTCGTCTCCGGCGCCCAGCCCACGCCCCACGCCGAACCCGGGGCCGCAAAGCCCCAGCAACCAGCAGTCGCCGAGCCTGCCCCCTCGCAGGACGTTGCCACCGCCAGATCCGAGCAATCAATCGCCGAGCCAGTACCGGTCTCCGCACCCCTGCAAGCCACCACCACGGCACCCGAGCGATCAGCGACCGCCGAGCCGGCCGGAATCCCCCACGCCGATACACGTATCGACGCACAGGCCGACAAGACCGACAACCACACCACCATTCAGCACCCGGACACGGTCATCACCACCTCGGCACAACACCCCTACGACCGCCGCCCGACCACGCCTGCGGAGCCGCCCCGCCCCACGCCCGCCGAGCGCGGCACCCAACTGTCCCTGGACGAGCCCGCACC
>NZ_JAGPOX010000223.1 GCF_019038435.1 Nocardia alni
CTCACCCCCAAGGTCGCCGCTCGCCGCCGACCGAAGGCCGCTCGCGCCGCCGCGCCAACCCCGGAACCCGAACCGGCCCCGGCCCTCTGCCCCAACTGCTTCATCCAACTCCCCGCGACCGGAGTCTGCCAGTACTGCTGAGGCCCGCGGGTCGATACCGCGTTCGCCGTCCAAGCCGGCGCGGCAGTGAAGTGCCGGATAATTGGGACGCGGCTGATAGACAGTCGGTGCACAATAGGCTGATGGTGGAGATTGTGCTGGTCCAACCAATGATCTGCCAGTAGCAGTACGTCGGATTGTGCACCTGCGCATGTGATCCGCGGCGCAGCTCCGTACGGGGCAGATGACGATGTCCGCATTCAGGTGTCGACCACCGAACTGCGCTGTGTCGGTGTCGTGATCGCGGCCGGTAATCCACTAGACTTCGAACAACTGTTCGCGAACTCGAGGGGTGCATACGTGCGCGTGATGGGCGTCGACCCGGGGCTCACCCGGTGCGGACTGAGCATCGTCGAGGGCGGGCTCGGGCGGCAGGTGAGCGCGCTGGCGGTCGATGTGGTGCGTACGCCGCCGGAGATGGATCTGGCGCATCGGCTGTTGGCGGTATCGGACGCGGCCGAGCAGTGGATGGATACGCACCGGCCCGAGGCGGTCGCGATCGAGCGGGTGTTCTCGCAGCACAACGTGCGTACCGCGATGGGCACAGCGCAGGCCGGCGGCGTGATCGCGCTGGCTGCGGCGCGGCGGGGGATCCCGGTGGCGTTCCACACCCCGAGCCAGGTCAAGGCGGCGGTCAGCGGGAACGGCTCGGCCGACAAGGCGCAGGTCACCGCGATGGTGACCCGCATCCTCGGGTTGCAGGTCGCACCCAAACCGGCCGATGCCGCCGATGCGCTCGCGCTGGCCATCTGTCATTGTTGGCGGGCGCCGATGTTGGATCGGATAGCCAAGGCCGAGGCGATGGCCGCCGAACAGCAGCGCAAATACGCAGAACGACTTGCCCAGCAACGAAAGGCGGTAACCCGGTGATCGCGTCGGTGCGCGGAGAGGTGCTCGAGATCGGGCTCGACCACGCGGTCATCGAGGCCGCCGGGGTCGGCTACCGGCTCAACGCGACCCCCGCGACGTTGGCCACCCTCACCCGGGGCGAGGAATCCCGCCTCTATACCGCGATGATCGTGCGCGAAGATTCGATGACGCTGTTCGGCTTCGCCGACACCGAGGCCCGCGAACTGTTCGGTCTGCTGCAGACCGTGACGGGCGTCGGGCCGCGCCTGGCGATGGCGGTGCTGGCGGTGCTCGAGCCCGAGGCGCTGCGTAAGGCCTTGGCGGAGAGCAATGTCGCGGCGCTGACCCGTGTGCCGGGCATCGGCAAGCGTGGCGCCGAACGTATGGTCGTGGAGTTGCGCGACAAGGTGAATCTCGTTCCCGTGCAATCGGGTCCGCCCGGATCGGGTCCCGCGCCGGTGGTCACGCCGGTGCGCGATCAGGTGGTCGAGGCGCTCATCGGGCTGGGCTTCCCCGCCAAGCAGGCGGAGCCGGCGGTGGATGCCGTGCTGGCGGAGCAGCCCGATCTGGACACCTCCAAGGCGTTGCGCGCGGCGCTGGGGACGCTCGGTAAGAACCGGTAGTGCGCATGGGCGAGCGATCAGTAGACGCAGTCGAGTCCTCGTTCGTGCCGGAGCGAAGCGGGAGCATGAGCGAAGCGCAACAGGCCGAGTCGAGTTCATGGCGTGTCCCGACCCGTGAGCGGAGTGACGCCGCGGTGCGGTGTGTCTCATGGGAGGCGGGGCTGTGAGCGAGGCGGGCGAAGAATTCGACGAGGACGAATCGCAAGTCACCGCAAGCTATCTGAACTCGGACGGGGAGGTCGAGGCGAGCCTGCGCCCGAAATCCCTGGACGATTTCATCGGTCAGCCCCGGGTGCGCGAACAGCTCGCGCTGGTGCTGCGCGGCGCGAAACTACGTGGCGGCACCCCGGATCACGTGCTGCTGTCCGGCCCGCCCGGACTGGGCAAGACGAGTATGGCGATGATCATCGCCGGGGAACTCGGTTCGGCCCTGCGCATCACGTCCGGTCCGGCGCTGGAACGGGCCGGGGATCTGGCCGCGATGCTCAGCAATCTGGTCGAGGGCGATGTGCTGTTCATCGACGAGATCCACCGCATGGCCCGCCCCGCCGAGGAGATGCTGTACCTGGCGATGGAGGACTTCCGGGTCGACGTCGTCGTCGGCAAAGGGCCTGGGGCCACGTCGATTCCGCTGGATATCGCCCCTTTCACGCTGGTCGGCGCGACCACCCGATCGGGCGCGCTGACCGGCCCGCTGCGCGACCGCTTCGGCTTCACCGGCCACATGGACTTCTACGAACCCGATGAGCTGCAACAGATTCTGGAGCGCTCGGCCCGAATCCTGGGCGTACGCCTGGAATCCCATGCCGCCGCCGAGATCGCCGGCCGCTCCCGCGGCACCCCCCGCATAGCCAACCGCCTCCTGCGCCGCGTGCGCGACTACGCCGAAGTCCGCGCCGACGGCCTTGTCACCGTCGCCATCGCCCAAGCCGCCCTGGCGGTCTACGACGTCGACGGCCTGGGCCTGGACCGCCTCGACCGCGCCGTACTCGCCGCCCTCGTCCGTAGCTTCGGCGGTGGGCCCGTAGGCGTTTCGACCCTCGCGGTCGCCGTAGGCGAGGAGGCCGCAACCGTCGAAGAGGTCTGCGAACCCTTCCTCGTCCGCGCGGGCATGATCGCCCGCACCCCTCGCGGCCGCGTAGCCACCGCCGCGGCCTGGGAACACCTGGGCCTGGTCCCACCTCCAGACCTGGTCTTCGGTTCCATCGAAGTCCGTGGCCGAGAATCACACCCGACCCTCGATCTGTTCGATTAGACAGCGTCTCAAGTGCGGCTTGGTCCATCCTGTGTTGCGGCACTCCCGGGGCCAACTGCGGGCGAACTCGCTCGTAGCCGTTCAATAGCCTTCGGCCGAATGTGGAGTCCACTCAATTGATGTGGATTAATGCCACATTCGGTCCGCATCGGTCGATGCGATGATCAGGTGAATGTCGCGTTCAACCCCGAGTAGAGAGACCGGCTCAGCGCTCGAGCATCGCGAAGGCGACGTTGGAGCGGCCCCTGTTCTGGAAGATCGACAACGAGGCCCACAGTTCCAGAAGGTGGTCCACCGCCTCGGTCTGGTCGACATCGCCCACCCGTACCGGGCGCACGCCGATCTGCTCGATCAGCTCGTCCACCACGCGCTGTGCGTCGTCGTCCGGCCCGCAGTAGAACAGGTCGGGCCGTCGATCGCCGAACTGCGGGTCGGCGAAGATCTCCCAGGAATAGTGATGGAAAGCGCGCACGAGGGTGGCCTCGGGGGCGGATTTCCTCAGCACGCCCACGCTGTTGAGGGTGACCTGCTCACCCCATTCGCCGGTCGTCTCGGCAGCCCCTTTGAAGCGCTGGTTGGTCGCGTCGATCACGATGCGCCCGTTGAACGATGCCCCGAACTGGTCAGCGAGATCTGGCACCGCCTGACCGGTCACCGCCAGCAAAACCACATCGCTGTCCACGAGTGACTCGACCATGGTCGTGACCTTCACCTGGTCGCCCAGTCGATCTCGCAGCGCCGCAACCTTTTCCGACTCAGGATTCCGTACACCGAACACTACCGAATGCCCGGCGGCCGCCCACTTTCCACCCAAGGTCGCACCGATATCTCCAGCGCCGAGAATTGCGATCCGTTGTGTCGCCATAGTTCTGTCCCGTCTGTTTCCGCATCGGCCGCAATTGTTCTCGCGACCGCCTGGGCGATCCTATCGGCACGAGGTCGGCAGCTGTTCCCAGGCTTACAGGCCTGGTACACGCCGTTGCTCACCGAAGCTCTACGGATCCATGCCGTGCTCGGGCAGCCGGATGACGACACCGAACATTCTCGATCCGGCCTGAAGCTACATTTTGGTCTCGGATTTGTCGGAAACCGGAGTTTCGAGGTGCGAAAATGTAGCGCCGAGCCGCTGTATCGGTCGGGCCGGCGCGTTCAGCCCCGGCGACCGTGCAAGTAGTCGCTGACCACGGCCGCGCCCAGTCCGTCGAGGTCCGGGGCGACGACGCGGCCGGCGCTGCGGCGGGCGACCATGTCGACGAAGGCGGCCAGGCGGGGTTCGTCGCCGAGCATGAAGACCGTGACCGAGGCGCCGAGTTTGGCCAGGGCGTCGACCTGAGCCATGGTGACGGCCAGGGTGCGGGCCTGCGGGGGCCAGGCGAAGTAGGCCTCACCATCCGGTTCCAGGTGGGCGGTGGGTTCGCCGTCGGTGACGACCAGCACAACCGGTACGGCGTCGGGGTGGCGTCGCAGGTGGCGGCCTGCCAGCAGGAGTGCGTGGTGCAGGTTCGTGCCCTGCTCCCAGACGCCTTCCAGCGCAGTCAGTTCGGAGATGTCCACCGAGGTGGCATGGCGCCCGAAGGTGATCACGTCGAGGGCGTCGGAGCGGAAGCGCGTGGTGATCAGTTGGTGCAATGCCAGCGCGGTGCGCTTCATCGGCACCCACCGGCCCTCCTGCACCATCGACCACGAGGTGTCGACCAGCAGCGCCACCGCGGCGCGCGAGCGCTGCTCGGTTTCGGTGATCTCCACATCCGAAACATCCAGTCGCACAGTGCGACTCCCCGTGGACGCCGACCGAAGCACCGCGTTGCGCACAGTGCGTGAGACGTCCCAGGGCTCGGTGTCCCCGAAGGCCCACGGTCGCGACGCGCCGGTCGGCTCGCCCGCCGCACCGGCCAGGGCGGTATCGCGTTCCCCGCGCCGCGAGCGCAGCTGTCCGATGACCGAGCGCAGCGCGGTCTCACCGAGGCGGCGCAATGCCTTGGGGGTCAACCGAAGTGATCCGTCGGGTGCGCGTTCGAACAGCCCCTGACGACGCAGCTCCCGCTCGAGCTCGGCCAGGCGCTGCGCATCGACCGTCGCGTCCTCGCCGAGCTGGCGGGTCAGCGCGTCCAGGTCGATATCCTCCAGCCGCGCACCGGGATACGACTGTGCGAGCTGTTCGGCGAGGGCGTCGAGTTCGGCCAGATCCTGCATGGCCTGCGCGCCCTCACCCAAGCCCAGCGGATCCTGGCCGCGGAAACGCTGCGAGGATTCCCAATCCTCGCCCGGCCGAAGGGATCTCAGATTGGCGTCCAGCGCGGCGACCTGCGCGGCGACCTCCGGATCGCCGAACGCCTGCCCGATCAGCTCGGACAGCTCCGCGCGTTGTTCGGCGCTCATCGAGTTCATCATGCGCTGCGCGGCTGCGGCACGGGAGGCCAGCGCGTCGATCAGCTCGTCGGTATTGCGGGGATTCTCCGGGAAGAACTCGCCGTGCTCGGCCATGAATTCCGCGAACTGCTGTTCGGTGTCCTCGCCGCGCGCGTGGGCGGCCAGCAGATCGTTCAGATCGGACATCATCTGCTTGATCCGCTGGACGTCCTCGGGCGTGGTGCTCTGCAACGCCTGTTTCATGCCCTGGAACCGGGATTCGAGCAACTCCTGCCCGAGCATGTCCCGGATCTTCTGGTAGTTCTCCCGCCCCTTCTCCGATCGCCACGGATACTCCGCGAGCTCGCTCACCGCGGCCGCGGTACTCGGCGGCAGCGCGTCGAGTTGCGCCTCGGCGAACCGCGCGTCATCCGACGGATCCGGGAACAGTGCCCCTCGCTCGGCCTCCAACGCCTCATCCAGCAGCCGCCGCACCTCCTGCAAGGTGCCGTCGAGCCTGTTGCGCCGCGAGATCTCGGACCGTCGCTGCCACACCTGCCGCGTCAGCTCGTCCAGCCCGCGCCGGTCGCGCATCCCGCGCCGGAGCAATTCCTCGAGCGCCGCCCGCGGAGAACTCCCCTCCATGACATCGCGCCCGATCTGATCCAGGGCGTCCCGCAGGTCGAGCGGGGCCGCGAGCGGATCGGGCCCGTCATGATAGGGGCCGTATGAGTAGCGATCAGGGGAAGTCATGATGTCTCACAGAATGTTTCGGCGGCGGACGTGAGCGATGAATCGGTCGCCGCCCGGCGTGCGTCGGCGATCGGGACGGTGGAAGTGGTGCTCATGGTGTGGCCCAGCGGAGTTGTGCGGTCGAGCCACCAGGCTGGGGTGGCTCCGGCTCGGAGAACCGGCCTCCCGCTACATTCTTCGGACGCAATAGTCGGAAACCAGAGCCTCGAGGCGGAAAAATGCAGCGGTGGGCCGGGCCGTGGGTGCGCAGCCCGGGCCGGGCGGGGGTTATGTCTATCACGGTGCTGCGCATGGTGTTTCGACTACGATCCGTAGACGGCGAGGTCGTTGTCGGTGTCCTTGGCGACCTGGCGTGCCAGGTACAGCGCCTCCAGGGCGAATTCGACGGCCGACGCGATGCGGGTCGGCGGGTCGCTGGGGGCGACGCCCAGGCGGGTGGCGACCTCGTGCAGCACCGGCAGTTCGGGCAGGGCGGACAGGACATCCTTGCCGGGAATGCGTTCACCGGTGGTGACCAGGTTGCCGTCGCTCACCGCGGCGGCCAGGGGGCGCAGGTTCACCCCGCCGAGGCGGGCGCGGGCGGTCTCGGCGAAGGCCTTGCGCAGCAGGTGGGTGAGGTGTTCTGTCTCGCGGCCCTCCTCGCCGGATTCGAACTCCAGCTTGCCGCGCAGCACCGTCGGGACCGATTCCAGGTCGATGGGCCGGGCGACGGCAGGCTGCTCGCCGGTGATTGCCGAGCGGCGCAGCGCCGCGGCGGCGACGGTCTCGGCGGCGGCGACCGCGAAGCGTGCGGACACGCCCGAGCGTTGGTCGATCGCCGTGGACTCGCGCAGCTGACGCACGAAGCGGGCGAGCACCTCGATCAGCGGATCGCCCACCTCGGCGACCAGCTCGGACTCCTGGCGGACCAGATCCGTCTCGGCTTCGACGGTGAGCGGGTAGTGGGTGCGGATCTCCGCACCGAATCGGTCCTTGAGCGGGGTGATGATGCGGCCGCGGTTGGTGTAGTCCTCGGGGTTGGCGGTGGCGACCAGCAGCACGTCCAAGGGCAGGCGCAGGGTGTAGCCGCGCACCTGGATATCGCGCTCCTCCATCACGTTGAGCAGCGCGACCTGGATGCGTTCGGCCAGGTCGGGGAGCTCGTTGATCCCGACGATGCCGCGATGCGCGCGCGGCACGAGCCCGAAGTGGATGGTCTCGGGATCGCCCAGGCTGCGGCCCTCGGCGACCTTCACCGGATCCACGTCGCCGATCAGGTCGCCGACCGAGGTGTCCGGGGTGGCGAGCTTCTCCGCATAGCGTTCGGAACGATGCCGCCACGCGACGGGCAGATCGTCGCCGAGTTCGGCGGCCAGCCGACGCCCCGCCGGGCTGATCGGCTCCAGGGGATGTTCGCCCAGCTCGGCCCCCGCGATAACGGGCGTCCACTCGTCCAGCAGCCCGATCAGCGTGCGCACGAGCCGGGTCTTGCCCTGCCCGCGCTCACCCAGCAGCACGACGTCGTGCCCCGCCAGCAAGGCCCGCTCGAGCTGCGGCAACACGGTCCGATCGAAGCCGACGATCCCCGGCCACGGATCACCTCCGGACCCCAGCAGGGCCAGCAGGTTCTCACGAATTTCGGACTTCACACTCCGCGGTAGATATCCGGCGGCGCGCAGCTCCCCCGCGGTAGTGGGCAAATTCTCCGGTGCGGTCACTCCAACGACGCTACGACGATCTTGCGCCGCCGTCGACGCGAAGCCACTTCTCGAAAAATCATTTGACACCCATGCATCACCACCCGTAGTTTTTGTCCGGGCGGGTAATGCTCAGGAAAAGCCCTGGCCTGGGCCACTTTTTAGCGTGATTTCCCCCCCGAATTTCGCTCAGTGCGAACACAACCCGGTATCCAGGTCGGTCGGCTGCGGATGGGTGGGCCAGGTCAGCGGTGTGAGACTGGTTTCGAGGTATCGGCTCCCCGGTCTCGAGCCCGCCGTGTGGTCGATAACGCCGCATTCGGCGTAGAAGGGCTGCGCGCGCGTACGGATCGCGGTTCGCGTCACACGTGCTCGGTTGCAGCCGTGCTCGGTCGGCTTCTCCGCGGCGAGAGCGTCCGCGACGGCGGCCAGAACCCCGGCCTCGGACTCGACCCGCGTGCAACCGCTGCTTTTCCTCGTGCCGCCGCTGTGCTGGGTGTCGGCCGTGCGCAGGCCGTTGGTCCGCCTGGGTGTCGATCTGATCCTGGGCGGCGATCGCCGCGGCGGAGTTCGCTGTCAGTGTGAGGCTGCTGGTGTTCGAGGGCGCTATCTCCGTCATCGCCTTGCTCGTCGTGGTGGACGCGGTGCTCCTGCTGTCGGGCGCAGACGCCTCGCCGGCGGTCGTGGCCGGGCGGATGCTGGGTGCCGCCTGCTCGTGCTGAGCGGTTGTCTGATGGCAGTCGTCGACCTTGTCGAGGAGCCTGACAGGGGTCAGTCGGGCAGGACCGTTCCGGGTGGGGGGAGGGTTCCGTCGGTCAGGTAGCGCGTGACGGCGTCGCGGGTGTGGCCGGGGATCATTGTCGAGGTGTGGCCGTCGCCGTCTCGGGTCAGTAGGTCCGCGTTCGGGATTTGGGTGGCCATGAGCTGGGCCCAGCCGTAGGAGGTGGAGGGGTCGTGGGTGGCGTTGACCAGGAGAGGAGTGATGGTGGTGTGGATTATCGCGGTGTGCGGGGGATTGCTGAAAGCGGCTGGCCAGCCTTGGCATTGGGCGATGTAGTCGTAACTTTGGGTGGCGCCCAACGTATTCGGGGCGATCGTGCTGCCGATGATCTCTTCGGAGTGTAGGCGGGCGAAAGTCGTGAAGTCGGGGCGGAATTCGGCGCAGCCGACGGCCAGGCCGGCAGCGGAGGTGGGGGTGGCGACGTCGGGGGACAGAGCGCCGGCGTCGCCCTTGCGGGCTTGGTCGAGGGCCTCGGCCAGGTCCTTCCAGCCGCCGCTGATGGGGGAGATGGCCGGCCTGAACAGCAGGCCGTCCTGGATCTGCATGAGCAGATCACCCGGACGGACCTGGGGCGCACAGTGTTTCGAGGTAACGCATCGGGGTGCGGGCAGAGGCGCCTGCCGGGCGCGGGTGACCAGGTCACGCACGACCGCGCGGGCGTCGTCGGAGCCCAGGGCGCAGCCGGCGGTGGTGTGGCACCAGTCGGCGAATCGGCCGAGACTGTCCTCGAAGGCGGCCGCCTCGTAGACGTGCATTGTGCTGGGCGGCATGGAGTGGACGAGATCACCGTCCAGGACCAGTGCTCGGCTGTCGGCCGGGAACAGGCGCGCGTACTCGAAGCCGATCTCGGTGCCGTAGGACAGCCCCAGGTAGTTCAGCGGTGTGCCGCCCAGACGCCGGCGAATCACCTCCAGGTCACGCGCGACCGCCACGGTGTCCACATGATCGAGCAGCGCGCCCGAAAGCCGTTGGCAGCTCTGCCCGAACGCCCGGTTGGCCGCGACCATGGCATCGAAGGCGGCCTGATCGGCAGGGAAGATATCGGGAAGCTTGTTCTGCAGGTCAGGATCGCAGCGCACCGCCGGACGGCTGAGCCCGATCCCGCGTGGATCCAATCCGATCAGATCGAACCGCTGCCGCAGTTCGTCCGGAAGTACACCCGGATGGGTGCTTTCGCCCGCCACCATGCTCGTGCCCGACCCGCCCGGGCCGCCGGGATTCACCACCAGAGCGCCGATCCGCCGCCCCGGATCGCCGGCGGGCAGCCGATCGATCCCGACGGTGATCTTCTGCCCGTCCGGCGTGTCCCAGTTCAGCGGCACCTCGATGGAGGCGCACTGTACGAGCGTGCCATAGTCGGCCGGACACGCCTTCCAGGCGATGGGCTGCTGCGAAGTCCCGGTCGCCCCCGATCCGCACCCCGCCGCCATCAGCACGACCGCCGCCAACCCCGCAACCCTCGTCATCCGCACCGCCCGAGCCTAGAGTCCGCCGTGCGCACCCACATCCGGGTATCACGGTTTCAGGCGATCGGCCGTCCCGCCCACCCTCCTAGGGGAGTGCCCAGCCTACCGCCACCTTTTTCCGCCTCGAGAAGCCGCTTTCGGACAAATCGAGCCGCAAAATGTGGCGAAAGGCCGGTCCACCCAGCCACTCGCCGCGATGCCGCCCCGACACCACTCCCAAAACCGGGGTCAGTGCACGGCCGCGGTCGCATCGCACTCTGCGAGCCGGCTGCACACCACCACGCGAAGGACAACCCGGCCTATCGCTGCATTTTTGCGCCCCGAGGCTCTGGTTTCCGAGGATTTCGCTCGAAAAATGCAGCGGGAGACCGGTTCTCTCCTACCGACCCGGCACCGCGCCCGCGAGCCGCTATCAGCGCACGATCACTACCGAGCCGCGCTCTGCGAGCCGACTCCACACCACCACGCGAACGAAACCCCGGCCTATCGCTGCATTTTCCCGCCTCGAGACTCCGGTTTCAGACGATTCGGCCCCAAGAATGCAGTGGGAGGCCGGTTCTCCGAATCTGCTGGGCAGGTTCTCGATCGCTGTGGCCGGATTGCTCCCACTTCGTCGCGATGCCCCACAGTACGATTGCCACTCGGTAACCGGTACGGCAGAAAGTGGGTGCGATGCACTGGGATCAGATGTCCGCAACGCCCGACGACCTGCGTAAGCGGGCTACGCGGCTGCGTCGCGGGGTGGGGCAGCTCGGAGTGCTCGAGTCGATCATCGAGGTCGCGGACGGTCCGTGGCTGGGTGCGATGGACGCCGACGGCCGCGGGACGGCGGAACTGCGCATGCACCTGGCCGGGCGCTATCGCCTGATGGCGGTGGTGACGAGCGCCGGAAAGCTCAGCCTGATCCAACTGCACACACCGACCACGGGCGAGCGCGTGCTCTCGACCAAACCCGCCCAACGCCTGGGCTGGACCGACACCGACCCGATGCCCAAACAGCCCACCTGGCTGGACTATGTCATCGACTGGGTCAGCGCGGCCAGCGCACAGGTGGGCCGCCGCGCCGTCATCGAATGGCAACTCGACGGCGCCGACCGTCGCCTGGCCGCCATGAACGACACCATCGCGGGTATGCGCGCGAGCCTGCTGGAGCGCGAAGAACTCCGCGACACCCTGGCCACCGAAATAGAGACCCTCCGCACCGAACTGAACACCCTCCCCACCCCGGAAC
>NZ_JAGPOX010000224.1 GCF_019038435.1 Nocardia alni
GGTCGGGTACCGCTGCTTGCTCCTTCGTCGCCTACGCAGCGGTACCCGACCGACGCGCCGCGCCGAAAACCTCATTGTTATTGCCTCCGTCCAGGGGGTTCCGGCGTACGGAGACGATTCGCCGCTGGGCACGTCGGTGGTTGCGTTGGCGACGCATCCGTACTCAGCTACTCAGCTACTCAGCTACTCAGGCCGGGCAGACGGTGCCGTCTCCCGGGAGGGTCGCGTCCTTGAGATAGGCGGTCAGGTTCTGCTGGGCGCAGCTCGAATGGGTGAAAACCGGGTAGCCCCAGCCTTGCCAGCTGAGCGTGGAGGTGGTCGCGCCGGCGGTGCCGAGAGCGCCGGTGACCGAGGGGCGGGCGTCGCTGTCGGCGATCGGGTTGGCGTCGTTGCCCAGGACCAGTACCGGGAGCGGGAGCGTGGTGGGCAGCTGCTGGGGAGCGGGTGCGGGCCAGGCGGAGCAGGCCATGAGCTGTGCGGCCGCGACCTTCCCGAAGACCGGATACTGCGTGGCCCAGGTCTTTTCGAGCTGTTTGGCGCGGTCGGGGGTGGCTGGTTGCTGGTTGTCGCTGCACACGGCCACGAACTGGCCGTCGCTGGCGACCATGCCCGCTGCCCGCTGCACCAGCGCGTCCAGTGCGCCGGTGTCGCCGCGTCCGGCCGCCGACAGCGCGTCGGCGAGCTGGGTGATGTGGTTGGCCTGGTCGGCGCGCGGATCGCCGAGGAATGCGGCGATGGTGGTCAGGAGCTGGGCCGCGGAGACGTCGCCGAGCTGCCCGGCCCCGGCGCGGTTGACCAGCGCGAGGACCGCCGCGTGCGGATCGGCGCCCAGCGAGCAGCTCATCCCGGAGCAGGCCTGCGCGAACGCGGTCAGCGCGGCCTCGGAGCCCTTGACGCGCTGCTCGGTGCGCGTGATCGAATCGGCCTTCGCGGCGATGGGGGAGTCCAGCACGAGCCGGGAGAGGTGCTCGCCGTATTTGGCCGCGTAGGTCAGTGCCACGCGGGCGCCGTCGCCGGTGCCGATGAGCGCGATGTGGTCGACCTGCCACTGCTGGCGCAGTTGGTCGATGTCGTCGGCGGCGTGCCCGGCGTCGTAGGTGTTCTGATACGGCTGCAGGAAGTCCGTGCAGGCGATGGTGGCGTCCTGGCTGAGCTTGGCCACCGCGTCGACCGGATCGGCCGCACCCTGCCCGGCGGTGGCCAGGCCGCTGCGGGTGTCGTCGGGCATGCAGTTGACCGGCTGCGATCCACCGAGGCCACGCCGGTCCACCGCGACGATCGGATGCGCGGCCAGCACCGCAGACGCGGGGCCCGCGGCCAGTCCGGCGAGTGTCGAGGTGGAGGAGCGGTCCACGCCGGAGGTGAGCACCAGGGGCGCGGCGCCGGCCGGGGTCTGCGGCAGCCGGGCGCGCGCGACCGAGTCGCGGAAGGTGCCCAGTACCGCGCCGCCGACGTCGATCGGGGTCGAATAGTCGGCGCATTCGAAGATCAGCCCGGGCGGCGGGGCGCCCAGGTTCAGCTGATTGAACGTCGCCGCGGCGCAGTCGTGCCACACCAGATCGGTTTTCGGGGTTTCGGGCTGCGGCGGCGTGTTGGTGCCGGAGGTGGAGGTGGGCGCGGCGGCGCCGCCGTGTGGACCGGCCTCGGCGATGCCCGGGCGATCGGAAGGGCCCGCCCCGCAGGCAGCCAGCAGGATCGTCAACGACGCCGACAGCACGAGGGCGGGCAGTGTCGAGAGGGTCGATGGGCACCACCGTCGTGTCCTGCGCATGCGATACAGCCTGCCAGGTCCTACCGACACATTCAGCCCGGGGGACGGTGAGTCGGCGAGGTGGGCGAGCCCGCGGTGTGCGCGCGTTCCCACCGGGTCAGGATCGTGCCGTCGTCGTCGAGCAGGGCGTGGCGCAGCGCCATCGCCGTCGGCAAGGCATTGGGAGACACCGCGATTCGACTCGCGGTACCGCCGATGAGCAGCGGCGACGCGGTCAGGCACAGTTCGTCCACGAGCTCGGCCGAGATGAGATCGCCGAACAGCGAGGGCCCGCCCTCGCACAGCACCCGGAGCATCCCGCGCGCGCCGAGTTCCGTCCGGACCCGCGTCACGCTCACCCTCGTCTCCCCGGCCTCGATCACCTCCGCGCCCGCGTCGGCCAAGGCGCGCTTGCGATCCTCGGGCGCGGCGGCGGTGGTGAGGATCAGCGGCGGACGCAGGGTGTCGGTGAACAGCCGGCTTGTCGGATCCAGCTCGGCGCGCCCGGTGACGACCGCGATCGGCGGCGGCGCGCCGCCCGGATCACCGCCCAGCCCATGGTGATGCAGGCGAAGACGCCGATGCGCGTCGGTGCGGGCGCCACCGTAGTTCTCCGCGCGCGCGGTTCCGGCGCCGACCAGGACCACATCGGCCAGATCGCGCAGAATCGCGAAGATCGCGCGGTCCGCCGGACTGCCCAGCGCGCCGGAGCGACCGTCCACGGTGGCCGCGCCGTCGATGCTGGTGACGAAGTTGACTCGGAACCACGGGGATTCGGGTGCGGCCGGATAGGAATAGAGCCGCACCAGATCGTCGGGACTCTGGGTTGTGAATTGGATCGCATTGGGCACACGCTGCATAAGGTCCGATCACACCACGTCAGTACGCTACGGGCGTGCAACAACGCCTCGTCGATCGTCATCCGGAGGTTCCGGCCGATCAGCTCATCGCCCAGATGGTGCCCCCGCCCACATTCGACGAGGTGAGTTTCGACTCGTACATCCCGGACCCCAGCGAGCCCAGCCAGGCCGAGGCCGTGCGCAAGGCGCGGGATTTCGCCGCTCAGGTCGGGCGGATCCACGTGGCGGCGGGCAAGAAGAGCCTGTTCGGCAAGAAGAAGCATGTTCAGGGCGCGGGTCTGTATCTGGACGGTGGGTTCGGTGTCGGCAAGACGCACCTGCTCGCCTCGATCTACCACGCCTCACCCGGCCCGAAATCGTTCGGCACATTCGGTGAGTTGACGAACCTGGTCGGCGCGCTGGGCTTCGTGAACGCCGTCGACCGCCTGTCGGGCAACAGCGTGCTGTGCATCGATGAATTCGAACTCGACGATCCCGGCGACACCACGCTGGTGTCGCGGCTGCTGACCGAGCTGACCGAGCGCGGCGTGTCGGTCGCGGCGACCTCGAACACCCTGCCCAGCCAGTTGGGCGAGGGCCGCTTCGCCGCGCAGGACTTCCTGCGCGAGATCAAGAAGCTGGGTTCGCTGTTCGAGACCGTGCGTGTCGACGGACCCGACTACCGTCACCGCGACCTGCCGCCCGCTCCCGAACCCACCGCGCCCGAGCTGCTGGCCGAAAAGGCCGCGATCGCACCGGGTTCCACCCTGGACGATTTCGACGCGCTGCTGAAGCATCTGAGCACCCTGCACCCGTCCCGCTACGGCGCGCTGGTGGCCGGGGTGCGCGCGGTGTACATCTCGGGGGTGCACGAGGTGACCGACCAGGCCGTCGCGCTGCGAGTGGTGGTGCTGGCGGATCGGCTGTACGACGCCGGGATTCCGGTCACCGTGTCGGGCGCGAAGCTCGACGCGATCTTCTCGAAGGAGATGCTGGACGGCGGCTACCGCAAGAAGTATCTGCGTGCGATCTCCCGGCTGCTCGCGCTGTCGCGGTACGAGGCGCCTGCCGTCTGAGGGACGGATTCGGCCACGCGGCAGGCGATTTCGCCAACCTGTCCGTATTGTCGGATGCGACACCGCTTCGGCTGGTTGCGCCGGTTGGACGACACCGTGGGATACGATGCCTATTCGCTATGACAGGCGGGTGTGGACTCCTAACCGAGTAACCACTCGGTGTACCGTTTCGGGCGATAGCGAAGAGGTGGACGGTCGTCCGAGTCGTTCGGGCGGCCAGTACTGTGCGGGTCGTCCACCCGAGAAGATCGGAGCTGAGCATGGTCCATCGTTCGATTCGTGTCACCGCCGCGGTGGCGACCGCGACCGTCATCGCCCTCGGGCCCGCCGTGGGGACCGCCCTCGCGGCCGACCCGCCCGCGTCGACCAGCGCGGTCGTGAACACGGTGAGCCAGCGCGCCGTGCCGCTGCGGGGCGTGCTCAACGCGCGCGACATCGGCGGTTACCGCACCACCGACGGCCGCGTGGTCCGCACGGGCCTGGTGTACCGCACCGCCGCACTGAACAAGGCCACCGACGCCGACCTGGCGGCACTGACGGCCCGCAGGGTCAAGGTCGTCGACGATCTGCGCACCCTGCCCGAGCGGCTGCTGGCCCCCGACCGCGTGCCGGTCGGCGCGGTCGACAACGTCGACGACGTCCTGGGTCAGGATCCGATGTCGATGTTCGCGAGCACCTCGAACCTCGCCGGCACCTATCGCGCGATGATCACCGCGCCGGGCGCGAGCCAGGCCTTCTCGAACGTGCTGCACAACATCATCGACACCAGGGACGGCGCGGTGCTCTATCACTGCTCGGCCGGTAAGGACCGCACCGGCTGGACCTCCGCGGTACTGCTGACCGTCCTGGGCGTGGACCGCCAGACGGTGGATTACGACTACCTGCTGTCGAACTACTACCGCAACGCCCAGAACGGCGATGCGGTCAACGGCGTCTCGCTCGCGGAACTGAATGCCGCCTTCGACCAGGCCAACCGGACCTACGGCAGCTTCGACAACTACGTGCACCAGGGGCTGAAGCTGACCAACGGTGACATCGCCGCCCTGAAGGCCAAGATGCTGTCCTGACGAAAACCCCTGGGTAACACAGTCTTTGTCGAGTCCGGGCCTCGGATGGTCCGGACTCGACGCATATCCGCCGAGCGTCGCTCAGAATGCCTGCTGCATCAGGTAGTCGTCGCACACCGTGGACCCGACGGTGAGTGTCCGGGTGCCGACGGTGCGAAATCCGAGCTTGGTGTAGAACCGCTGCGCGCGAGCGTTCTGCTGGTTCACCGCCAGCCAAGCCCCGGCGCAGCCGTCGCTGTGCGCGTGGTCCAGTGCGGCGGCCATCAGCGCGGTGGACACGCCGGTGCCGTGATGGCCGGGCAGGACGTACATCTTGCTGATCTCGAGCACCGGGCGCGGCTCGATCACCCGCGCGACGACCGGATCGCGCGGGCCGCCCGCGACCAGCATGGCGTAGCCGACGATCTGCGCGTCGGCGACGGCCTTGAGGACCGTGCGGTCCGGGTCGTTGAGATAGTCGCCGAACCGCTCGTCCGAGAGCACCTCGTCGATGTACGTCTCGATGTCCTCGGAGGCCAGATCGGGCGGGCAGGCCAGGGGGAACGTCGCGGCCGCGACGTCACTGAGGGTCTCCGCGTCCCACAGCCCGGCCCGATCGACGGTGACCGGTATTGCGCTCATGCTCCCAGTCAAGCACGGCGGGTGTGGAAGTACCGCGCCAGCAGGATCAACGACGCCGCGAACACCAGCGACAGCCCGAATCCGATCCGCATACTCGACACGTCGGACACCGCGCCCACCACCGCGCCGCCGACCAGCGCGCCGGCGTAGTTGAACAGGTTGAGCCGGGCGACGACCGCGTCCAGCCCGCGTCCGCCGGTCAGGCGTCCGACCTCGCTGAAACACAGCGGCGCCACCACCGGCACTCCGAGGCCGATGATCAGGAATCCGGCCAGCGCAGTGATCGGGTTCGGCGCGGCCACCACCAGCGCCACGCCGACCACGCCGATCGCCGCCGCTGTGCGCACGACCGCGCGCGGCCCGAACCGCCGCACCCACAGGTCGCCGGTGAGCCGGGTGACCAGCGCGGCGCCCTGGTAGACGGCCAGCGACAGCGCGGCGGTCGCCGAGGAGGCCAGCAACTGGTTCTTCATGTAGAGGGTCGACCAGTTGTTGTTCGCCTGGTCGATGGCGAACATCAGCGCCATCGCGATGCCGAATGCCAGATAGGCGCGTACCGGCAGGAGTGCGGCGGGCTGTTCCTCGGCGGGTTCGGCCTCCGCCTGCGTGGTGCCCAGCAGCCGCGGCCCCAGCGCGAGCCCGGCCAGCAGCACGACCAGCGCCGCGGCGAATACCGCTTCGGTCAGCGTGACGTGGAACTTCTCGCACGCCGAGACCAGCAGCGCGCCGAGGATGGAGCCGGCGCTCCACGCCGCGTAGAACGAGGACAGAATGAACCGCCCGTAGCCGTGCTGGATGAATACCGCCTGCATATTGGTGCTGGCGTCGACGATGCCGAGCGCGATCCCGTACATCGCGAGCGTCGGGAGCAGCACCGCCGTGACGGGTGCGAACGCGGTCACCGTGCCGGTGACGGCGATCAATCCGAGTCCGATCCGCAACGCCACCCGGCTCGACCAGCGCACCGCGAGCTGTTCGGCGATCAGGCTGCCCACCGCGGCCAGCAGCGTGATGCCCACGACCGCGACCAGGATCAATGTGTCGCCGATGTGGTATTTGCTCTGGATCTGCGGCAACTCGGTCAGAACGACGGCCAGGAAGAAGCCCTGGAGCCCGAAGGCCACCGAATTCGCCGCTCGCGCGGTGCGGAGCAGCGACGATACAGGCGTGTATCCGACGGGAATCATCTGGGCAGCGTAGCGGCCGGGTGCGTGAGCGTCAGCGCGATCGCGAACATTCGTCCAGTGATTCTGGTCAACCGACCAACTTTGTTGCGGGCCGGTTTCCGATCCTGTGATCCGGGTTCGTCGTGGTCGTTTCGCAGTCCTAGCAGACTACGGTCCGGTATCGCGTGCGGGGCCTTGATTACGTGCAGTTTCCGGTTCCATAACAAAAGTAGTCATGATCACGTGTGGTGTCGCCATCTTTGCGGCACCCTTAGAGGGGAGCGGTTCGAATTGGTGCCGCCGGGTGCTCGGCGTAGGGCGGTGAGTCGCATGAGTGAACAGGTCGACATCCGGCATGCGATGGTGATGGTCCCCTCGAGACCCTCGGATCCGCAACCGTCGGATCTTCCTGTGGTCGAACCCAATCCGCGCGGCCATCAGCCCGGTCAACGGTGCCGCGAACAGGGCTGTGGCGATTGTCACTGGGATGTGCAGCGGTTCAAGTACTGGTTGCGCGGGCGGCTGCTGGCCGAGGGCGCCGAGGACGCCGAGGTGGACAAGCCGCTGGGCGCGCAGACGCCGGGGCTGTTGTGGCGTCGGGGATCTCGGCTGTGCGCGATCGAGGTACGCAGCGGCCCGGTCGATCTCGCACACGCGGCCGAGCGCACGGCCAGGCTGCGTGCGGTCGGCGTCGACGAGGTGCTCTGGGTGTGCGCGCCCGGATACTGGGTGCCGCTGCTGCCGGGTGTGGCGATCGATGACTTCGCGGCGGCCGGGTGCGAATACGAGGTCGTGTCGGGCCTGCTCGAGCCCGGCCCCGGCGACATCGCCGTGCCGGGCGAGCAGTCCTGGGCGGTGCGAGAATTCATACAGGAGTGGGTCGCCGGGAATCTGGCCTTCGGCTACCGGGACGAGACTGCGGGAGGTTGGGCGTCGGTGGGTACGTGGGAGCAGCACACGCGAGCACAGGCCATGATGATCGCGCAGCAGCGCCAGGAGCTGATGGCTCAGCGTTCCGCATTGGCCTTGGCCCGCAAGGCGACTCGTGACAAGGCCAAACAGGTGCACAAGCTGCTGCATCGGCTCGAGCGTTCGGAGCAGGTCGCCGAGGACCTCGACCAGGCGCGCCGCCGGCTGGCCGATCACAGCCGTGTCGACGCCACGCTCCGGATGACCGTCGCCAGGCAGCGCTCGGCGTTGATGCACTGGCAGCTGATCACCTGTTTCGCGATCCTGATCATCGTGACGTTCGTCGCCGCCGCGATGATCCTGAACGGTTAGCGGTTCAGCCCTCGCGGTCCAGCCGGAAGGGGCCGCGTTCCCAGCGCCAGCCATGCCGCAGCACCAGCGCGGCCAGGTCGGTGACGTCGATCCCGGTTTCGGTTGCGTAACCGCGGAATTCGGACCAGTCCACGGGCCCCTGGGCCAGCCGGCCCAGCAGGATGCTCTCCTGCTGGGCCGCGACGGTGTGCTCACGCAGGTCGGGTTCGCCGATCCGGCTGCCGGTGAACACCAGATGTCCCCAGCCGTGCCCCTGTGCCACCGCTGCGGCCGCGGCGAGCTTGATCCGGTTGCCATGTACCGCGATCCGCGCCAGCGGCGCCACATCGATCAACAGCGCCCGGCCGTCGGTGAGCCGGGCAGCGACGGTGGGGTAGTGGACGCGTTGGACGCCGTCGAGGCGGTACTCCACCGCGACGGGCCGTTCGGTGTACGAGGCGACCTGTTCGCTCTCGTCCAGCATCCGCAGCAGCCGCGCCTCCAGGGCGGTGTCGAAACTCGTTTCCCGGCCCAGCGTGTCGGAGAATATCGACCCGCGGGCATCGTCGGCGGAGTCGACGGTGGTGATCGGCATGTCCGGCAATGGATCCGGGTTGCCGGTGGCCCAATCCACCTGCCGTAGCAGCGGAATCAACGGTCCGGTCACCGGTTCCGCCGGACGCGAGCCCAGCGGATGCCAGCGCCCGCGCTGCTGCCATCCGGCGATCCGCTGAAAGACGAAGCCCGCCAGGCGTTTGGCGTCCATCAGGTGGTGCCCGGCCAGCCGCAGTCGCAGATACGCCAGGTCCTGCGCGGCGATATCGGAGTCGGTGGCGTAGATCTCGGTCAGCAGCGCCCGCACCAGCCGCTCGTCGCCCTGGCCGACCGGGTAGCGGGCGGCGAATACCGCGGTGTCCGGATATCCGGTGGCCCACACCCGCCGCACCATCTGCCCGGTGGCGCGGGTGTACAACTGGCGCACGCGATCTCGCGACAGCTCGTACCGGGCGCCGAGCAGGGTCAGCGTTTCCGGACGCTCGCCGTCCAGACCCAGTCGCTGAGTGAGCAGTTCACCGTCCCGTGTGCGCTCGGCCGCCTGCTCGGCGACCATCACGGACAGGGTCTCGTCGATCTCCTCGAGCTCGACGGTCACCACGTCGCGCAGGTCGTCGGGCAGGCCGGTCTGCCCCGGGCCGATCCGGCTCGTCGTCACCGCTCGCTCACTTTCGCTCGTTCGTTCGAAAAGCGTATCCCGACGGCGGCGTGTCGCGCGGGAAGGAACCCGCAGTGTCGAGTCGAACGGACGGTCCTGTTCGGATATTCGTGGCGAGTATGCAGACCCGAAGTTGCGGGGCGGGGAGTCTGATGGTGACGCTCGGAGCGCAACGTTCGGCCGGGAAGATCGACTCGGGACCTGTTCCGCCCGCGTTCGGCCGGTGTTCTGGTCGATCACCTTGCCAGGAAGCCCTTACCGGATATCGATCTCAGTCGGTGTGGGACTTCCCGGCGACGCCGTACCAGGTCAGCGCCAGCGCTCCGGCCCAAGCGAGTGCCGCGAGGATGGCGAGCAGATGGATCGCGCCCAGGAAATGCGTACTGGCGGGCGATCCCGCGATCGCGCCGAAGATCGCGACTCCGCTGGCGGTGCCGATCTGCCGGGAGGTATTGGATGTGCCGGTGGCCAGTCCGGCGCGATCGGCGGGTGTGGCCCGCACGACCGCGGCGACCGCCGATGTGGTGGCCAATCCGGCTCCGCAGCCGAGCAGTGCGAATCCGCCCAGCAGCCAGCCGATTCCGCCCGTGGCGTGTATCCGGGTCAGTGCCAGGCATCCGACTACCGCGAGCACACAGCCCAGGGCGATCGCGGTGCGCGGCCCTCGGCGCGCGGTGATCCGGCCCGACACCGGCGCCAGCACGACCAGCGGGATGGCCATGGGCAGCACCGACAGTCCGGCGGCCAGGGGCGAATACCGCAGCACGTCCTGCAGATACAGGGCGCTGATGAACAGCATCCCGTTGACGACCAGATTCATGATCAGCGCGACCGCGTTCGAACTCAGGAAATCCTTGCGGCGCAACAGATCCAACGGCAGGATCGGATGCTCGCTGCGGGCTGCCGAGCGTAGCGCCGTCGCCAGGCCCACCACGGTGACCACCGCGGCGACGGTGAGCACGGCCCATCCGGCGCGGTGGCCGACGGAGATGACAGTGAACACCAGCCCGCCCAATCCTGCCACGAATCCGATCAACCCGACGATGTCCAGGCGTCCGCGCCGAGTGCCCCGCCGGTCCGGCGTCGTCCACAGCGTGGCCGCGATGGTGAGCACGGTCAGCGGCACGTTGATCCAGAACACCGGCCGCCAGCCGAGCCAGCCGACGAGTACCCCACCCAGGAGCGGTCCCATCGGCAGGGCGAGCGAGGAGATCGCCGCCCACGTGCCCAGCGCCCGCGCCTGTGCGCCCCGGTCCGGGAACATGTCGACGATGACCGCCATCGTGCTGGGCAGCAACAGCGCCCCGCCCACACCCTGCACCACTCGCGCGGCGATCAGCACGCCGACGCCCGGTGCGACCGCGCAGACCAGGGACGCGATCCCGAAGACCGCGAATCCGGCGATCAGCACCCGCCGATGCCCGATCCGATCCCCGAGGGTTCCACCCGCCAGCAGTAGTCCGGCGATCGCGACAACGTATCCGTCGACCACCCACTGCAGCATCGCCACATCCGCCCGCAGGCCTCGGCCGATGTCCGGTAACGCGACGTTGACGATCGTGACGTCCAGCAGGACCAGGAACATCCCGGCGCACATCACGGCCAGGACGCGGCCGGGGTGGACGTCGGTGGGCTTGTGCTCGGTGAGATTCGAGAAGCTCATAGCGGCAGTGTTTCCCGGAAAAGCTTCGGTGTGCGACGAAGGATGGTCGTATCGCCGCGCGCACACGTTTCGGTCGAAGCCGAAGTGTTCTCGCGGCAGACTGGTTCTATGACCGACGATCGCCCCTTGAACGGATACGCCGATATTGCGGCTGTCGGCTCGCTGCTGGCCGACGCGACGCGCGCTCGCATCATGTGGTGCCTGGCCGACGGTCGCGCACTGCCCGCCTCGGTCCTGGCCAGCGAGGCGAGCGTGGCCGCCTCGACGGCGAGTGAACATCTGTCCCGACTGGTGGCGGCCGGTCTGCTGACCGTGGAGCATTCCGGTCGTCACCGCTACTTCCGCCTGGCCGGCCCGCAGGTCGTCACGGCACTGGAGGCCCTGGCCGCCCTCGCGCCCACCCGCCCGGTGCGCTCCCTGCGCGAGTCCACCC
>NZ_JAGPOX010000225.1 GCF_019038435.1 Nocardia alni
CGACGGCCCCGCCCCGAAACCGGTCACCCTCCCCGCCGGAAAACTCCACGCGGCCCTGGGCATTCGGGAGGTGACCTACCAGAAGGGCCAGCACGCCTTGGCGATCAAGGACGAACGACTGACCTGAACGCCGCCGGTCGGTGCGCGACCTCACACGGCGGGTATGAGCAGGAACGACGCGCCGTAGGCCACCAGGCCGAGCAGGAAGATCACCACCGTGTAGCCCATCACCTGGCGCAGTGGGAGTTTGGCCAGGGCCAGCACCGGCAGCAGCCAGAACGGCTGGATCATATTGGTCACCGATTCGCCCGCGGCGACCGACATGGACAGCTTGGCCAGATAGCCGGGGGAGCTCTGGTGCAGCGCCAGCGCGGTGTGCACCGCGACCGGACCCTGCACACCCCAGTGCCCGCCCGCCGACGGTACGAACAGTGTGATCACCAGGGAGGCAAGGAAATTCAGGAAAGGCAGGGTCATCACCGTCGCGCCCGACACGATGCCGTCCGCGATCAGCACCGCCAGCGAGTGCACATCCTTGCTCGGCGCGTAGCCGAGCAGCCCGATGATGCCGCCGTAGAGCGGGAACTGCAGCACCATCGGCCCGACGGTGCGCGCGGCGGCCACGAATGAGCGTACGTAGCGAATGGGATTGCCGTGCAACAGCATTCCCGCCAACGTGAACAGCATGACCATACTGCCGACATCCAGGCTGAAGTGGTGCAGAGAGAACGCGTACGCACCGGCTGCGACAATGACCCAGGTCAGCGGGCGGAAGCGCTCGGCCGCACCGGCCAGTCCGGTGCGTTCCTCGACCTGCGCGGCCGACTCCTCGAACAGCGCCGGGTCCGGCGCCAGCGCCTCGACCGGGGCGATGCGCCGCAGCACGAACGGGATCACCGCGACCAGTACGATCGTGGGCACGAGATTGGCGGGCTGCCCGACCTGCCGCCACAGCCCGAGGGTGTGGTGGGTGGCCGTGAAGACGACGTCCAACGGGCTTTTCGGATCGGTGTTCGCCAGCGCGACCGAGGCGGACAGGCCGCTGTTGCAGGTGATGAATCCGGCGTAGGCCGAGGCGATCAGATAGCCGAAGTGCAGCCCGGTGAGATCACTGGGCGCCGCAGTGTCCGATTGCGGTCCCTCCGAGGGCTCGCCGGTTCCCGCCTCGTTCACCCGCTGCGCGATCCGGCGCGCCAGCAGCGCGCCGGTGACCAGCCCCAGACCCCAGTTCAGGAAGGTGCACACCGCCGCGACGAGGAATACCAGGACCGCCGCCTGGATCTGCGTATTCGGCAGCGCCGCAAGCCGATCCAGGCCCCGGCGGATCAGCGGCGCATCGGCGAGCGCGTGCCCGGAGACCAGGATCAGCACCATCTCAAGTGCGAACGCGAAGATGTTGTTCTGCCCCCACACCCCCTCATACCAGGCCCGTGCCGCGCCCGAGGGCGTGGCATGCGACACCGCGGCCAGCGCGGCCACCGCGGTGATGATGGTCAGCACGACCGCGAGGATGTACGGATCGGGCATCACCCGCTCCACATAACGGACGCAGGTGTCGGTGAATCGCCTCATTGCCAACTCCGGGACTATCTGGCGTACGTTCGCATAGCGCACATACGTACGAAATCGCCCAAAGGGTAGCAGTGATCGACGTCACTCGTGACCGATACGCGAGACCGGCCGAACCTCGTCGTTCGGCCGGTCCCGGGGGATCACGATGGGGTGGGCGGAATTACGTCTCGTTCACCTCGATGGCCAACGCCGGGCAGACCTGAGCGGCCTGGCGCACGCCTTCGTGCAGTTCCGCGGCCGGATCGTCCTGGAGCAGCACCACGATGCCGTCCTCGTCGCGCTGATCGAACACCTGCTCCGAGGCCAGCACGCACTGTCCGGAGCCGATGCACTTGTCTTGGTCCACAACAACTTTCATAGGATAATCCTTACCAGGTGACGGGGAGCGAGTGAACGCCGTAGATGCTCATATCATGTTTGAACGGTACGTCCTCGAACGGAATCGCCAGGCGCAGCGTGGGAATCCGCCGGTACAGCGTGCCGTAGACCACCTGAAGTTCCATCCGGGCCAGCGGCTGGCCGAGGCACTGGTGCACGCCGTAGCCGAAGGCCACATGATGGCGGGCTTGGCGGTGGATGTCCAGGTTGTCCGGATCGGGAAAAGCCGTGGAGTCCCGGTTTCCGGCCTCGGTGACCAGCACGACGCCCTCCCCGGCGCGGATCAGCTGCCCGGCGACCTCGACGTCCTCGATGGCCACCCGCCGCCGCCCCATGTGCACGATGTTCAGATAGCGCAGCAACTCCTCGACCGCGCCGGCGATCAGCGCCGGATCCCCGGACTCGCGCACCTGCTCGAGCTGGTCCGGATGTTCCAGCAGGGCAAGGGTTCCCAGCGCGATCATATTCGCGGTCGTCTCGTGTCCGGCCAGCAGCATCAGCAGACTCATGTCCGCGATCTCGTCCTCGGTCAGCTCCCCGGCGGCGAGCTGCTCGGTGACCAGGCGGCCGATCATGTCGTCGGTGGGCGACTGCTTCTTGGCCTCGACGAGTGTGCGCAGATACGACCGCAGTTCCTCGTTGGCGGCCAGCGCGTCCTCGACGGAGTTGTCGCGCTTGATGATTCGTTTGCCGCACGCCTGGAAGAAGTCGTGGTCCTCGTACGGCACGCCGAGCAGCTGGCAGATGACCAGGGACGGCACGGGAAGTGCGAACGCGGTCACCAGATCCGCGGGCTTGGGCCCGGCGAGCAGCTCATCGATCAGCCCGTCCACCATCTGCTGCACCTGTGGCCGCAGCGCCTCCACGCGCTTGATCATGAAGTTGCTGGTGAGCATCTTGCGATGCCGGGCGTGCTGCGGATCGTCCATCGAGATGAACGAGCGGAAGCTGCGCCGCCGCGCGGCGATCGACGCGGTCTGGTGCGGATAGCCCTGATTGAGATTGTTCGCGCTGAACCGGTTGTCGGCCAGGATCTTTCGCTGATCATCATACCCGGTGACCAGCCATGGCGTATCGCCGTTCCAGATCTCTACACGGCTGATCGGCTCGACCTCACGCAGCTGTGGCGGTGGATCGAACGGGCATTTGCCTGCCCGGGTCATGGGGAAGGATGGAAGGGTTTCTGTCATCGTGACCCCTAAACGAGTTACTAAACGAACGTTCACTAACTCTGTTCACGATAGATCCGTTGGTTCGGCTAAGCAACCATCGGTGACGTGTGAAGGATCAGTCGGTGAGGAGTGAGATGAGGTCGTCGACGAATTCCGGGATGTCTGCGGCCCGGGAGGCCGGAGCTCGACTGTGCTCCAACGCAACTCGACCGTGCACGCCGACCAGGACGATGATCGCCGCGCGCTGCGGGGGTTTGCGCAGCCGGACCCCGGCGTCCTCGCACTGTTGCAGCAGCGCGGCCACCTGCTGCACGATGTCCGACAGGGGACCGGTTCTGGGTGTGGCGGGCCGGTTGTTGATGATCAGCCGATAGTGGCCCGGATTGTCCAGCGCGAACTGGCAATACGCCGTCATCTGCGCTCGTACCCGGTCCAGCAGCGCATCGGGCGGGCACTGCTCGTCCGCATTCCGCATGGTCGCCGCCAACTGTGCGAACTCGTACTCGATCAATCCCTCGACGAGCGCGGACTTATCGCTGAAATGCTGATAGATACTGCCCGGCGAAATCCCGGCGGCCCGGGCGACGCCGCGGATCGTGAGCCCCTCGTCGCTGTCCAGCTCGGACATCAGCTTGGCCGCGGCCGCGAGGATTTCCGCGCGCAACCGTTCGCCCTGTCCCCAGGGGTTTCGCACCCGCTGTGAGGTCTCTGCCACGCGTGCACTGTAATCCCATTTCCCGGTTCCGCCACGCGCGATGACTTCGCCGCGCTGGCAAGTCGGTCTCCTCCGGCCCCTTTCGCCGAATCCACCCGAAATCCGGCCGCCGAGTGGCGAGAATGGGGACCGAGGTGGGGTCATCTCGATTCGCACTGTTTGTCTGACGGACACCTGCGGGGGGACCGAGTTTGCCAGCCTTGACCGTGGACGCTGGACTTTGGGAGAGGCCGCCATGACAGAGCATTTGCACGCATATAACAGCCTGTGGCAGGTCCGCAGTGATTCATGGTGCCGGCTGGAGGAGGCCGCCGACCGGCTGACGCGCCCCAGCTGTGTCGGAGAGCTGAAAGACAAATGGGCGGACGTCTGCCGGGAGTTGCTGGCCGAACTCAGTACGCTCGAGCCCTACTGGGCCTATCCGGGATCGCCGCAATTCGCCCGTGTGCAGCGGTTTTTCGCCGCCGGCAGCTATGACAAGTTCGCGCAGGCGGTCGTGCGGATCAACCGTGCGCTCACCACGGAGTCGTACCGCTCGGGCGATGTGGAGAACGCCGGCGCCGACGACCTGGACATGTTCCCGTCCGATCCGCGGCAGCTCGAGCAGCAGCAGGCCACCCAGCGCGACCGTCCGTATTTCGAGGTGCTGGTCGTCGAGCATATGAGCGAGGACCAGGAACGGGCGTTGCGCAACGAGGTCCGCAAGTGGCGGCGTCCGGACGACGAGTTCGTGTACGAGCTGGTCGTGGTGTCCAGCGGGGACGAGGCCCTCATCGCCACACGACTCAACGTCAACCTGCAGGCGGTGGTGATCCGGCGGCGGTTCTCGCACCGGTCCATTCGCGATCTGTCGACCCTCTCGGAGTTCGTCGACGACCAGGTGACGAGCGAGCTGGCCGACCACCAGGCCCCCGAGGAGCGCGCGCGGATCCTGGCGACCTCGATCGGGCAGCTGCGGCCTGAACTGGACCTCTATTTCATGACCGAGATCGAGGTGGAGGATATCGCCGGACGCCTGGGCCGCTACTTCCGCCGCGTGTTCCACGCCCGTGAGGGCATGTTGGAGCTGCACCTGTCGATCCTTCAGGGTGTGGCCGGGCGGTATCACACCCCGTTCTTCAGCGCGCTCAAGCAGTACAGCCATCGGCCCACGGGCGTGTTCCACGCGCTGCCGATCTCCCAGGGCAAGTCGATCGTGAACTCGCACTGGATCAAGGATATGGTGGGCTTCTACGGCTTGGACGTGTTCATGGCGGAGACCTCGGCGACCTGCGGCGGCTTGGACTCGCTGCTCGAGCCGACCGGCCCGCTGCGCGACGCGCAGGACCTCGCGGCGCGCACCTACGGTTCACGCCACACCTATTTCGTCACCAACGGCACCTCGACGGCCAACAAGATCGTCACCCAGGCGCTGGTCGCGCCCGGCGATATCGTGCTGCTGGATCGTAACTGCCATCAGTCGCACCACTACGGGATGATGATGGCCGGCGCGAATGTGGTGTACCTGGAGGCGTATCCGCTGCACGACTACTCGATGTACGGCGCGGTGTCATTGCGCGAGATCAAGTCGAAACTGCTGGCGCTGCGCCGGGCCGGGAAACTCGACCGGGTCAAAATGATGTCGCTGACGAACTGTACTTTCGACGGAATCGTTTACGACGTAGAACGGGTCATGCAGGAGTGCCTGGCCATCAAGCCGGATCTGGTATTCCTCTGGGACGAGGCGTGGTTCGCGTTCGCCGGATTTCACCCGGTCTACCGCACGCGCACCGCGATGGCCTCGGCCCGGGCCCTGCGCGAGCGACTGCAGGATCCCGAGTACCAGCAGCGCTTCGAGGAGTACCTGACCGTCGACGCCGACAACCCGCCCAGCGACGAGGAACTGCTGAACCGCCGCCTCATGCCGGATCCGGCGCGGGCACGAGTGCGGGTGTACGCCACGCAGTCGACGCACAAGACGCTGACCGCGCTGCGGCAGGGTTCGATGATCCACGTCTTCGACCAGGACTTCGATCAGAAGGTCGCCGAGCCGTTCCACGAGGCGTACATGGCGCACACCTCGACCTCGCCCAACTACCAGATCCTCGCGTCCCCTGGATCTCGGTCGGCGGCAGGCGGCGCTGGAGGGCGTCGAGCTGGTGCAGCGGCAGATCGAGAACGCGATGCAACTGCGCGACGCGATCGACAACCATCCGCTGCTCAGCAACTACATGCGATGCCTGCGCACCTCCGATCTGATCCCGGACGGCTTCCGCCCCTCGGCCATCGACCAGCCCCTGCGCTCGGGGCTGCGCAATATGATGGCGGCCTGGGAGCAGGACGAGTTCGTACTGGACCCGTCGCGGATCACGCTGTACATCGGGCGCACCGGGTACGACGGCGACACGTTCAAGCGCCAGCAGCTGATGGACCGCTACGGCATTCAGATCAACAAGACCTCGCGCAACAGCGTGCTGTTCATGACCAATATCGGCACCACGCGCAGTTCGGTCGCCTATCTGGTCGAGGTCCTGGTGGAAATCGCGCGCACGCTCGAGCAGAACATCTCCGAGATGAGCCTGGGGGAACGGGAGCGGTTCGGTCAGGCGGTACACCGGCTGACCGAACGCGCGCTGCCCCTGCCCGATTTCGGCGGATTCCATCCCGCATTCCTGGACCACAGCGGGAGCGAACCCACCCCCGAGGGCGATGTGCGCCGGGCGTTCTACCTGTCCTACGACGACACCAACTGCGAGTACCTCACCGGCGAGCAGATCTACGAAAGGCTCGACGCCGGAACCGATGTCGTGTCGGCGACCTTCGTCACGCCCTACCCGCCGGGATTCCCGGTGCTGGTACCCGGTCAGCTGGTCACCCGGCGGGTACTGGATTTCATCCGGGATCTCGATACGCCCGAAATCCACGGCTACCGGCCGAATTTCGGCTACCGGGTGTACACCGCCAAGGCTATGGAGATGCTCGAAGCCTAGGTAGGGACGGTACTTTCGTCGTCACGGCATGCCCGGCACCTCGTCCCCACATCCTTTCTGCCGGGCTCCAGGCCAAAAGCATGCCGGGACAACGAGTGTTGCCAGCGGACTGTGACCACGGACGTAATGACGTGTCGACAGTGGGCTGGGACTGCTGACTAGATGACGAGCGCCGACCGTGGGCTCGGACTACAGACGGGGCGACAAGTGCCGAAAGCCCACCGGGCCTACGGATCATCCTTCGGGTGCCGTTACAGGTGTCAGGGCAATCGCAACAGGTCCGTCAACGCCGGGGCGATGTGGGCGAGTTGGTCTACGCCCGTGGTGAATTCGGTACCGATCGGCGGGAGCAGGGCGACGTGGTCGGCGCCCGCGGCCAGGTGTGCGCGGACCTCGGTGGCGATCATGTCCGGGGTGCCGTGTGCGACGAGCGCGTCCACCAGCCTGTCGCTCGGATCGGCGAGTTCCTCTGCGGTGTAGCCGAATTCGGCGAGGGTGGCGCGGGCGTTACCGCGGTCGAGTGCGTTGACGACCTGCTGTCGTGCGGCGGCGCGAGCCTGGTCGAGGTCGTCGTCTGCCACGATGGACAGGCCGACGACCAGCAGTTTGTCCGGGCCGAGCTGCTTGCGGGCGTCGGCCGTGTGCTCGACCGGTTGTCCGGCGGGAAACGCGCCGTCGGTGATCTCGGCGGCGAGCGTGAGCATCTTGGGCCCGAGCGCCGCCAGGATCCGCGGGTACGCGACATCGGGTGCGGGCGGCCAGGTTTCGCCGTCCATGGCGGTGATGTAGTCGCGCATGGTGGACAGCGGGCTGCCGAACCGCCGGCCCACGCTCTCGGCCTGGTTCGGATAGCCGACCCCGAGACCGAGCGCGAACCGGCCGGGATATGCCTGCGCGAGGTAGGCGGCCGCACCGTGCGCGGTCTGCGGCGCTCGCGCCCAGATATTGGCGATGGAGGTGCCGACCGTCAGCTGGTCGGTGGCGGCCAGCAGCACGGCCAGCTGGGCGAACGCATCCTTGCCGATCCCCTCGTTGGTCCACGCGGTGTGATAACCGGCCTGCTCGAGCCGGCGGCCCGCGGCCCGCTGCTGGTCGGCCGGGGGAGTGGCGGTGAACGTGACCGGCAGGCACACGCCGACCCGGCCCAGGTCCGTGCGTGTCGTCTCGGTGATGGTCATGGGGATCCTTTCCACTGCGTCCACTGACGGTGTGTCGGTAGCTCCACTCTGATCCCCCGCGCGGCCGGTATCCAATGATTCATTCGATTCGCGCGATTCGATTCGCGCATCGTCACAGCTCGTGCAGGTGACAGGGGATCGGCCGGGGTTATGGTGGAGTCATGCCCGATGTGGTGGACCTGGACCTGCGGCTGGTGCACAGCTTCACGGTGGTGGCCGAGCACCTGCATTTCGGCCGTGCCGCCGTGGCCCTGCACCTCACACAGTCGTCGCTGACCAGGCAGATCCACCGGCTGGAGCGTCAGGTCGGGGCGCGGCTGCTGGACCGCGGGCCGCAGGGTGTCCGGCTCACCGACGCGGGTGTCGTCTTCCTGGCGCAGGCCGGGACGCTGTTGCGCAGCGCGGGCCGGGTCATCGGGCAGACCCGTGCGGCCGCCCGGCCCGACCGCATCACCATCGGTTACACCGGAGACCTGATCATCACCCCCGCCGTGCGCCGGATGCGGCGGCTGCATCCCGATGCCGAGGTGCGCACCCAGTACGTGCTGTTCTCCGAGGTCTCCTCCGCGCTGCTCCAGCACCGGGTGGACGCGGTGATCACCCGGCTGCCGTTTCCCACCGAGGGCCTGCACGTCACGATCCTCTACGACGAGCCGCGCTCGGTGCTCATGCCCCGCTGCCATCGGCTGGCGGGCAGGCAGTCCGTCACGCTCGACGATATCGCCGACGAGCCCGTACCCCGGTTGCGCGAATCGGATCCGGCGTGGAATGCCTACTGGCGCATCGACCCTCGTCCCGACGGCCGCCCGGCCCCCGACGGTCCGCTGCTGGAGAGCGTCGAGGACAAACTCGAGGTCGTCGCCTCCGGTGAGGCCGTTGTCATCGTCGCCGGGCGGTGCTTCACCGCGCTGCGCCCCGACGTGGTCGCGATTCCGCTCGACGGCGTCGACCCGGCACATGTCGTACTGGCCACCCGGCGCGACGACCACAACCGCCTGGTCGCCGCCTTCGGCAAGTATGCGCGGGGGTGCCTCACCGGTTTCGGGCCCGACGGTCCGGACCGATCACCGATCGATGGGCTCCGCGCCGATTCCGGTACGGAGCTGGCCGTCGAGTTGTGAGTCGTTGTCGCTCGGCGGAATTCACTGAGCGCCCGGCCGAGGGAAGATTCGCGCTGACGATGGCGATATGGTGTCGGCCAGGCGTTCCTGATCGGTCGTTGCCCGGCAGGATGAGTGGATCGTTCGAGATCTACGGCTTCCCGACCGTCGTAGCCTGCGGCCTCGATCCGTGCGTTCGGCGCTGCTGGATCAGGTTGTCCAGCGGGGTCTCGTTCGATGCGGCGCCGGCTACTCGGAAGGGCTGTCGGCCTCGACAGCGGTGGCGCGCAGGGCCTCGGCCAGACGCGTAGTGGCCTCGGAGAGGGGACGAGGGAGGCGGGCCAGCAACATGCGGCGGGTCTCGTTGGCGCCGCCGCGGACCGGTAGGGCCCGCACACCCGGGGGCAAGGCCGGGAGCATCACGGCGGGGACGGTCGTGATGCCGCATCCGCCCCCGACCAGGGCGAGTTTGGCCAGCCAGTCGCGGGCGGTGTGAGCGACGTCGGGACGCTCGTCCAGGCCGGGCCATACTCCCATGACAGGACCGGCGCCGGATCCGGCGATCCAGCGCTGCCCGCGCAGATCCGCGACGTCGATGTAGTCGCGGCGGGCGAGCGGGTGATCGGCCGAAATCGCAATGCGCAGTGCGCGTTCGGTGAGCACCTGCAACATCAGGGCGGGGGTTTCGGCGTCCGGCGGGCGGTACGGCGGCGCCGAGGCCAGTAGCGCCAGATCGATGGTCCCCGCGCGCAGGGCCCGCACCAGCGCCGGGGTGCCCGCCTCCCGGCCGACCACCGTGATCCCCGGATGCGTGTGCCGCACCCGAGCCAGCGCCCGGGGTACGAGCCACGCTCCGGCGCTGGCGTACCAGCCCAGCCGGACGGTGGCCCGCTCCCCTGGAATTCCCGCCAATTCCCTTGCGGTGGCATCGATCTGATCGATCACCGCGGCGGCGCGCCGGGCCACGACCTGCCCGGCCGGTGTGGGCCGCACCCCGTCGTGCCGACGCTCCAGCAGCGGGACACCAGCCGCTCGCTCCAGGGTGGCGATCTGCCGCGACACGGCAGACTGGGTGTAGCCGAGCGCGGTCGCCGCAGCAGTCAGCGTCCCCCGCTCGACCACCTCTCGGAACACCCGCAGCGCGGTCAGCGAAGCATCACCGAAGGCCATGACAATTACGCATACCATGTCTGACTATTTCTCGCTGGAAACATGCCTGAACCACTCCTAGCGTAGGAGGCATGAATTCGATCAGCCCCACAGTCGCGCTCGTCACCGGGGCAACCCAGGGACTGGGCCTGGCCTTGGTCGAGGGCCTGGCCCGACGCCTGAGCCCCGCCGACACGGTTTATCTCACCGGCCGCAACCTCGACCGCATCGCCGAGGCCGTTCAATCGCTGCCCGCCGGTGGGGCCAGGGTGCGCGGTGAACTCCTGGACGTCGCCGACCCGCACGGGGCCGACCGCTTGGCCGAGCAACTGCGCGAACGGCACGGCGGAATCGACATCGTGTTCGGCAACGCGGTCATGCGGGTGGGCCCCGACGACGATCCCCGCGCGATCATCCGAGAGTACGCCGAGGTCAACAACTTCGGCACCACCCGCCTGCTGCGCGCCTTCGCCCCGCTGCTGCGTGACAACGGCCGCCTGCTCGTGGTCGCCAGCTCGCTGGGCACCCTGCGCTACCTGGCCCCCGTGCTGCACAACAGATTCGACGCCCTACCCACCCTCGACGAGGTCGACGCCCAGACCGCCGTTTGGCGCGACGCGGTCGCCGACGGCACCGCCCGCTCGGGCCCCTGGCCCGGTTTCGTCAACATCCCCTCGAAGATCGCCCAGGTCGCCGCCGTTCGCACCCTGGCCGCCCAGCGTCGCGAAACCGACTGCGCCCGAGGTATTCTCCTGGCATCGGTCTGCCCCGGCATGATGAACACGCCCACCTCGGCAGGTCCGCGCATCACCGACACCGCCC
>NZ_JAGPOX010000226.1 GCF_019038435.1 Nocardia alni
ATCTCGCACCGTCCATGACCCATCCCGCCCCCACCCGGCTGGCCGCGCACTGAGGCGTCCTACGCCGACCCGGGGGGCAACGCCAGCAACATATCTCGCGTCACAGCGACCGCGTTATCGGAACTGCCGCCCTTGACCAATAAAGTGGCCCAGGCCATATCGCCGCGGTAGCCGATGAACCACGAATGCGATCCATCCGGAACCTCGGCCTCACCGGTCTTGCCGTACACCTCGCCCTGATCGGCGATCCGATCGGCGGTTCCGCTCAGCACCACCTTGCGCATCATCAGCCGCAGCCCGGCGATCACCTCGGCCGACGGCGCGGAACCGGCTCCCGACACCTTCGTACTGTGCCCCGACAGCAGATACGGCACCGGCGTCGATCCGTGCGCCACGGTCGCCGCGACCAGCGCCATGGCGAACGGGCTCACCACCACCTTGCCCTGCCCGATGCCGTCCTCGGTGCGCAACGTCAGCTCCTTCGCCGGCGGCACCGACCCCGAGACGGTCGGCAGTCCGGCGATCGTATAGTCCGGTCCCACACCGAATTTCGCGGCCGTCCTGGTGAGCGCGTCCTTGGACAGCCAGCTGGAGATCTTGGCGAAGGCGGTATTGCAGGATCGCGCGTAGGCGTCGCTCATCGGCACGTCGCCCAGGGAGAACCCGTCGTAGTTCGGAATCGTTCGCTGCCCGATGACGATCTCGCTCGGGCACGGCACCGTCGTGTCGGGCGTGGCGATGCCCGAGCCGATCGCGGCCGCGGCGGTCACGGTCTTGAACGTCGAGCCGGGCGGATACAGTCCGGCGGTGGCGACGGGCCCGTCGGCATCGGCCGGTTTGTTCTGCGCCACAGCGAGTATCGCACCGGTGGAGGGCTGGATCACCACCATCATCGACTTCTCCTCGCGGGCGTCCACGGCGCGCTGCGCGGCGTTCTGCACGGAGCGGTCCAGGCTGAGCGAGAACGACGGGGCCGGTTGCGGCGCGACCTCTTGCAGCACATCGGTGTCGACGCCGTCGGCGTTGACGGTGACGACGTCCCAGCCCGACTTGCCGCCCACCTCGTCGATCACGGTCTTGCGCACCTGTGTGGTCAGATCGGGCGCGAAGGTGCGATCGGTGGGAACCAGGTCCCACTCCCTGGTGGTGCTCACCCCGGGGAGCCCGAGCAGATCGTCGCCGACCTGGTTGTACTCCCAGTCGGTCAGCAGCGCGACGGTGTACGCGCGGCGGGACTTGGCCGCGGTGGCCAGGATGCCCTGTGTGGTCACCGTATTGTCGAACTGGTTCAGCGCGGCGGCCAGCGCGCTCGCGGTGTAGTTCGGATCGGTGGCATCGACGAGGGCGAACATGATCCGGTGCACCACACCGGGAATCAGCACATCGGTGCCGGAACGTTCGTTGACGCGGGCGCGCGGGGCGGGGATGTCGCGCAACTGCATGGTCTGGGTGTCACCGAGTTGGGGATGGATGTCCGAGGCTGTCCAGCGCACCTGCCAGCGGCCGTCGGTGCGGCCCATATGCAATTCGCCGTCGTAGGTCCAGACCCGGCTCTTCGGCAGTTGCCACCGATAGGTGTAGTCGACGGTCGCGGTGTCGCCGTTGATGCGCGCGGATCCGGTGTGCGCGCTCATCTGCTGCGCCTGCAGGTCGTCCCACGCCGAACCGAGCGCGGGCCGCGCCTTGTCGGGCGCGGTGGTCAGGCTCGCCGCGGCCTGGACGTCGTGCCGCGCGAACGCCCGCGCGAAATCGTCGGCCGCCGCCACCGGCCCCTGCGGTCCGGCCGAACACCCGCCGGCCGCCATGGCGATCGCAGCGGCGCTCGAGAGCACCAGCATCCGTTCGCGCACACCAGCGCCGAACCGAGATGACCGGAGTGACCGGGAGATTCGCTGAGTCGCCATCGCACGAGATGGTATCCAGCCAACTGCCCGCTACCGGAGCGACACACGGGCCCGGTCACAAGGCCGAATCAATCCACCAGCACTGTGGCGAATGTCGCGATCTGCCGGAATCCGATCTTCGCGTACGCGCGCCGGGCGGATGTGTTGAAGCAGTTCACGTACAGGCTCGCCGTGCGCCCGGACGCGACGACCGCATCGGCCACGGTCGCGGTGCCCGCGGTGCCCAGACCGAGCCCGCGGTGGTCGGGGTGCACCCAGACGCCCTGAATCTGGCCGGTGCGCTTGGACATCGCCCCCACCTCGGCCTTGAACACGACCCGGCCGTCCTCGAAGCGCGCCCAGGCACGCCCGGAGTTGATCAGACTCGCCACCCGGCGCCGATAGCTGCGCCCGCCGTCGCCCACGCGCGGATCGACGCCGATCTCCTCGGTGAACATGGCCACCGCGGCCACCAGATAGCGGTCGAGTTCGTCGGCGCGCACCCGGCGCACCTTCGGATCAGACGACACGAGCGACGGACCGTCCAGTGCCAGCAGCGGCTGCTCGGGCCGCAACTCACGCGGTGGACCCCAATTCCGGGTCAGGATCTCCCACAGCGGCAAGGCCAGCTCCTGCCGCCCGACCACCGAGGAACACACCCTGGGCCAGCGGACCGCACGGTCGGCGAAGGCCCGCATATCGTCCTGGCTACCGCGCAGCGGGATCAGGTTGGCGCCGGAGAAGCACAGCGATTCACCGGGGCCGCCACGGCTCCACATCTCACCGATCGCACCGGCACGGGTCTCGATTCCGTGCTCCTCCAGCCGCGCGGCGACCATACAGGCCGCCACCGGATCGGTATCCAATACCCGCAACACCGGTGCCAGATCGCGATTCGCGAGCTGACGTGCGCTGGACAACCGTGTCCAGCGAGCCGGTTCCAGCACACTCCGCACGTTCACAGAGTGCCACGATCGCCCGGCCGATGCTGAGCTTTGCCCCCGCCGCTACCCGACGGTGACATCCGCGGCCTATCCGACGGTGACGACGGGTTCACCAGATCCGGAGCCCTCACCCATCTGCTCGGCGATGCGCATGGCCTCCTCGATCAGGGTCTCCACGATCTGATGCTCGGGCACGGTCTTGATGACCTCGCCCTTGACAAAGATCTGGCCCTTGCCGTTGCCCGAGGCCACGCCCAGATCGGCCTCACGGGCCTCGCCGGGACCGTTCACCACGCACCCCATCACGGCCACCCGCAGCGGCACCTCCATCCCCTCGAGGCCCGCGGTGACCTCGTTGGCGAGGGTGTAGACATCGACCTGTGCGCGCCCGCACGACGGGCAGGACACGATCTCCAGCTTGCGCGGGCGCAGGTTCAGCGACTGCAGGATCTGGTCGCCCACCTTGATCTCCTCGGCCGGGGGCGCCGACAGCGAGACCCGGATGGTGTCGCCGATACCCTGCGACAGCAGCGCGCCGAACGCGACCGCCGACTTGATGGTCCCCTGGAACGCGGGCCCGGCCTCGGTGACGCCCAGGTGCAGCGGATAGTCCGAGCGCGCGGCGAGCTGCCGGTACGCCTCGACCATGACCACCGGGTCGTTGTGCTTGACCGAGATCTTGATATCGCCGAATCCGTGCTCCTCGAACAGCGAGGCCTCCCACAACGCCGACTCGACCAGCGCCTCCGGGGTGGCCTTGCCGTACTTCTCCATCATCCGCTTGTCGAGCGAACCGGCGTTGACGCCGATGCGGATCGGGATGCCCGCCGCGGCGGCGGCCTTGGCGACCTCCTTGACCCGGCCGTCGAACTCCTTGATGTTGCCCGGGTTCACTCGCACCGCGGCGCATCCCGCGTCGATGGCGGCGAAGATGTAGCGCGGCTGGAAGTGGATGTCGGCGATCACCGGGATCTTCGATTTCTTCGCGATCGTCGGCAGCGCGTCGGCGTCCTCCTGGCGGGGGCAGGCCACGCGGACGATATCGCAGCCCGACGCGGTGAGCTCCGCGATCTGCTGCAGGGTCGCGTTGATGTCATGGGTCTTCGTGGTGGTCATGGACTGGACCGAGATAGGGTGATCGCTACCCACCCCGACATTGCCGACCATCAGCTGACGCGTCTTGCGTCGAGGCGCGAGGACTGCCGCCGGTGCGGCGGGCATCCCCAAGGCGATGGCACTGGTCACGACTGCTCCTCGCTAACGCTCGGCCCAGCCGCGCCCACGCGGTGCTGAACTGTTGGTTCACTCCGCTGCGCTCCGTTCACGTTCGGCTGCCTACTTTCGTATCTGCTCCACCGGGTTCGCGGCCGAGTCTAGTGCTGTTGCATTAACTGGTGTCGTGTGAGTAGGCCGACAGCTCGGGCGCGGGAGAACTCTTCGCCGTGCATCTGGTATTCGTCACCAGGGGCGGCTCGGCTAGGTCGACACGCCGGTCGCGATCCGGCCTGAACATTGCGAGATATTAGCTGTACTACCGGCACATGCTCGGGAAGCGGTTGACATCATCGCGATACCGGCGGCAGGATGGACCCGATCTACTGTTCACTGCATAATTGCTGAGCTGGTATCGGTTGCCCGATCGCTCGGACAGTGACGGGCAGCGCTCGACGCCACAGGACATGCATTCGATCCTGTATCGAATATCTCGGACGAGACTCACCGTAAGGGAGAGTTCGGAATGTCTGACAACCGCATGAAGAAGCCGGGCCAGATGGCGAACAAGGCCAAGAAGGGCATGAAGGACCAGGCCCAGCACGTGAACGAAGAGATGAAGCGCGACGCGGATCGCCTGGGCGCGGGCACGAAACGCGAAGCTCAGCAGGGCAGAAGCGATGCGAAGAACATGAACGAGGATATGAAGGACCGGGGCAAGGAGATGAAGGACAAACTCCAGCACCGCTGATCACACGGATAACACGGCCGGCGTCGCCCTCGCGACGCCGGCCGTGCGCCTTTTCCTATGATCCCGGTCGCATCGAGATCCGTTGCGGGACTTCATGTCGTACCCCGCTCCTAGGCTGTCCGCGTGGATGTCTACAGCGCGGTCAACTCCAGGCAGTCGATTCGAGCGTTCACCGATCGGGCCGTCCCCCGCGAGGCGCTGGATCGGGTGCTGGCGGCGGCCGCTCACGCACCGTCGGGCAGCAATCTGCAACCGTGGCACGTCTACGTCGTGCGGGGCGCCCGGCTCGCGGAGCTGAAGAAGCGGGTGGCCGAGCGGATCACGGCGGGCGACTCCGGTGACGAGCGCGAGTACCCGATATATCCGCCGAGTATCGAGTCACCGTACCGAGAACGCCTGGCGGACCTGGGCGAACGCCGCTACGGCGCGCTGGGCATCGCCCGCGACGACACGCAGGCCCGATTACGCGAGCGCGCGCGGAATTGGGACTGCTACGGCGCGTCGACCGCGCTGTTCTGCTATCTGGACCGGGATATGCCGGTGGCGCAATGGGCCGACGCGGGCATGTACCTGCAGACGGTCATGCTGCTGCTGCGCGCCGAACAATTGCACAGCTGCGCACAGGCGGCCTGGTCGGAGTACCACCGCACCGTAGCCGAGACGATTTCACCGCCGCCGCGGCGAATCCTGTTCTGCGGCATGTCGATCGGCTACGCCGACCCGTCCGCACCGCAGCCGCGCATTCCGCGCGCGCCGCTGGCGGAGACGGTGACGTTCCTGGGGTGAGTCCGCGTCCTACTTCTTCCCGGAGTCGTCGTAGTAGCGGGCGAAATAGGCGATCAGCATGGCTTGCCCGGTCGGTCGCACCGTACAGGCGATCCGGCCCCTGGGGTCGGGTTTGGCATCGAGGCATACGCCGGTGTTGTCCAGGGCGAAGTGGTCGAAGACCATACGCGGGTTGACGTGCACGACCCCGGTGACGGTGTTGCTCAGGAGGAAGTCCGAGCTGCCTTCGGTCGAACCGGCGCCGGGCGGATCCGTCGCAACGGTGAGGCGGCCGTGAAACTGTGGTTGATCGGGGACGCGCAGGGCGGCGAATACCAGGTCGTGGTCGGTGTCCATGCGGATCTCCTGACCGGCGGAGAATCCCTCGTAGGAGCCGTCGATGGGGTTGCCGTCCAGCAGAGCGCCGCCGTGGCGGTTCGGGGCTGCGCTCATCCATCCGGGGTTGAAATCGGCTCTGGCGTAGATCTTCTGGCCGGCCGGGTAGGTCTGCTCTATGAGCGGTCCGCCCTGCGGTGGATCGAATCGCAGGGTGAGTTTGAACCCCGAGAATTGCTGGACCGCGGGTTCGTGTGCGACGGCGGGCTGAGAACCCAGCAGCGCCAGAAGACCCACGGCGATTGCCGCCCAACGGGCCGTTTTACCGAGGTACATCCCATCTCCTCATGCGTGACCGCCGATGCGGCGTGTTGGTCCGGCGGGCCGGTCTCAGTTGCTGGATGCCGCGAAAACGGGGCTCTCGATCGAGTGGGGGATCGCCGGCAGAATGTCCGGTGAGGTGGGGAACCGCGCCGCCGACGGTGCGATCTGCTCGTGCCGGACAGGCAGCAGGCTGGGGGCGCGGTGCAGAATGCGGCCGGAGCTGTGGGCCACGATCGTCAGCGCGAGGTCCTCGGCCAGGGTGATGTCGTCGTCATCGAGGGCGAACAGGGAAATGAGCACGCTGTCCGGCCTGTTTCGCACGACGCTGCGGGTGGACGAGGCCGTCGCGTGCCGTTCGGCGTGGCCGAGCGAGTCGACGACCGCGGTCGGACATCCGGACAGCATCATGATGACCGCTTCGAACGCTCCCGTCGGGTCGTGCCGGCCGGGCCGGTACCCCGCCGCGGCTTCGGCGATGACCTCGTGCGGGCTGGGATGGTCGGTCGGGGGATGGATGTTCTTCCAGCGTTGAATCGGCGGGAAGAATTCCACCTCCGTACATCCGTGCCATCGCCGGCACGCGCGTTCGAACAAATGGTCGGTGGCACGTTGCCAGCGATTCGGCATTTCAGCCACCAGTTCGACAGCGCAGCACCAGAGTGGTTGATCGGTGTACACCCTGACAGCCTCGGCACTCATCGAATACCTGCCAATCCACGATGCGAAGATCGTTATCCGACCGAGCTTGTCCCGCCGCTTTGTCCGGGAATGCGGCGGGATGGAAACGCGGTCCGAAGAAATGATTCGACCAGCGTCGTAGCTCGGTTGTCCAGGGAGGGATACCGGCCATCGGGCTCGGGTTGCCGACCGTTATGACGTGGGCAGATGGCCGCAAGCGCTCCTCGTCGACGCCGGTGAGGGCATGACGGACGAGCGGTGGAAATTCAATTGACAGCGGTTCGATCGATGGAAACGGGAATAACGCCGAAGCCCTCCTTCGCAGGAATTCCGAGTCCGCGTCGATTTGTCGCGGTGGTCTCCAGTGCGTTCGGTCGACATTAGCCGGACGTTCAGGAGACTCACCGTAGTATTTGAATCGTAGCTGCCTGATAACTGACTAAGAACAAGATCATCAATTCGTTTCCGTACCGTTACCGATACCACGAATGTTCGAATTGACAAGTGTCGACGCGCAAGCGCGGTCAGCGCATCGCAGGCGGGCCGGGCAGGACGGCCCGGACAACTCAGTAGGCGGAGTCGACGTTGTCGATCGAGCCGTAGCGGTGCGCGGCATAGTTGGCGGCCGCGACGATATTGGCCACCGGATCGTAGATGTCGCCGGAGGTGCCGGCGACGTGGTATGCCTCGAACGTGGGGGCGATGACCTGCAGCAGGCCCTCGGACGGGATGCCCATCGCGGCGTTGGAGTCGTAGAGATTGATGGCCCGGGTGTTACCGGACGATTCGCGAATGATGTTGCGGTGGAGACCTTCGTAGCTACCCGGGATGCCCTTGGCGTGCATGATGGCCAGCGACTGACGGATCCAGCCGTCGAGATTGTTCGGGTAGCCGTGCGCCGACGCGGACTGGGCGGCGATGGTGGAGGCCAGTGTTGCGGGCTGGACCTGGGCCGACGCCTGCTGACCGCCTGCGGTGACGATGGCGGCGACGGCGGCCAGCGCGAGAGCGCCGGATCCGGCGGTCCGCGCGGCGGCCTTGGCTGTGGTGCGGGTTATAGACATGCGAAAACGGCTTCCTACTCCTGTGAATCGGGCTGCGGCAGGCAGCACGACACCGAGCGACCGGGTTGGGCCGAGGTGTGATTGTTGTATGCGACTTCGGTTGTGACCCGGGACCGGATGCCCTGGACAATCCGTCGCGCTGGACGACGAACGGCCGGCGTAGCGACCAGGGAGGGATTCGCGCAGGCGACCCTCGCCACGGAGTTCAACTCCTCGCGGTGCCCCAGATCGAAATCTGACGACCCGACAGAGTCACAGAATGGCCGCGCCAGGTTAACGGAAGGTGAACAGAAGCTTAATCAGATACTCAGAAACGGGGCGATTGACGGTTGCGCCCGCAACAATCGGGGCACTGACCGGGTGATCCGCCGTTAAACCTTCCGTGGTATAGCTCACTGAAGCAATTGCCTGGTAGGCGACGTGCATCAACGCTCAGCAGCGCCGAGAAGCGCCGTCGCGGTATCAGCTCGCGTTGCAGACGATAGTGGAGTACTTGGCCTTGCCTCGCCATTCGGTGAGCGCGCGGCGCGCGGCCATGCTCGGGTCCGACTGGTAGGTGAAGCTGACCGGCGGCAGTTGGTGGCCACCCCAATCCTGGCCGGTGCAGGTGTAGGTCTGCGGCACATACCCGCCGGTGGGGCCGGTAGAGCCGCCGGAGTTGCCGTACGGGTCGGCCGCGGCGATCGGCGCGGTCAGCACTCCCGCGGCCATCGCGGCCCCGGCCAGCAGCACCACTCCCGCAAGCGGCTTTCTCATACGCATGGAATCACTCCCCGGACGAACGGACCAGTCGGCGGGAACCCTACCTCGCCTTTTCGGAATGCGGAAGCTCCGGCGGCGCTCGTAGGCGGCGTCGGCAGCCTGACAGGGTTCGACGCCGAGTCCGGCACTACGCCAGTGGGGGCTGCTGGAAACCGCCGATCTCCTCTTCGAGCAATTCGGCCAGCCGCAGGGAGGTGCGGTCGCCGAACATGGGGCCGATCACCTGCACTCCTATCGGCATGCCGTCGTCGGTGCGGTCCGCGGGGATGGCGGTGGCGGGCAGACCGGACATGGTCGCGAGGCCGGCCCAGATGATCTGGTCACCGTACGGGTGGGCTACGCCGTCGATGTCCAGGCGGCGCCCCTCCCAGTCTTGGCCGTGATCGTGCGGGAAGGCGGGGGTCGGGGTGATCGGGCAGATCACGGCGTCGAATTCGGCGAACAGCTCGCGCCATTGGCGGCGATGCTCCTCGCGACGAGCGTTGGCGGCCAACCAGTCCCGATAGCTGATCACCATGCCGCGTATGCGATTGGCGGACAGGCTGTCGTCGTCGGGGTCGAGTTGGGCGGCGACCGAACCCAGGCCCTCGTGCACCTCCGCGGGCATTCTCGCGGCCAGGAAGGACATCAGGAGCTTCGAATACACGGCCGCACCCTCGGCCAGGTCGGGGACCAGCGAGCTATCGCGCTGGACGCGCGCGCCCGCCTTCTCCAGCGCGACGGCGACCCGCTCGAGCGCCGCGCGCACCGCGGCCCCGGTCGGAATCAACGGATGCTCCTCGAGGACGAGCACCCGGAAATCGGCCAGCCGATCATGCCGGGGCGCGGGCAGATTCAGGGTGTATGCCTGGGCGAGGGTCAGCGGGTCCGGGCCCGCCATCACATCGAACAGCAGGGTGAGGTCGCGCGCGGTGCGGGCCATGGGGCCTACCACGGACAGATCGCCCTCGACGGGCAGCGCGGGCACACCGGGCGGCACATGCCCCCGGGCCGCCACCACACCGAGGGACGGCTTGTGCGCGTACACACCGCAGAAATGCGCCGGGACACGCAGCGAACCGCCGATATCCGAACCGAGGGCCAGCGTGCTGTAGCCGGCCGCCAGCCCCGCGGCCGACCCACCGGACGACCCGCCCGGGCTGCGGCCCAGATCGAACGGATTGTTCGTGGTGCCGTAGATCTCGTTGTAGCTCTGCCAATCTCCCAGATTCAGCGGCACATTCGTCTTGCCCACCACCACGGCGCCCGCCGCCTTCAGCCGCTCCACCGGCAGCGAATCCTCGTCCGGCACATAGTCTTCGAACTGGGCGATACCCCACGTAGTGGGTAGTCCCGCGATGTTGTAGGACTCCTTGACCATCACCGGCAGCCCCAGCAGCGCGCCGCCCTCGCCGCGCCCTCGCGCCGCGTCGGCGTCGCGCGCGGCCGCCCGGGCACGCTCGAAGTCCGGAACGCAGACCGCGTTGATCTCGCCATCCAACCGCTCGATCCGAGCAATCGACGCCTCGGTCAACTCGACCGAGCTCACTTCCCCCGCCCGCAACGCGGCCAAGGTCTCTCCAGCTGTGCGATACGCCCACTCCATGCGCTCCACAGTAGGCCGCCGCACCGACAGGTAGCCGCCTTCGCTGGGAGGTCAGCCCAGTAGAACATCGGTCGGCGGACGCCCGGAAATCGCGGCGACAGCCTCGATCTCGATCAGCACATCCGGATGGAAAAGCCCCGCCACCCGCACCAGCGAACTGGTCGGCGGCCGACGCACCGAAACGAATTCGTCCCGCACCGCCCGCACAACCGCCAGCGCCGAGGTATCGACCACAAAAATCGTCAACTTGAACACGTCATC
>NZ_JAGPOX010000227.1 GCF_019038435.1 Nocardia alni
GGCCCCTACCTGTCCTACGGCCTTCAGTGGCTCGCCTTCGGCGTCATGGCGCCCCTCGGCCTCGGCTACTTCATCTACGCGGAAATCAGCGAACGCCGGCGCGAACGCGTCGTCGCCCCAGCCGATTCCACGGTCGGCGCACCGCCCCCCGACGAACCCGCGCCCGCCGCAACCGCTTCCGCGCGGCCGTCCGGAGCCGGCACGACAACCACCGATTCCCCGCCCGCCACCGCCCCCGTGCACACGAAGGCACAGACGAACGCGGACCGTCTCGCCGACCGTTACGGGGGCGCTCGCCGCTGATCGGAAGTCGAGCCGGTCGCGCGACGACTACGGTCGAACGCGGAAGAACCGTTAAGATTGTGTCAGGGTGTGTCGGGAAGTCTGGTCGACGGTAACTACCGCCGAGCCGTAAGGAACTCCGATGGCCGTTCTGCCGCAAGCATTTTCCCGATCTGCCGGGTGGTCTCAGCTCGGGCCGGTGCCGGGCGCATGGGTTCGGTCGCAATGAGCGGGGTGACGCCGTTCGCGGTGGCACTGCTGATCGTGGCGCTGGTGGGGTTGGCCGCGGTGCTGTCCAATCGGCTGGGTGAGTGGTTGCCGGTGCCCGCGTCGGCACTGTTCCTGGTCGGCGCGGCTCTGGCGTCGGATGTGTGGACGAGGGTGGCGCACATACCTTTGCCGCTGATGGATCAGGTGGTCACCTGTGCGCTGGTGGTAATCCTGTTCGACGGGGGTATGCAGATCGGCTGGCGGCGGTTCCGCGCCAACGCCGGGGCGATCGCGTGGATCGGCGTGGCGGGAACGGTGGTGACCGCGCTGGCACTGGCCGTGGCCGCGCATTCGCTGTTCGGGCTGGGCTGGCGGATCGCACTGCTGCTGGGCACAGCACTGTCGCCGACCGATCCGGCCGTGGTGTTCTCGGTCCTCGGACGACGCCACATCGGCGGGCGCAGCGGGGTTCTCCTGCAAGGCGAGTCCGGCGCCAACGATCCGGTCGGTATCGCGCTGATGGTGGTGCTGCTGGGCGCGACCCGCGTCGATGTGCATTCGGTCGGCGCGGTCCTGAGCGGGTTCTCGCTGCAGATCGTGGTCGGCGCGGTCGTGGGACTGGCCGGGGGGCTGGGCCTGCTGTGGTTCATGCGCCGAGTTCCGTTGCCGGGGGCCGGATTATATTCGCTCCGGGTGCTGACCTGTATCTTGGCGATCTATGCCGTCGCCACGCTCGCGGACGGTTCCGGTTTCCTCGCGGTGCTGGTCGCCGGCATCGTCATCGGCGGCCAGCGCGCGCCGTACCGCGCCGAGATCGAGCGATTCCATTCCGCGCTGGCCAATTTGGGTGAGATCGTCGCATTCGTCATGCTGGGCCTCACCATTCAGGTGACCGGTCCGCGTGGCATAGCGCACGGCGGCGCCTGGTGGATAGGGCTGAGCCTGGCCGTGCTGCTGACCGTGGTGATCCGCCCGGTGCTCGTCGGGCTGCTGACCTGGCGTATTCGCCTGAAACGCGGTGAGCGACTGTTCGTGCTGTGGACCGGGCTCAAGGGCGCGGTGCCGATCCTGCTGGGCAGTTATATTCTGCGCGCGGGGATTCCGGACGCGACCCGCGCCTACGAGATCATCTTCGTGGTGGTCGCCTTCTCGGTTGTCGTGCAGGGCAGCGCGGTACCGATGCTGGCCCGGCGCCTGGGCATACCGCTACGCACGGTGAATCCGCGCCCGTGGGCGATGAACGCGCGGTTCGAGGAAGAACCCGAGAGCCTGCACAGGTTCACCGTCGCGGCGGGCTCGACTGCCGACGGCGCCGCGGTCGCCGCACTGCCCGCGCCCGATCTGTGGGTGAGTGTGATCATCCGCGGCGGACGGCTGGTGACGGTGACACCGGAGACTGTGCTGCGCAGCGGAGACGAGGTCCTGGTCATCGCCGAGCCGGACACCGGCCCCGCCCTCACCGCGCTGTTCCAATCGGATCCGGCGGTGAAAGATCCATCGGATACCACAGTGCCGCGAGAGATTCCGGGTGCTCCCGGGCGACCTCGAAAGCGCCGTCGTGTCGATGCCGTCGGGCGCCGACGCCCGGCAGCGGCGGCGCTGCGGGCGTTAGCGCCAGGCCGGACGCAGAGCCACCGAGTGGTCCATCGGCCGGCCGTCGACCAGATCGTCCCTGCTCCGGTCGTGGCGGATGTACGAGTTGTAGAACCCCAGGACGACAATCCCGCCCCACGCGGTGAGGTACATCCCCACGCCCGGAGCGCCCATCGCCAGCCCGAAGAAGATGACCGCCCAGACGACGATCAACGCGACATCGAGGACCTTCCCCATCGACTCCCTCTCTTCTGACGGAATCCCCCGCCGAATGGGAGGTTACTTCGATGTAACACGGCGGCCGGTGCTTCCATACGGAATCACGACGGAATATGGACGGATTCCTATCGGAGGACCGCAGCGGCCGCAGCGGTGCTGAACGCGGCGGCGAACTGAACGGCCTCGGACAGCCGCACCGCACGGCGCAGATCCGCGACGCGGGGCGTGGGACCGTCGCCGAGGGTGGGACGCAGTTCCGCGCCGTGCCGGTACTGGGTGCGACCGCCCAGGCGGACACCCAGCGCACCGGCCATCGTCGACTCCGCCACGCCCGCGTTCGGGCTAGGATGCCGGGCGGCGTCGCGCCGCCAGGCACGCAGTGCCGCCGCCGGGCTGCCGCCCACGAGCGGGGCCGTGGCGGCGGTCAGCAGGCCGCTGAGGCGTGCCGGGAGCAGATTCGCCAGGTCGTCGGTGCGGGCGGCGGCCCAGCCGAAGTCTCGATACCGCTCGTTGCGATAGCCGACCATCGCGTCCAGGGTGTTGACCGCGCGGTAGGCCAGCAACCCGGGAACCCCTGCGAACGCGCCCCAGACCAGCGGCGCCACCGTCGCGTCGGAGGTGTTCTCCGCGATCGACTCCGTGGCGGCCCGGGCCAATCCGTCCGCATCGAGCACATCGGGGTCGCGCCCGCATAACGATGGCAACAGCGCCCGCGCCCCCGCCAGATCGTCGGCTTCGAGCCGATCGGCCATCGCGCGCCCGGTCCGGACCAGCGTCGTACCGCCCAACACCATCCAGGTCGCCAGCGCCGTCAATCCCGCCGATGCGACGAACCGCACCCCGTCCCGCCGGCACAGCCCCACTCCACGCTGCGCCGCCGACCCGATCGCGATCGTCCCCCCGATCAACACTGCCTCATACGCCACTCCCGCACCCCGACCGTCGCGATACATCGTCGACTCGACAGCCCCCGCCACCGACCCGAACCCGGCCACCGGATGCCACCGCCGCGGATCGCCCAGGGCCCGGTCCAGCCCGAACCCGAGCACCAGCCCCGCCGCCGTCGACATCCGTCCAGTCACTCAGCGAGAGTATCCGTCGCCGACACCCTGCCGGGCATCCAGAGCCGACACTGTGCCCGGCATCCCACCGATAGTTCGGCCACCGAGGTCGCGGTCGTGCTCGGGTTGGCCTGAGCCCGGCCTCCCGCTGCATTTTCCCTCCTCGAAACTCCGGTTTCCGACAATTCCACCCGAAAAATGCAGCGGGAGGCCGGTTCTCCACCTCCCCCGAGCCGGTTCTCCCAGTCCGCCGGTTATGTCCCACACAGATCCATACGCGGTCTTGATCGGCATCGGCGCAGTCCAGCGCACCGCGCCATACCGTGTTGTCACACCATCGGGTCCGGTCTCGTCTCCCTGATGGATAGGCTCGTGAAACAGGTGGGAGACGGGAATGGAGGCCGCAGTGACGACCGAGGAGCGTCCCGAGGGGATCGGCGATATCGACCGGGCCGAGCTGGCGCGCCGGTTCGAGGAGCATCGGCCGTATCTGCGGCGGCTGGCGTACAGCACCCTGGGCAGCCTCACCGACGCCGACGACGTGGTGCAGGACGCCTGGCTGCGGCTGCAACGCTGGCACGAAAACCGCGCCGGCGGTGAGCGAATCGAGAATCTGCGGGCCTGGCTGTCCACCGTCACCGGACGGCTGGCGCTGGATCAGCTGGGTTCGGCGCGTTCGCGCCGCGAACAGTATGTCGGCGAATGGCTGCCCGAACCCGTCGTCACCACCTCCACCGACCCGGCCGACCGGGTCACCCAGGACGAGCGGGTGACCACGGCGCTGCTGGTCGTGCTGGAATCGCTGTCACCGGCCGAACGCACCGCGTTCGTGCTGCAGGACGTGTTCGGCATGAGCGGTCCGGAGGTCGCCGAGGTGGTCGGGCGCACCCCGGCGGCGGTGCGGCAGCTGGCCTCGCGCGCCCGCAAGCACGTGCAGGACGGCACCCCGCGGTTCCCCGCCAGCCAGGACGAGCAGGAGCGGGTGGTGTCGGCGTTCGCGCTGGCGTGGCGTTCCGGCGACCTGGCCACCCTGCTCGGCGTCCTGGACGAGAACGTCACCCTGACCGCCGACGGCGGCGGCAAGGTGCCCGCGATCCGCAAGCCGGTGCGCGGCTCGGAGCTCATCGCCAAGCTGTTCCTGGGCTGGTACCGCTCCACGACCGGCGCGTGGGCCCGCGCGGTGCAGGTCAACGGCCGCCCCGGCCTGCTCGTCTCCGACGGCGCCAACCCGGGCGTGGCGTCGTTCGTCGTCGACGACGGCAAGATCACCGCGATCACCATCGTCCGCAACCCGGACAAGCTGCACGACCTGCCCTTGGACGGCGACCCCGACTGGTACATCAACTGAGTCCCGGCGCCCGTGTGGTCTCGATCACCCCCGCATCGCCCCCGCCCACGAGAACGAGCGCCGGCGCCGCACTAGAAGCGAGAGGAACCGCCCAGCGCGACGATGCCGTGTGCGTCGGCGACCTCGGCGGAAAAGAGTCGTCCCGCATCGGCGGTCAGGCCCGCCCCCAGTCCGGGATCGGCGTGGCAGGCGTCGCGCCAACCGTGATCGGCGATCGCGCGCGCATAGGGCAGGGTGGCGTTGGTGAGCGCCACGGTCGCCGTATGCGGTACCGCGCCGGGCATATTGGCCACGCAGTAGAACAGCGAATCCGCGACACGGAAGGTGGGGGCGTCGTGCGTGGTGGGATGCGAACTCTCGAAGCAGCCGCCCTGATCGATCGCGATATCGACCAGCACCGAACCGGGCCGCATCCGGGCCACCAGCGTGTCGGGCACCAGCCGCGGCGCCCGCGCACCCGGCACCAGGACCGAACCGATCACCAGATCCGCTGCGAGCACGGCCCTTTCGACCTCGGCGGTATTCGAGCCGACGGTGACCAGCCGACCACCGAAACGGGCGTCGAGCTCACGCAGCCGCGCCGGATTGGTATCCAGCACGGTCACGTGCGCGCCCATGCCCACGGCCACGGTCGCGGCGTTGGTCCCGGCCACACCGCCGCCCAGCACCACAACCTCGGCCGGGCGCACCCCGGGAACGCCACCCAGCAACACTCCCGCACCGCCGTTGGGAGCCATCAGATGGTGCGCACCGACCTGGGCGGCGAGCTTGCCTGCGACCTCGCTCATCGGCGCCAGCAGCGGTAGCGTTCCGGCCGGTCCGCGCACGGTCTCGTAGGCGATCGCGGTGATCCCGGAACTCAGGATCGCGTCGGTGCATTCCCGCGAGGCGGCCAGATGCAGATAGGTGAACAGCACCTGCCCGGCGCGCATGCGCGAATACTCCTGCGCTATGGGCTCTTTCACCTTCAGGACCAGATCGGCCGCACCCCACACCTCCGGAGCCGACGGCACGATCCGCGCGCCGGTGGCGAGGTAATCCCGGTCGGGGAATCCGGACCCCTCCCCCGCACCGGCCTCGACCAGCACCTCGTGCCCGTGCCGGGTGAGTTCCCCCGCTCCGGCCGGAGTCACCGCGACCCGCCTCTCCTGCGGTTTGATCTCCCGAGGAACCCCGATTCTCATAACGCAATCGTCGTGTACCGCCACCCCGGACGCCACGACCCCGGCCCCGCGATTCGCCGGAGGCAATCAGCAGGCAACTAGGCGGAATACGCCGTCTCCGTACCCAACGGCGGAATACGCAGTTGTTCGGAGCGACCACCGTATTCGAAGGTACGGGACAGGCGGTCGAGGGTTTCGCTGAAATGGTGCCAGCCCTCGGCGTGCACCGGGATGATCACCGCGTCACCGAGTACCTGGGCCGCCTCCAGTGCGGTGCGGGCGTTGAGGGTCAGGTCCCGGTCACCGAAGCGGCCGACATTGGCGGCGCCCACGTTGAGCAGGGCGATATCGATACGACCGATGTGCGCGGCGATCTGCTCGACCACGGCGACGGACGCGTTGTCGCCGGACACGTACACCGTCGGCCACCCCGGTGACCGCAGCACGAAACCGGTCACCACCCCGGACGACGCCTCGGCGCCCTCGGGTCCGTGCAGCGCCGGAACGCCGGTCACCTCGACTTCGCCGATCCGTAGCGACTCCCAGTTCACCAGTCCCCGAACGCCTTCCATCCGTCCGGCCGCATCGGGAGTGGACAGCACCTGCCCGGCGCCCGCGAGGAATTCGCGCCCGGACACGTCGAGGTTGTCGGCGTGCTGATCGTGCGACAGCAGCACCACGTCGACCGGTCCCACCTGCGCAGCCGGAATCGCCGGACCGATCAGTTTGTGCAGGGTGACACCGGGGGACGGATAGTCGCCGGGCTGGTCGAAGGTCGGATCGGTGAGCCAGGTGAGACCCGCGTACCGGAACCGGACGGTGGGGCCGCCGATGTGCAGCAGTTCGAGTGCGGTGCTGAGCGTTTCGGTCATGTGGACCAGTGTGATCGTCATCGAATCCTGCCGACAGTGGCCCGGAGGCCGACTATCGCTAAAATCAGGCCATGCATCGCGTGGCCGTACTCGCCTTCGACGGCATCAGCCCGTTCCACCTGTCCGTGCCCGGACTGGTGTTCGGCCGAATCGGTACCAGCGCGCAGGCCGGCGCGCCGTACGTCGTGGAGACCTGCGCGGAGCAGCCCGGGATCCTGCGCACCCCTGGCGATTTCGACCTGAGCGTGCGGCACGGCCCGGAGGTGATCGATCGAGCCGATACCGTCGTCGTCCCCAGCTGGGATCCGGATCTCGAAGTACCCCGGACGATTCGGCGATCCCTGCTGGCCGCGCACGGGCGCGGGGCGCGGATCGTCGGGCTGTGCCTGGGCTCCTGGGCGATCGCCGCGACGGGCCTGGCCGACGGCCGCGAGCTCACCACGCACTGGTCCGCCGCGTCCGCACTGGCCCGGACCTTTCCCGCGGTCCGGGTGCGAGCGGACGTGCTGTGGACCGACCTCGGCGACGTGGTCACCTCCGCCGGTGTCGCGGCCGCGCTGGACTGCTGCCTGCACCTGGTCCGCGCCGACCACGGCAGCCGCGTCGCCGCGGATCTGGCCCGCACCCTGGTCCTGGCCCCGCATCGCGGCGGATCCCAGGCTCAGTACATCCCCACCTCCGTGCCCGACACCGTCGACGACGATCCGATCGAACACGCCATGGTCTGGGCCCGAACGCATCTGGGCGATCCGATCGACCTGGACGGCTGGGCGCGCACCGCGGCGATGTCGCGCCGCACCTTCACCCGCCGCTTCCGCGAGCGCACCGGCTCGAGCCCCCAGCAGTGGCTGCTGCACCAGCGCGTCGACCACGCCCGCCTGCTGCTGGAGTCCACCGGGAACACCATGGACCGCATCGCCGCCGAGTCCGGTCTGGGCACAGCGGTCAACCTGCGCCACCACTTCCACCGCACCCTGGGCATCTCCCCGGCCGCCCACCGCGCCACGTTCCGCTTCAGTTGACGTGGCAGCGTGCGCGGCCGGAACTCACCCGTCGTCCCGGCACGGGCAAGGGCTCGGCTGTGCCCGTTGGTCACTCGCCCACGCGCGGCCGGGTCACCACCGTCCGGCGAGTACGTTGGTGATCATGAAGATCCAACTCGGTGAGCACGCGCCGCAGATCGACGATTCGGCATGGGTCGCGCCGAATGCGACGGTGATCGGGCGGGTGCGCCTCGGTGCGCAGGTCGGGATCTGGTACTCGGCCGTACTGCGCGGCGACCTCGAGGACATCAGCGTGGGCGAGCGGACCAATATTCAGGACGGCTGCGTGCTGCACGCCGACCCGGGCTTCCCGTTGACGGTCGGCGCGGGGGTTTCCGTGGGCCACAACGCGATCCTGCACGGCTGCACGATCGGCGACGACGTGCTGGTCGGCATGGGCGCCACCGTCCTGAACGGCGCGGTGATCGGCGAGGGCAGCCTCATCGCCGCCAACGCGCTGATTCCCGAGGGCGCGCAGATCCCGCCCCGCTCGCTCGTCGCGGGCGTGCCCGGCAAGGTGCGCCGCGAGCTCGGTGACGAGGACGTGGACCGCATCCGCCTCAACGCGGCGGTGTACCTGCACAATCTGACATCGCACAGGGGCGGCTTCGAGGTGTGACACATCACACAGACCTCGGATTCGGACGGTCCGCACTTGCTAGCATCGTGCCAGCGCGCCCGAGGGCGGACAATGCGGTCGAATCCGCCGAATATCGAGCGCGCCGGCGTTGGGCAAGGAGGTTCACGGTGGGCTGCGAGCAGGCCGGTATGCACCGACACAGGGAGCGGATCAGTCTGGCCGATATCGCGGCACAGCCCGGAGGTATCGAGGCACTTCAGCGCCGCGTCCACGAGTTGCGGTCCAGTGGAATAGATTTCGCCGCCAACGCCATCGAGCGGGAAATGGCGGCATTGAACCTGCGCTGAGCAGGGCCTACATCGGCGACCCGAGCGCGAAGGCGGTCGCTATTCGCTCGTCCAGCACGTCCGGATCCGGGTCGGTACCGCCGTCGACACAGGCTCGCACCCACTGCGCCAATGCCGCCGAGGCGGCGGTCGTCGGGTCCGGAACCGGTAGACGCGCAACGTATTGCGTGATCCAGCGACGCCGTCCCGCGTAGAGCCGGTTGCCGCACACCGCATCGTAGAAGCGCAGGCCCAGCGTCGAATTCGCCACGGCCATCAGCAGATAGGCGAGCGGGTCGCTGCCGATATCGGGTAGCGAGATCCAGTAGCAGTCGCCGTTGACGATCGCCCCACTGCGGTCCAGCGCGAATCGAGGCGCGACGCTGATGTCGGGGAACACCAGCTTGGGATGCCGCCACAGGTCCGGGCGCTGCGGCACCCAGATCTCGAACCATTCCCGCCCGCCCCCGGTGACATAGTCGCGCGCGGCCAGGGCATCCTTGTGCTCGGCGAGATACGCCGCGGCGCCGGGAAATTCGGCCAGGTCCACCGGGATTCGCCGGGGGCAGGTCACATCGTAGGGATAGAGCACCCGGGTCGGGCGATCCCTGGTGATCCGCCAGGGTTCCAGGTCGTGATGGGTGAGCAGGTCGAACAGCAGCTCGTCTTCGGGCCGCGGGTCCCGCTGCTCCCACTGGTCCGAGATGAAGACCCGGTCGGCGGTCGTCTTGATACCCACCCGGATTCGCGCCACCTCGCCGAACGTCCGCCACGTCCCCGCCCGGACCCGGCCCAGCCACTCGTCCACTCCCGGTCGCGACATCCGCCAGGGTGTCGCGGTGTCCATCATCGCGATACGGATCGGTTTTGCCCCGTCGAGCGTGCCGGTATTTCCCCGAGGCGCGTCGTCCGGTCCGCTGTACGCGGGCGGCGCCGGGGAACCCGGCTGCGGCACAAGGTCACCCGTGGCCAGCACACCGGCCTCGACCACGATGTGCCGACCGTCGTGCAACACCGAACAGTCGCGTGCGGCGGCCAAGGCCGCGAACAGGTCGGTTCCCGGCAGCCCGGTATCCGAGGCGAGCCCGGTTCCCGCCGCAAGATCCGGCTCGCCGTCGTCGGCGACCTCGTAGGCCGAAACATACCGGCACGGCGTGCCCGACGCGCCGCGCACCGCGACGGTGACGGCCGGAAGCACCGCCGCGGTGAACAACTTGGTGTCGCCGAGGTCGTAGAGCTCCACCGGCGTCAGCTCCGCACGCAGCAGCGCGCGCAGGTTGGCGCCCGCCTTGGTGGTGAGAAACCGGTTGGCGCACAACAGGCCCACCACCCCGCCCGGGCGCAGTAACCGGGGCACGCTGGCGACGAACGGATGGGTCAGGTCGATGCGGCCGCGCAGGCCGAACCGGGTGCTGAGCATGCGCGCGGTGGCCGCGCCCAGCTGCTGGGTGCGCACATAGGGCGGATTGGTGATGACGGCGTCGAATGACGCCGCGCCCAGTTCCGGTGCCACGCGGAGAAAGTCACCGACATACCAGTCCACGGGCAGACCACCCGAGCGGGTGCGCGCCACCGCGACCGCCTCGGCGTCCAGATCGTATCCGGTCAGCCGCAGCTCGATCCCCGGAAACCGCCGGGTGGCGGCCCGATACACGGCCAGCAGCAGCTCACCGTCCCCGCACGCGGGATCCAGAATTCGCAATCGCCGCTGCGGCACAACATATTCCAGCAGCCGCTCAGCCAGGAATTCCGCCAGCCTGTCCGGGGTGTAGTGCCGCCCGTGCCGCTTGCGCAACCCCGCACCGGCGGCCGCGATCGCCCGCCGGTCACCCGCTGCCCGCCCACCCCGG